>JASLEM010000241.1 GCA_030151165.1 Burkholderiaceae bacterium
ATGCAACTGGCGAGATCTTGAGGTTCGCGGAGCCTCGCTACCGAACCCAAACCACTGTGGCTCTGTGCGCGCGTGACAGCCTGCCGCGTTACGCCGGCGCCAGATCGTCGACCTCTCAGCGTTCCCACACGGCCTCCAGCGAAAGCAGCCCTCCCCATACACCTTGGGGGTAGCGCCGACCTCCTACAGCATGCTCAATGGGGCCATGACGGCGCGTCGCATCGCGGACATCCCGGATCGAGCACAACGCGCCGACGACTGCATCTATACAGCGGCCCGCTTGCCGAGCGCTGTTCTGGTTTCAATAGAAACCGTGACGTTCGTTCGCGCGAACAGCCCTGCGCAGGCACCTCGCGCCACCCCGTTCTGCATTTACTCCGGAGCCTCCCCATGACCTACCCCTTCCCCCGCAACCACTTCACCGTCGAATGGGGCGGCACCCGCATCGGCTTCAGCGAAGTCAGCGGCCTGGGCATCGATGCCGTGGCGGTCGAGTATCGCGATGGGGCGTCGCCGGAGAACCGGGACGTCGCGATGCCGGGGATCGTGAGTTTTCCGCACGTGGTGTTGAAGCGCACGGTGCAGAAGTCCGACAACGAGTTCTACAACTGGATGAATACGATCCAGCTCAACACGGTGGAACGGCGGGACATCACGGTGTCGCTGCTGGACTCCAGCAACGCGCCGGTGGTGGTCTGGCGGTTCAGGAACGCGTTTCCGGTGAAGCTCGAGTATTCGCCGCTCCAGACCGAGAACTCGGGGCCGATGATGGAGATCCTCGAGTTGGCGCACGACGGGATGAGCGTGCAGAACGACTGAAGGCCGCACGGCCAGCGCCGCGGCGGCGGGCGGGCGGACGCCTGGGCGGCTGGCCCGATGAGGCCATCTGTAGTCTCGGAGAGTTCCACTCGGAGGGGAACCGGTTGGGGATCGAGTCCAACCAGTTGTACTTGGAGTGGAACTGGTTGGTGTCCGAGTCGAACCAGTTGTACTTGGATTGGAACTGGTTGGCGTTCGAGTCGAACCAGTTGTACTTGGAGTGGAACTGGTCGGTGTTCGAGTCGAACCAGTTCCACTCGAAGAGAAACTGGTTGGTCTCCAAGTCGAACGAGTTCCACACGGAGTGGAACTGTTTGGTCTCCGAGTCGAATCAGTTCCACTCGGAGAGGAACTCATGGGTGTTGGAGTGGAATGAGTGCCACTCGGAGTGCAATGAGTTCCATCCTGAGTGGAACGAACTCCACTCGGAGTGGAATGAATTCCACTTGGAGTGCAATGAGTTCGACTCAGAGTGGAATTCGTTCCACTCCAACACCCATGAATTCCACTCGCGATGCAATGAATTCCACTCGGAGTGGAATTCATTGGACTCGGAGTGGAATCCGGCCGGCGCGGCGCCTACGGCGCCATCGTCTCGAAGACGCCGTCCCGCCGCACCCACGCGTGGAACAGCGCGGCGCCGAGGTGGAGCAGGAAGAGAGCGAAGAGGCACAGGGCGAGGAAGCGGTGGGCGTTCCACAGGGCGCTGTGCAGCGCGGCGTCGGGCGGCACGATGGGCGGCAGCTGGAAGCCGGCGACCATCACCGGGTAGCTGGCGGCGGAGAGCATGGCCCAGCCGAGCAGCGGCAGGGCGAGCATCAGCGCGTAGAAGGCAAAGTGCGACAACTTGGCGGCAAGCTTCATCGGCTCGGGCATGTCGGCGGGCAGCGCCGGGGCGCCGAAGCGCAGTCGCACGGCGAGGCGCACGAGGGCGAGCACGAGGATGGCCACGCCGAGCGGCTTGTGGAGGCCGACGAGCGTCAGGTAGGCGGGGCCGATGGTGGCGACCATGGCCACGCCGATGAACAGCATCGCGAGGATGCACAGCGCCATCGTCCAGTGGAGCACGCGCTGGAGCGGCGTGAAGCGGTGCAGGTCGCGGGTCATGGCTGGTCTCCGGCCTGGGCGCGCTGGTAGTCCTTCGTCTCGGCGGTGCGGCGGTTGTAGGAGACCGAGTACGCGGCCGACCGGGCGGCCGGGAACGGGTCGTCGGAGGTGCGCATGCCGGTGGGCAGCACCGTCGGGTCGAAGTTGAGGTCGCGGCAGGGGCCGTCGGCTTCCGGCTCGATGCGGGTGACGACCAGCGTGCCGGCCTCGACGTGGCGGCGGTCGTCGGGCCAGGCCTGGCTCGGGTCGGCAGTCGGGTCGCCGGGGCTGGCGAGCGTCAGCACCAGCGTCCATTTCTGCGGCGCGGCGGCGACGCGCGCCGTGATGTCCTTGGCCAGGAAGTCGGGGTCGCGCGTCTTCAGTTCGGCCGGCGGCACGGTGACCACGGGCGCGACCGGCACGAACGACCAGCGCACCGCCTGGCTCTGCCCCTGCGCGTTGGTGAAGAGGAAGCTGTCGAGGCTGTTGAAGCGGCTCTCGGCATACGACTCGGTGAACGGCGCGCTGCCGGCCCAGGCGCCGAAGGCGCGCAGCGCCGGGTGGGCGGCGGCGTAGGTCTTCATCGCCTGCGGGTCGTCCTTGCGGGCGGAGGCGACCTGCAGGTCGTAGAAGTCCTGCACCGTGGCGGCGGGGAAGAAGGGCGCGTCGATCATCGCGGCGCGCCATTCCTGGCGGTCGGGCGTCTGCACGCGCAGGCCCAGGCCGCGCACGCGGCCGGTGCCGTCGGCCATCTTCGGGTCGGGACCGGCGAGGTTGAAGCGGCCGGTCGCGGGGTAGCTGCCCGGCGCGAACACCTGCGCCTGCGACAGCGCGGCGGCGGCGCCGGTCGATTCGAAGGTGCCGGTGAAGCAGATCCCCTTGGCGTGGTTGCGCCGGTAGCCGAGCGCCGGGCCACCAGGCGGCGCGAGCGAGTCCACGACCTTGGCCGGCGTGAGCCGGTCGGGCGTGAGCCAGCCGGCGGTGGCGGCGAACGCCACGGCGACCCCGCCGACGACGACGGCGATCCCGGCGAGCCTCGCCGCCGTCGAACCGCTGGATGCTGGATGCCGGTCAGTCATCGATTCGATCTCCCCACTCGCACGGGCCGCACGGGATGTCCGGCTGCGAATCTAGCAGGCTTGTGCGAAGCGCGCAGGGCGATCGCGTCGCGCCCGGCGCAGCGGATGCCGCGTCGCGGGGCCGGCGGCGCCTCCCCAAGTTGAACGATGACCGCCCCGGCCGTTCGCGAGACGCTGCGGCTCCAGGCTCCGGCAGTGGGCCATGCAGATCGGAAGGGTGTCGACATGGGCAACATCACGCAGCTCATCGAGCAGGCAGGCGTGGGCGACCAGGCCGCCCGCGACGAGCTCTTCGCCGCGGCCTACGGCGAGCTGCGCAAGCTCGCGCGGTCGCGCCTGCGCGATGGCGGCCGCAACACCTGCCTGGAGACGACCGCGCTGGTGCACGAGTCGTACTTCCGCTTCCTGAACTCGGGCGAGCTGCGCATCGAGGATCGGCGCGCGTTCTTCGCCTACGCGTCCAAGGTGATGCGCTCGGTCATCATCGACGCGGTGCGCGAGCGCCAGGCCCAGCGGCGCGGCGGCGACCTCGCCGAGGTCACGTTCGACACCCGCGCCGAGGCCGCGCCGCCGGCCGGCGAGGCCGAGATCACGGACGTGCACGAGGCCCTGCTGGCGCTCGAGGCCAGCGAGCCGCGGCTGGCGCGCGTCGTCGAGATGCGCTACTTCGGCGGCTACTCCGAGATCGAGATCGCGCACGCGCTGGCGCTCACCGAGCGCACCGTGCGGCGCGACTGGGAGAAGGCGCGGCTGCTGCTCAGCGCGATGCTGGAAGCCTGAGCGCGGGGCGGTGTCCGGTTTCGCGGCCGAACGACGTCCGGCACGGCATCCCCCTACGCGGATCCCCCGATGGCGCTCGCCCCCGACGACATCGCGGCGCTCAGCGCGCTGCTGGACGAGGCCCTGGCGCTCGACGCCGCCGCGCGCGAGGCCTGGCTCGCCGCCTTGCCGCCCGCGCAGCAGGCCCAGGTGCCGCGGCTGCGCCGCATGCTGGCGCGGCACGACGGCGACGCGCCGGACGACCGCCTGCTCGCGCTGCCCGCGCTCGACGCCGACGACACCACCGCCCGCGCCGGCGACCGCGTCGGCGCCTACTGCCTGGTGCGCGAGATCGGCCGTGGCGGCATGGGCAGCGTCTGGCTCGCCGAGCGCGCCGACGGCAGCTTCCGCCGCAACGTCGCGCTGAAGCTGCCGCGCCTGAGCTGGGGCGCCGGCCTGGCGGAGCGCATGGCGCGCGAGCGCGCGATCGGCGCGATGCTGGAGCACCCGCACATCGCGCGCCTGTACGACGCCGGCGTCGACGAGCGCGGCCGGCCGTTCATCGCGATGGCCTGCATCGACGGCCAGCAGATCGACGCCTACTGCCGCGACCATGCCCTCGGTACGCGGGCGCGGCTGGCGCTGTTCATGCAGGTCGTCCAGGCCGTCGCCTACGCCCACGGCCGGCTCGTCATCCACCGCGACCTGAAGCCGGCCAACGTGCTGGTCGACGCGCAGGGCCAGGCGCACCTGCTGGACTTCGGCATCGCCAAGCTGGCCGACGACGCGACCGCCCAGGGCGCGAACCTGACCGAGGAGCAGGGCCGCGTGATGACGCCGCATTACGCCGCGCCCGAGCAGATCGCCGGCGAGCACGTGGGCGTGCCGGCGGACATCTACTCGCTCGGCGTGATGCTCCACGAGCTGCTGACGGCGCAGCGCCCGCACGACGCCCGCCGCGCGACGCGCGGCGCGATCGAGCAGGCGATCCTCGAGTCGGAGCCGCCGCTGGCCAGCACGCGGGCCGCGGACCGCGCGACGCGGCGCGAGCTGCGCGGCGACGTCGACGCGATCCTCGCCAAGGCCTTGCGACGCGAGCCGGCGCGGCGCTACGCGAGCGCCGAGTCGCTGGCCAACGACATCGAGCGCCACCTGTCGGGCCAGACGATCTCCGCCTGCGCGGACTCGCCGCTGTACCGCCTGCGCAAGACCGCGCGCCGCCACTGGGTCGGCTTCTCGGCGATCGCGGCCGTGCTCGCCGCGGTGCTCGCCGGCAGCGCCGTCGCCGTCGTCCAGGCGCGGCACGCGGCCAGTTCGGCCGAGCGCGAGCGCGTGGTGAAGGATTTCGTGGCGGAGATCTTCCGCATGAACGTCGAGGCCGACGACGGGGTGGACGCGCCGAAGCAGTACACGGCGGAGCAGCTGCTGGCGCGCGGGGCGCAGCTGATCGACAGCCGCTTTCCGCGCCAGCCCGAGCTGCAGGCCGAGCTGTTCGGCGTCGTGGGCGACGTCTACGAGCAGATGGGCGCGTACCGGCTCGCGGCGGACTTCGACGAGCGCCAGCTCGCCGTCATGGCCGGCTTCCAGCCCGGGCGCGACGAACGGGCGCGCGTCCTGCTGCGCCTGGCCGAGGCGTTGCTGCAGGACAAGGACACCGTCGCCGCGCGCCGCTTCGCCGGGCAGGCGCTGGCCGCCGCGCACGGCGAGGCGCCGCTCGCCTACGACGCGCTGGTGATGGTGATGCGCTGCCAGAAGCAGGCGGGCCAGCGGCAGCAGGTGATCGAGACCTTGCAGCAGGTCAAGCGTCTCGCCGCGACGACGCCCGTCCCGGATCGCGCCTCGCACGCGTGGGCGCTGGACATCGAGGCCGAGCTCGCCGAGGACAACGACCGGTGGGCGGACGCCAAGCCGCTCTACGACCGGGCCATCGCCGTGGCGGTGCTCGCCGAGGGGCCGAACTCGCTGGTGGCCGCGCAGATCCGCCACCGGGTCGCGGGCGAGCTGATGAGCCTGAACCGTTTCGACGAGGCCGACCCGTACGAAGAGGCCTCGCTGGCGGCCCTGCGCCACTACGGCCAGACGGGCCAGGTGCGCATGCTGCGCCAGGTCGCGGACGTGCAGTACATACGCGGCGAGTACAGCGTGGCCAGCAGCGTCGAGACCGCCGGCCGCATCGCCGAGCTGCTGGACAAGGCGCGTCGCTCGCACGTGGCGATCCCCGCGGAAGACCTCGGCGTGATCGAGCTGGAGCTGGTCGAGATGGACGAGCTGGGCGGCAACGTTGCCGATGCCGCGGAGCGCGTCGGCCGGCTCGAGCCGCTGTTCCGGTCGACGCCGAACGCGGGGCTGCGCGCTTTCTGGATCAACCAGGCCGCGTCCGTGGCGGAGATGACCGGCCGCAACGACGTCGCGGAGGGGCTGCTGCGGCAGCGACGGCGGCTTCGCGTCGAGACCGGGGACGGCGGCGTCGAGTTCGCCGTGGTCGACGCCGTCGCGATCGGCGAGAACCTCATCCAGCAGGGCAAGCTCGACGAGGCCGACGCGTTCCTCTCGTCGCTGCCGCCGTTCGAGGCCGTGCACGGCGACCCGAAGCAGGGGGAGTCGTACGCGCATCTCGTCGACATCGCCCGTGCGCACGTGCGGCTGGAACGCGGCGACGCGGCCGGCGCGCTGCGGCTGCTCGCGCAGCACGGGGAGCGCTGGTCCGAGGACGGCAGCGATGCCGCCTCGCCCGAGCGCAACGTCAACATGGTGGGCGGGCTCGCGTGGTGCCGGCTGGGCCAGTTCGAGCGCGCGCAGGCCTTGCTGGGGCGCGTGCTCGACGAGCGTGCCGCCTACGCCTTCCCGCAGGACCCCGGCCTCGCCTGGGCGCGTGCGCAGGCGGGGCGCTGCGCATTGCAGGCGGGCGAGCGCGCCCGCGCGCTGGCGCTCGCGTCGCTGGCCCGCGCGGCCTTCGACCGCCAGCCCGGCGTCAGCCCGTACTTCAAGGCGCCGCTGATCGAGCTGGAGAAGGCGCTCGGCACGGGCGGCGCCGCCGTCGCCGCGCCTGCGGCCACGACCCGCGCGACCCGCGTCGCGCGCGCGACGCCCACTGCCTGACCGTCCGTCGCGCGGCCCGTCGTTCGCGAACGCGCTGGCGACGGCGTGGCGTCCGATGCCTTGAGGATGCCGGCGCGACGTCGCCTCCGTACCGTGTCCTGTCCGCGCCCGCCTTTGCGTCTGTTCGATCGGGGGCCGGCCCGGAAACGTCTTTCGCCGCCGCGAGCCCGCACCGGTTCGCTGGAGACCGCCATGCTGCACGACATCGTTCCATCGACGCCCGTCCACGCTCGCCACGGCGGCCCGGCCTGGCGCATGCCCCGCGGGGCGCGGCTGGGCCTCGCGGTGCTGGCGCTCGTCGTGGGCGGCACGGTACTGTGCGGGCTGCCGGGGCTCGTCGACATGCACGCGCAGGACGCGGTGATCGCGTTCGCATCGACACAGGACGCGCCGGACGCGCCGGAGTCGCTGGCCGGTGCGGAATCGGCGCTCGGCGCGGCTCAGCGCCGCTGACGCGCGGCCGCGCCAACCGACGCCCCTCCGAACGAACGCCGCGTGCACGGAACAGCGCCGATGGCCGCCTCCGACGTCCTGGGCTGGATCGCCTCGGCGACCATGCTGTCGGCCTACTTCAGCAAGGGCACGTGCCGCGCACGCGCGCTCGCGACGGCGACCAACCTCGTCTTCATCGCGTACGCGTGCGCGGCCGGCTCGTCGTTCGTGCTCGCCACGCACCTGCTGCTGTTGCCGGTCAACGCGACGCGGCTCGTCGTCGCGCTGCGCGCCCGTCGGTCGGGCGAGGCGGCGGCGCAGGGCGGCGTGCCGCCGCGGCGCCGCATCGGCGATCGGCCCGCTGCCGCCAGCAGCGTCGAGCGATAGCGGGGCGGGCCGCCACGAAAAAAGGTTCACCGCCGAATTGCGGGGAAGTCCAGCCCCTGCAGCGCTCGAGAACTGGTTTTCCGACATCCGCAGGCTCATGTCTTTGCCTGTCATCCTGCGCGTCGTCGCAGGATCCACGCAGGCTGCGATGCCGCGATGAGGACGGGCGCGTTTGGGCGCGCTGCCGAGCGCGCGGCTCCGGGCGCAAGACCTTGGCAGGGGTGGATCCTGCGACTGCGCGCAGGATGACCGGTGACATGTCATTCTGCGCGGAGTCGCAGAATCCACCCCAGGGGAAACGCCTCGGCGGGGGTGGATCCTGCGACTGCGCGCAGGATGACAGGGGTGACGGCTGCGACTGCCGGGCAGGGAATCTCCGACGACCACCGCGCACGGGTCGATGAGCGTTTCGGGCGCGATGTTTCCAAGGCGCCCCCGCAGTTCGGCGATGACCCCGAAAAAAGCGCCTCGGGCAGAGGCGCGTTCGAGGTGCAGGAGGGTCAGCGTCGCGACGGGTCGTCCGGCCGCGCGCCGAAGCGGCGCCGGAACAGGCCGCACAGCGCGAGCAGGCCGCCGGCCATCGACAGCGAACCCGCGGGCTCGGGCACCGAGGGCGTGGCCGCGTAGTCGAAGCCCGAGGTCGTGCCGAGGGCGCTGAAGTCGGTGACGAGCCGGCCGGCGGCGTCGCGCACGTCGGTGATGCCGCCCCAGCGCATCGTGTGGCTGTAGTCGGCCTCGGCGATCGACGAGCCCGAGCCGTTGATGGTGATGCCGGAGACCGTGAGCAGGGCCATCGACAGCGACATGTCCCGGCCGAAGATGAAGGGCACGGTCATCTGCAGCGTGAAGCCCGGCTCGCCGGTCCGCGTGTCGGGCACGTCGATGCCGACATAGTGCCGGGCCGAGCCTTCGATCGAGTAGTCGACGTTGCCGGCACCGGTGTCGTCGACGAAGAGGTCGGCGACGACGCGCGTGTCGGCATAGGCGAAACCGGTGATCGTGGCGCGCAGGCCGCCATCGACGAAGGCGCTCACGGTCATCGTGCCCTGCGTTCCGTCGCGGCCGGCCGCGGACAGCCGGAAGGCATCCGTGAGGCCCGCGCTGCCCTGGGCTTGCGCATCGGTTCCCACGGTGGCGCGCGCGACGTCGGCCACGTGCAGGGCACCGAGCCCGGCGGCGCCCTGCGCGCTGGCGAAGACGGCCTCGGTGTTGATCGCGGCGGCGGCCTGCGCGCCGCCGGCGTCGCCGGACGCCTCGTGGTGTTGCACCCCGACGCCGTCGATCGCGGCATAGGCGCTCGCGGAGGTGGAGGTCGCGAACGCGGGGATCGCCGCGCAGGCGGCGAGGGCGATGCACGAGGCGCGCAGGCCCGGCAGGGGAAACGGAGCGAGGGTCATGATGGTTCCTTCGAGGTGGAGTGGGGGAGGTCGCCGGGGTCGCCGCGCGGCGGGGCGCCGCGCGGGTGGCGCCGATCAGGCCAGCGCGGCGAACAGCCCGACGACCGCGCCGACACAGCCCGCGCAGGCGCCGCCCGCCGCGACCGCCGCCAGCACGCGCTCGCGCGCGGACGATGCGCGCCAGGGCCCGTCGCCGAGCGGCCAGTTGGCGAAGCGGGTGGCGTTGGCGGCGGGCTGCACGACGCGCGGCGCCGGCGCGGCCACCTCGGCGGGCGCAGCGGCGGGCGGGGACTCGACGTAGGAAAGGCGGACGGTGTTCATGGCGATCTCCGATGAAGCGAGAACGCCCTGCGGCGGACATCGCCGCGCGCCGTTCTCCTCCTCACGGACGCCGTTCGAGGTGCAAAGCGGACAGGCGCGCCGGGTGGCGCGTCATCTCGGCTGATCAGGGCGTCGATCGAGCGCGCGCTGAAGGCGGCTGGCGTTCGCTTCAGGCGCCCGTGGCCGGCTTCTCTGCCTTTTTCGTGGACGCGAGGTCGTTCTGTTCGACCTGGTCGATCACCTTGCGGAGCGTCGTTCGCTCGTCCTCGCTCAGGTCGGACAGCAAGGGGTCGACGAACCACCAGTCGCCGCGATGGACGACACACCAGTCCTTCAGGATCTGCACCCGGCCCTGGGGATGTTCAGCCAGCAGCTTGACGAGCTCCATCCGTCGACTCTGGCTGCTGCCGGCATCGATTCGAAAGTCGACCGCCTTGAAATCCTCGGCGAACTTCGTGGGAAGCCATCTGGAGTCGAACAACGCGACGAGCGCCCGGGCGCGCTCCTTGGCCTGCTGGGAGTTCATGGAACTCTGCAGGACGAAGTCCACCGCCTTCATCTGGAATTGGAGCTTGGCCTGCTCGTTGGCGATGTTTCGCTGGGTCTCGAGCGAGCGGAGCGAGCTGAAGACCGTCGCCGCGACTGCGACGATGGCGGCGAGCGTGGAGGCGAACGTGATCCACGTCTTCCAGTTGTCCGCACGCCGAGTCGACTCGGCATCGTCCTGGCGAAACTTGAGATCCGCCGCCTTGATGTCCAGCTCCCGGGCCTGGAGCTTGAGCTGCTGTTCCTTCAGCGCCGGATCCGGGACGGGGGCCGGGCTGGTCGACGATGTCGCCGAGGCCGAGGCCGAGGCCGCGGCAGCGCCCGGGGCGGCCGCCTGGCCGCGCGCGCCCGGACAACAGAAGCACGCGAGCAGCGCGAGCATCCACAGGATCGCCAGGGGACGTGAAGAGCCGTTCATCGACGCTGCCTCCGAAGGGGTGGGCATCGTCGGTGCCATGCGACGCGGCATCCGGAAGCCCTGCGGCTTTATACCGGGCGGGCGTCGACGCGCTCAAGCCCCATGAACGCAGGGTGGCCGGCCGGGCACGGCGTGGGCGGGCGCCCTGCCGTGCCGGCCGCCGGGGTCAGCGCAGCGTCGCGGGCGCGCTCGCCGAGGCGACGGGGGGCGTCGCGCCGCCGCGGCGCCAGTCGCCGCCGAGCGCCTTCACGAGGAAGGTCGCGGCGAGCTGGCGCTGGCCGGCGAGCTGCGAGGCCTGCAGCTGCGCGGTGAGCAGCGACTGCTGCGCGGTGATGACGTCGAGGTACGTCGTCGCGCCGCCTTCGTAGCGGGCGTTGGACATGTCCAGCACCTTCTGCGCGGAGGCGACCGCGACCTGGGCCTGCGCGGTGGCGCGGTCCATCGACGCGACGCCGGTGATGCCGTCCTCGACCTCCTGCATCGCGGTCAGCACCGTGCGGCGATAGGTCGCGACCGAGATGTCGTAGCCGGCGCGCGCGAAGTCGACGTTGGCGCGGATGCGGCCGCCGTCGAAGATCGTCTGCGCGGCCGAGACGCCGATCGACCAGACGAGGCTCGGCGCGTCGAACAGCGAGCTGAGCACGCGGCTCTCGTCGCCGATGCTCGGCGTGAGGAAGACGCTCGGGTAGAACGCGGCCTTCGCGACGCCGATCTGCGCGTTCGCCGCGGCCATCGCGCGCTCGGCGGAGGCGACGTCGGGGCGGCGCTGCAGCAGGTCGGACGGCACGCCGACCGGGATCGGCGGCGGCTGCAGGCTCTTGACGGACGCGGGCAGGCCGAAGGTGGGCGCGGGCGCGCCGATCAGCGTGGCGATCGCGTGCTCGAACTGCGCGCGCTGGCGGTACTGCACGTCGACCTGCGTCAGCGTGTTGTCCAGCAACGCCTGCTGCTGCGCGACCTCGAGGCCGGAGCCGGCGCCGAGGTCGTGGCGGTTGGTGACGAAGTCGAGCGCGCGGCGTTGCAGGTCGATCGAGCGGTGCAGCACGTCGAGCGACACGTCGAGCGTGCACAGGCTGAAGTAGTCGGAGGCGAGCTCCGCGCTGACCATCAGGCGCGTGTTGGCGAGGTCGGCTTCCGACTGCTCGGCCGACGCGCGCGCGCCCTCGATCGTGCGCGACACGCGTCCGGCGAGGTCGACCTCGTAGCTCGCGCTGGCGTTGAGCGTGAAGTCGTTCTGCACCGTCGACAGGTTGGGCACCGCGTAGTTGGACAGCGGGCGGTTGGACGAGATGCGGAAGCGCTGCTCCTTCGAGCCGAGGCTGATCTGCGGGAACAGGCCGGCGGTCTGCGCGGTGACGGTGGCGCGCGCCTGGGCGAGGCGTGCGGCAGCGATCGCGAGCGTGGGGCTGTCGGCGGCGGCGCGCTGCTCGAGCGCGTCGAGCTGCGAATCGCCGAAGGCCTGCCACCACGGGCCCTTGTCGGCCGCGTCCGCGGGCGTGCCCTGGCGCCACGGCGCCTCGAGCTTCCACGCGACGGGCAGGTCGGGGGCGGGGCGCTGGTAGTCGGGGCCGACGGCGCAGCCGGCCGTGGCCAGCGCGCCGGCGAGCGCGAGCAGCTTGAACGAGCGCGAGGTCATGGGTCGCGACGCCGTCTTCACATCGTCGCCTTGGGCGAGGACGCCGTCGCCGCCGGTTGCTGCAGCGTGACGACGTCGCCGTCGGTCAGCGAATCCGGCGGGTTCAGCACGAGGCGGTCGGCGGCGACGATACCGTCTGTGACTTCGACCGTGTCGCCGTTGTTGCGGCCCAGCGTGACGGCGTGCAGCTTGACCTTGCCTTGCGGGTCGACCACCGCGACGCGCGTGCCCTCGCCGCGGAACAGCAGCGAGTTGGCCGGCACGCTGAGCGCGCCCGCGCCGGCCAGCGGCAGCGAGACGTTGACGTAGGCGCCGGGCAGCAGCGTGCCGTCCTTGTTCGGCAGCGAGACCTCGATCTGCATCGTGCGGGTGCCGCTGTCGATCGAGCCCGAGGTGCGCGTCACGGCGCCCTTGAACTGCTGGCCGCGCAGCTCGGCCTGCGTGACGATCACCGGCTGGCCGGTCTTCACGAGGTTGGCGTAGGACTGCGGCACGTTGACGTAGACGCGCAGCGGGTCGGTCTGCGACAGCAGGAACATCGGCTTGCCGCTGGTGTCGATCAGGTCGCCGACGTCGATGTCGCGCTTGGTGATGATGCCCGCGAAGGGCGCGACGACGCGCTTGAAGTCCTCCAGCTGGCGCAGCCGCTCGAGGTTGGCGTCGGCGGCGGCGACGTTGGCACGCGCCTGCACGACGGCGGCGCGGCGCTCGTCGAGATCCTGCTGCGCGACGACGTCCTTCTTGCGCAGCGCCTCCCAGCGATCCGAGGTGCTCTGCGCGAGCGACAGCGCGGACGCCATCTGCGCGCGGGCGGCGACGGCCTGCGAGACCTGCTGGTCGAGCTCGGGCGCCTCGATCTCGGCGAGGATGTCGCCCTTCTGCACGCGGCTGCCGATGTCCTTCGTCCAGGTCTTCACGTAGCCGGCCGCGCGCGCCGCGATCGGCGCCTGCACGGCGCCCTGCAGCGTGCCGGGCAGCGTGACGGTGGCGCCGGCGCCGCTGGTCTTGGGCAGCGCGGTCTTGACGTAGATGGCGGTGTGCTCGGCGACGCGGTCGTCCAGCGTGCGCGCGTTGGCGCTGCGGCTGATGAGCGTGCGCGCGGCGCCCACCCCGAGCAGCACGAGCACGGCGATCGAGATGAACTTGAGGCGGCGCGAGATCTCGCGCCGCTTGAGCTGGTCGTGGTGGTCACCTTCGGCCCCTGCGGGCGCACCGAGGTGGCCCAGGCCGGCGTGGCGTTGTTCGGTCATGGGGTCAGATCTCCTGCGCAAGCGGGTGGGGGTGGCCGGACGCGGGGTCGCGCGGCTCGTGTTTCTGGCGGCGGATCTCGAGGCGGCGATGCACGCCCGCGAAGACGACCGGGACGAACAGCAGCGTCGACACGGTCGCGAACAGCAGGCCGCCGATCACCGCGCGGCCGAGCGGCGCGTTCTGCTCGGCGCCTTCGCCGAGGCCGAGGGCCATCGGGATCATGCCGATGATCATGGCGAGCGCCGTCATCGCGACCGGGCGCAGGCGCGTGGCGCCCGCCTCGAGCGCGGCGGCGAGCACCGGCACGCCTTCGTCACGGCGCTGGCGCGCGAACGAGACCATCAGGATCGAGTTCGCGGTGGCCACGCCCATCGTCATGATGGCGCCGGTGAGCGCCGGCACGCTCAGCGTCGTGCCGGTGATGAACAGCATCCACGCGATGCCGGCAAGCGCGGCGGGCAGGGCGGCGATGATGATCAGCGCGTCGATCCACGACTGGAAGTTGACGACGACGAGCAGGTACACGAGCACGATCGCCATCGCCAGGCCGACCAGCAGGCCGGTGAACGACGCCTGCATCGTCTGCACCTGGCCGCGCACGACGACCTGGCTGCCGCGCGGCAGCTTCGGGCGCATCGCATCGACGAGCTGGTTGACCTGCTTGGCGACGTTCGCGAGGTCGGTGCCCTGCACGCTGACGAACACGTCGATCGCCGGCTGGATGTTGTAGCGCGACGAGATCGCGGGCTGGCGCGCCGGCGTGGCCGTCACGAGGTTGCCGAGCAGCTGCGTGTTGGCCGCGCTGTTCGGATTGGCCGTCGCGCCGCCGCCGGTGCCGGTGCTGACGGGCATGCTGAGCAGGGTGTCGAGCGAGTCGACCTTGTACTGCGGCGTCTGCACGGCGACGTTGTAGACGATGCCGTTGACCGGGTTGAGCCAGAACGCGGGCGAGGTCTGCGAGCTGCCCGACAGCGAGATCAGCACGTTCTGGCCGACGTTGAGCGCGCTCAGGCCGACCTGCTGCAGCTTGGTGCGGTCCATGTCGAGGTTGAGCGACGGCGCGTCGAGGCGCTGGTGCACGTGCGAGTCGACCGCGCCCGGGATGTGCTCGATCTGCTTGGTCAGCTGCGCGGCGAGCGCGGCGTTGGCGTCGACGTTGTTGCCGGTGAACTGCACGTCGATCGCGGCGGGCAGGCCGAAGTTCAGGATCTGCGTGACGATGTCGGCCGGCTGGAAGAAGAACTCGATGCCGGGGAAGCGCTTGGGCAGCTCGCGGCGCAGCACGGTGACGAAGCGGTCGGTCGGCGCGTGATCCTTGTTCAGCGCGATCTGGATCTCGCCGTCGAGCGTGCCGATCGTGCCGGCGTTGCTGTACGACAGGTTGATGCCGGAGTTGGGCACGCCGAGGTTGTCCAGCACCGTCTCGAGCTGGTCGGCGGGCACGAGCTCGCGGATCGCGGCCTCGACCTCGTCGGCCGCGCGCGCCGTCTCCTCGATGCGCGTGCCGGTGGGCAGGCGCATGTGCAGGCGGATCTGGCCGGAGTCGACGCTCGGGAAGAAGTCGCGCCCGAGCACGAGGAACAGGCCGCACGACAGCACGCAGAACGCCATGAAGCCGATCGTGAAGTTGCGCCGGTGCGAGAGCAGCACCGACAGCGCGAGCGTGTACGAGCGGCGCACCTGCTCGAAGCGGGCGTCGAACGCGCGGTTCAGGCGTTGCAGCAGGCTGGGCCGGTCGATGTGCGCGCCGGGCAGGTGCACCGGCTGGCCGCGCATCAGCAGCATGACCATCGTCGGCACGAAGGTCCGCGACAGCAGGTAGGACGCGGCCATCGCGAACACGACGGCTTCGGCCATCGGCACGAACAGGAAGCGCGCGACGCCGGACAGGAAGAACATCGGCACGAACACGATGCAGATGCAGACCGTCGACACGAACGCCGGCACGCCGATCTCGCCGGCGCCGACGATGATCGCCTCGTTCAGCTCGGTGCCGTTGTGCAGGTGGCGCTCGATGTTCTCGATCGTGACGATCGCCTGGTCGACCAGCACGCCGACCGACAGCGCGAGCCCGCCGAGCGTCATCAGGTTCAGCGTCTCGCCCAGGATCTGCAGGATGATCACCGAGGTCAGGATCGACAGCGGGATCGTCAGCGCGATCACCAGCGTGCTGCGCCAGTTGCCGAGGAACAGCAGCACCATCGCGGCGGTCAGGCCGGCGGCGATCAGCGCCTCCATCATCACGCCGACGACGGCGGCCTTCACGAAGACCGACTGGTCGAACAGCGTCTTGACCACGATCTCCTTGGGCATGATCTGCGAGACCTGCGGCAGCAGCGCGCGCAGGTTGGCGACGATGTCCAGCGTCGACGCGCCGCCGTTCTTCAGCACCGACAGCAGCACGCCGCGCGCGCCGTCCTGGCGCACGATGTTGGTCTGCGGCGAGAAGCCGCTGCGCACGAAGCCGACGTCGGCGATCGTCGTCGTCACGCCG
>JASLEM010000306.1 GCA_030151165.1 Burkholderiaceae bacterium
GGTGAGCGCGACGTCGCGCACGATCTCGTCGGTGACGCCGGCGATGCTCGCGTTCTCGGACTGCGTCACGCGCTGGATGCGCACGACGGCGTCCGACAGCGCCGGGAAGTCGCTCTTGTGGCGCATGCGCCGCAGCAGGAACTCGAGCGTCGCGCGATCGCCGCCGTCGGCCGCGCCGACGGGCGTCGGGTCGAGCCATTCGTGCAGCGCGTCGCGGAACGCGCGCGCCGACTCCGGCCGCACGCCGGGGTCGCGCGCGACCGCGCGCATCACGAGCGCGCGGAGCGCGACGTCCGTCGGATCCTTCGCGCCCGGGTTCGCCTTCGACGCGTCGAGCGGCCAGGCGATGTCCTCGTTGAGGATGCGTTCGAGCGCGCGGTACGGGTCGCGCTCGTCGAGCATCGGCCGGCCGCAGATCATCTGGCCCAGCATCATGCCGGCCGCGAACACGTCCATCAGCGGATGCGGCGCGGCGCCGGCGATCGCCTCGGGCGAGATGTAGCCGGGCGAGCCGACGATGCGGCCATCGTGCGCGTCGGACACGCGCGCCGCGATGCCGAAGTCCATCACGCGCGGCCGCCCCTGCGCATCCATCAGGATGTTGGACGGCTTCAGGTCGCGGTGCACGATGCCCTGCGCGTGCGCGGTGGCGATCGCGTCGAGTACGTCGCGCATCAGCGCCGCGGCCTCGCGTTCGGGCAGCTTGCCGCGCTTGCGCAGCAGGTCGGTGAGCGTCGGGCCGGTGACGTATTCGAAGACCATGAACGAGACGTCGCCGTCCTGGTCGGCCTCGAACACCGGCACGATGTTGGGGTGCGCGAGGCGGCTGACGGCGCGCGCCTCGTCGAGCCATTGCGCGACGGACGCGGCGTCGGCGTCCGGATTGATGACCTTGACCGCGACCTCGCGCTGCAGCCGCGGGTCGTAGCCGAGCCAGACGGTCGCCTGCGCGCCGCGCCCGAGCTCGTGCTTCAGCTCGAAGCGGCCGGCGCGGCGCGGCGGGTTGCGCCGCGGGATCGGGACGGCGTTCACCGCGCAGCCCTCCGCGAGCGCTCGCCCGCGTCGCGCGCGCGGGCGCGCCGCGCCTGCCGGTGAGCGACGGCGCGGCCAGCCGTCATGCGGCCGCCTTGTCGGGGTCGGCCGGCGGCTGCAGGGCGTCGAGGATGTTCTTCAGGGTGATGTCCAGCGCGCGGCCGTAGCGCTGCGCGACGCGCTGGATCGCCGGCTGGGCCTTGGCCGCGGGCAGGCTCGCGGCGTCGAGCACGTCGTTGGCGCAGCTCGCGACGAGCCGCAGCATGTCGACGTCGGACGACGGCGTGTGGATCGGGCCGGTCGGCGGCGCCCGGCGCACCATGTGCTGCACGCCGTCGTCGAGGCCCCAGTGGTGCATCACGGCGGCGCCGAGTGCGTCGATGTCGACGCCCAGCACCGCGAACGACGCGCCTTCCGCGGTCATGCCCCGCTCCTCCGGCTCGCCGGGCTTCGCGCCCGCGACGGGTTGCATCAGCTTGCGGATCTGCGTCGCCTCGTCCGGGAAGTGGTACTGCACGACGAGCCAGCCGAGGTTCTGCAGCGCGGTGATGAGGGTGACGACTTCCTGGTCGTAGCCCGCCGGCTGCAGCGCGCGCGCGATCGCGCCGGCACGCTTGACGCGGCGGATCAGCGCGGTGAGCGCGTTGGCCGCCTCGTCGTTCAGGGGCCCGGGCCACGGGCGCAGCGACAGCGCCGCGTGGCGCACGCCGTCCAGGCCGATCATGGCGATCGCGCGCCGGATCGCGAGCACGGCGCCGCTGCCGGAATTGCCGGCCTGCGACTGCGCGAAGTTGACGGTGCGGATCAGCTCGAACGCGAGCGCGAAGTCCTGCATCACGATGCCGGCGAGCTCGCTCGTGTGGCCGCCGGCCATCAGCGCGAGGCGCGCGACGCGGTCGGCGCCGCCGGGCATCGCGGGCAGCAGGCCGACGCTGCGCATGCGTCCGAGCAGCAGCGTGATCGGGCCGCCGTCCTTGTCGCTGCTCGCTTGCAGCCAGCCCTCGAGCGCGCGCTCGAAGGTGCGGGCGTTGCGATAGCGTTGGCGCTCCTGGCGGTCGGTGGCGCGGTTGACGATCGCGCGCAGCGGCTCCGGGATCGGCATCGGCACCGTCCACGGCAGGCGCACCATCTCGTGGCCGAAGGGCGGCAGGCGACCGACGACGCGTGCCAGGTCGAACTCGTCGAGCGGCGGCACGCCGGCCAGCACGTGGTGCATCAGCAGGCCGAGGGCGAGGACGTCGATCTCGGCCGCCTGGCGCTGCTGGCGGCGCTCGTCCATCGCGGTCTCGTGGCCGCCGGGGTCGCTGCGCAGCTGCGCGAGGGAATTCAGGTCGACGATGTCGAGCCCGAGCACGCGGACGGCGCCGGCGTCGTCGACCAGCAGCGAATACGGCTGCAGGTCGCAGTGCGCGGAGCCGGCCTCGTGCGCGAACGCCAGGCCCTGCAGCACCTGCACGCTCCACTCGGTGAGCTCCTGCGCGGGCAGGCCCTTGGGCGTGAGCTTCTCGGCCCAGGTGACGAACGCGCCGCGCTCGTAGACGGCGTAGGGCCAGCGCTCGTGCTCGCCGACGTCGAGCACCGGCGCGAGGCGCGGGTGCTTCAGCCGCGCGGTGCGGCGCACGCGGGCGATCCAGGCGCCGAGGGCGTCCGGATCGGGCGGCTGGACGCGCGGCAGCGCGAGCATGACCTCGACGTCGCCCTGGGTGTCCTGGGCCAGCCACACCATGGTCTGCGCGCTCTTGCCGAGCAGGCGCATCAGCTGGTAACGGCCGAGCATGCGCACCGCCTTCGCCTGCGCGGCGGGGCGGGCGGCGGAAGCGGCGGCGGGTGGGGAGACGTTGGCGACCATGAGCGCAGTGACGGGAGGATCGCTCGATTGGAACCCGCGCGGCGTAGGCGTGGCGGGCGGAAGAGGGGCCAATTCGGTGCGTAATTCGCGCTTCAGGCCGCCTTCGCCATGCCGGGCGTCTCGCTTTTGTTGCCGGGCGTCTCACGCGGCCACCCGCGCCCTTGCGTTCGCACGCGCCGTCCTCAGTTGACGAGCAAGGCCCCGCGCCACCCGGCGCGCGGCCCCGGACCACCTCTTTTCCCGCGCGTGCCGGACACCATCCCCACGCGCGGTCGGGTCGAGGCGGATGTGTCAGAATCTTTTGCATCCGAAGACGTGCCGACCGAGTTCTTTCGGCAGGCGGTCGAAGATCCCCAAGGAATCCGCATGAGCAGCGAAGCAATCAAACATATCTCCGACGCGTCCTTCGAGACCGACGTCCTGAAGTCGAGCACCCCGGTGCTCGTCGACTACTGGGCGGAGTGGTGCGGCCCGTGCAAGGCCATCGCC
>JASLEM010000437.1 GCA_030151165.1 Burkholderiaceae bacterium
GAGAAGAAATCGGGCTCGCTGATCGCCACGCGCAGCGTCGGCATCTGCAGCCGCGCGAACCACACGCGCACCGACGCCGGGATGCGCTCCTCGGTCAGGATGCTCTGGAACAGCAGCGCGACGACCTCGATCGTCGCGCGCTCGGCCGGCGTGCTCGCGACCTGCTTCAGCGCCTGCTTCTGCGTCTTCAGCGCCTCGACGAGCTCGGCCGGGGCGAGCGAGCTGCCTTCGTTCGTGCGCGCCTCGACGCGCTCGATGAACACCCGCTGCGCCGACGCCAGCGCGCCGTGCATCGTGCCCGACGGCGCGAGGTTGCGCGTCGTGTTCATGAAGCCGTGGACGTGGCGCTCCATCGTGCGGCCGAAGCGCAGCAGCGTCGCATCGGCCTCGCTCGTGCGCGCGACCTGCGCGTTCGCCTGGTCGGCCGCGGAACCGCCGCTGTAGGAATTGCCGCGCCCGTTGCCGCCGCGGCCGACGGCGCCGTTGCCGCCATAGCCGCCGCCGTAGCCCGTTCCGCCATAGCCGGTGCCGCCGTACCCGGTGCCGTATCCGGTGCCGCCACCGCCGCCATAACCGGTGCCCGGGCTGCCGGGGCCACCGCCGCCGCCATACCCCGTCGTGCCGCCATGGCCACCGTAGCCGGTCGTGCCGCCGTGATGGCCGCCGTAGCCGGTCTGCGCCGGACCGTTGCCGCCCGCGCCGCCCTGTCCGCCGTAGCCACCCTGCCCGCCCTGGCCGCCGTCGCCGCCGTATCCGCCGCCACCCGAACCGCCGGCACCGCCCGACCCGCCCCCGCCGGAGCCACCGTAGCCGGTCTGGCCCGCGCCGGCACCCGAGCCGCTGCCGCCGAAGCCGCTGTGGCCGGATCCGCTGTGGCTGAAGCCGGTGGCGCCACCGCCCGAGCCGCCCGAGCCGCCCGAGCCCCCGGAACCGCCCGCGCCGCCGAACTGCGTGTTGCCGGCCTCCTGCAGCGGCACGTGCTGCGACGCCACCATGCCGCCGCGCGAGTCGGCGCTGCGGCGGATCAGCTGGCGCAGGTTGACCTCCGGCATCACGCCGCGGTTCACGAGGTAGCTGTTGGCGTCGTGGTACGCCTCGGTGACGAGCAGCGAGACGTCGTTGCGGAACAGGTTCTCGGCGCCGCCGTAGGTGTCGTCGGTCAGGCCGGCGGCCTCGAAGGAGCGCACGTAGATCTTGGCGATCTGCTGCGGCCGGAACAGGTCGTTGGGGCGCAGCTCGTCGATCAGTTCGACGGCCGAGATGCGCGTGTTCAGGTCGTTGAACTCCCAGACCGCGTTGTCCATGATGCCCTGGGACAGGCGCGAGACGTAGATCTCGCGCTGCACGGTCTCGTCGTCGACGAGCTTCAGCGGCGCATGCCCGGTCAGCGACGCGACGAGCTCGCCCGAGATCGTCGTGGGCGCGTCGCGCATCTCCGCGGCGTCGTGCAGCATGTCGTTGACCTGCCGCACCCATTCGTCGCCGCTGACCATCAGCTTCTGGACGTTGTCGCGCCGCTGCATCGCGACGCTGCGCTCCGCCGGCTTGTCCAGCAGCACGTGCGACGCCTTCAGGATCGTCTGGAACAGGCGCGGACTCGCCTCTGCGAGCTGGTCGGCAAAGGCGACCCGGGCCCGCCGGGCCAGATCCGTCGACGTTGAACCTTCAACCATCGTGCCCGCTTCGTTTCCGGTGATGTGGAAGGCTCAGAATCTACACCACCGCGCCCGCATTCGGGTCATCGGGATTGGTTTCGCTCTTCGCGGACGCATGAATCAGGTCCTCGCGCTTCACGCCCAGCCACATCGCGATGGCCGCCGCGACGAACACCGAGGAGTAGATGCCGAAGCAGATGCCGATCGTCAGCGCCACCGCGAAGTAGTGCAGCGCCGGGCCGCCGAAGATCAGCATCGACAGCACCATCATCTGCGTGCAGAAGTGGGTGATGATCGTGCGGCTGATGGTGCTGGTGATCGCGTGGTCGATGACCTGCATCGTCGTCAGCTTGCGGAAGCGCCGGAACGTCTCGCGGATCCGGTCGAAGATGACGACCGACTCGTTGACCGAGTAGCCCAGCACCGCGAGCACGCCCGCCAGCACGGACAGCGAGAACTCCCACTGGAACGCGGCGAAGAAGCCCAGGATGATGACGACGTCGTGCAGGTTGGCGACGATCGCGGCGATCGAGAACTTCCACTCGAAGCGGAACGCGAGGTACAGCATGATGCCGATGATCACGCTGATCAGCGCATAGGCGCCGTCGCGCGCGAGCTCCGAGCCGACCGACGGCCCGACGAAATTGCTGCTCTTGAGCACCACCGGCTCCGCGCCCGCGCCGTTCGCGCACGACGGCCGCGAGACGACCTCGCCGCGCGTCGTCGTCTCGGTCCTGACGCTCACGGTGCCGGCCTCGGCCTTGCACAGCGCGCCGAACACGTTGTCCTTGACCGTGTTCTGGTTGATCTTCGCCTTGACCGGCACGCGGATGATGACGTCGCGCGAGGTGCCGTAGTTCTGCACCTGCACGTCGCCGTAGCCCAGCGTGTTGACGACGCCGCGCACGTGGCCGAGGTCGGCCGTCTGCGCGTAGGTCGCCTCGACGGCCGTGCCGCCGGTGAACTCGATCGAGAAGTTCAGCCCGCGCGTGACGAGGAAGAACACCGCGGCGAGGAAGGTCAGCAGCGAGATGATGTTGAACACCAGCGCATGCCGCATGAACGGGATGTCGCGCCGGATACGGAAGAATTCCATGGTCTTTTCCTTGGGGACTGGCTGACGGGACGGCGGATCAGCGCGCGGCGTCGGGGCGCTTGCCCACGACCACGCGGTCTTCGTCGTCGTCCGGCTGCGGCACGGCGGCCGTCGTCTTCGCGTCCGGCTTCCACACCTGGCCGATCAGGATCGACTTCAGCTTCTTCTGGCGGCCGTACCAGAGGTTGACCAGGCCGCGCGAGAAGAACACCGCCGAGAACATCGACGTCAGGATGCCCAGGCAGTGCACGATCGCGAAGCCGCGGATCGGGCCGGAGCCCCAGAACAGCAGCGAGGCGCCGGCGATCAGCGTCGTGATGTTGGAGTCGAGGATGGTCGCCCACGCGCGCTCGTAGCCGGCCGAGATGGCCGTCTGCGGTGCGCTGCCGGCGCGCAGTTCCTCGCGGATGCGCTCGTTGACCAGCACGTTGGCGTCGATCGCCATGCCCAGCGTCAGCGCGATGGCCGCGATGCCCGGCAGCGTCAGCGTCGTCTGGATCAGCGACAGCACCGCGATCAGCAGCAGCAGGTTGACGCCCAGCGACAGCGTGGAGATCACGCCGAACAGCAGGTAGTACAGGCACATGAACGCCATGATCGCGGCGAAGCCCCAGGCCACGCTGTGCAGCCCGCGGTCGATGTTGTCAGCGCCCAGGCTCGGGCCGATCGCGCTTTCCTCGACGAACTCCATCGGTGCGGCGAGCGCGCCGGAGCGCAGCAGCAGCGCGAGGTCGTTGGCTTCCTGCGCGTTGGCCATGCCGGTGATCTGGAACGACGCGCCGAGCTCGGACTGGATCGTCGGCCACGTGATGACCTCGCCCTTGCCCTTCTCGAACAGCACGATGGCCATGTGCTTGCCGACGTTCTGGCTCGTCACGTCCGTGATGATGTGGGCGCCGCGGGCGTTGACGGTCAGGCGCACGATCGCGCCCTGCGTCTGGCTGTCGAAGTTGGGCTGCGCGTCGACCAGGTCGTCGCCGCTGATGACCAGGTCCTTCTTGACGATCACGACCTGCTTGTTGCGGTCGAGGTACTGGTCGTCGGTGGGCGGCAGCGCGCCGCCGGCACGCGCCGCGAGGCCGTCCGGCGTCTCGTCGACCATGTGGATCTCGAGCGTCGCGGTGCGGCCGATCGTCTCCTTGGCCTTCGCGGTGTCCTGGATGCCCGGGATCTCGACGACGATGCGGTCGGCGCCCTGCTGCTGGATCACGGGCTCGGACGTGCCGAGGCCGGCCAGGCGGTTGCCGAGCGTGGTCATGTTCTGCTTGATGGCCGCGTCCTGCACCTTCAGCAGCGCGGGCGGCTTGAGGGCGCCGGTGAAGACGGTGTCGCCGTTGTCGGCGGACTGCGTCCACTGCCAGTCGGAGAAGTTGTCGTTCAGCACGTTGAGCGCCGTCGCGGCGGCCGCGGCGTCGTGGAACCGCACGATCACGCCGTTGCCTTGGCGCGTGACGCTCGCGCGCAGGCTCTTCTCGCGGAACTGCGTGCGCACGTCGCCCAGCAGCGACTCGGCCTTCTTCGACAGCGCCGCGTTCAGGTCGACCTGCAGCAGGAAGTGGACGCCGCCGCGCAGGTCCAGGCCGAGGTACATCGGCAGCGCGTGCAGCGACGCGAGCCAGTGCGGCGAGCGCGGCAGCAGGTTCAGCGCGACGACGAAGCCCGGGTCGGTGGCGTCGGGGTTCAGGCCGGAGGACAGCACGTCCTTGGCGTGGAGCTGGGTGTCGGTGTCGGCGAAGCGCGCGCGCACGGTCGTGCCGGCGAACTCGACGAAATCGGGCTTGATCTTGGCCGCCTCGAGCAGCGCCTCGACCTTGGGCACGAGATCGGAATCCACCTTCACGGTGGCCTTGCCGGCCGAGATCTGCACCGCCGGCGATTGGCCGAAGAAGTTCGGCACCGTGTACAGCAGGCCGACCAGCACGGCGACGACCATCAGTACGAATTTCCAGACAGGATAGCGATTCATGCGTTGTTCCTCGAAGGGACGTGCGCCCGGGAGGCGGCGCACGGCGCGCGCCGATGTCAGTCCCGGCGCGGCCGCCGTGGCCCGGTTCCCCGGCGCCGCGGCGGCATCGGGCGCGGCAGGCCCGCGAGGGCCGCGCGCCGACGGTTCGTCTTACTTCAGCGTGCCCTTGGGCAGGATCTGCACGATCGCGCTGCGCTGCACCTGCAGTTCGACATTGCTGCCGGTCTCGATGTGCACGTAGGTGTCGCCGAGCTTGGAGACGCGGCCCAGCACGCCGCCGATCGTCACGACCTCGTCGCCCTTGGCCAGCGCCTCGAGCATGGCCTTCGTTTCCTTGGCCTTCTTCATCTGCGGGCGCATCGTCGTGAAGAACACCACCACGAGCATCAGGCCGGCGATGTACAGGAAGGACAGGTCGGCTCCGCCGGCGGCGGGGGCGGCCGCGGTCTGGGCGTAGGCGTTGGAGATCAGGAACACGGCGGAATATCCTCGGAAAAACCAGGTGGCGGGCGACGGCGACGCCCGGGAGCGGGCGGCCGGCGCACGGGAAAACGTGCGGCCGAGATGGAGCTGCGGGCCACCGTTTCAAGGCAGCCGCAGTTCGACCAACCCTTCATTTTAGCGGCCGCGAGCCGCCCCCGGCCGCGCGCCGGGCGCTGGCTTTCCCGGATGAGCCGGCGCGGCGCGCGTTTTGGCCGATTTCCGGCCGCTTCATGGCCAGGCCCGGCCCCGTGCCGCGCCGCGTCAGGACGCGCAGCGCACCTGGTTGCGCCCGGTGCGCTTGCACTCGGCGAGCGCCGCGTGGCCGCGCACGAGCGCGCCGTCCAGCGCCTCGCCCGGAGCGCAGGCGGCGACGCCGACGCTGGCCGTCACCGCGAGGCCGGCGGCGATCGTCGACCAGTCGTGGCGCTCGATCGCCGCGCGCAGGCGTTCGGCGACGAGCGTCGCACGCGTCAGCGACACCGGCCCGCCGAAGATCACCACGAACGCCGCCGCGAACTCCTGCCCGCCTAGCCGCGTGAGGATGTCCTGCGGGCGCGATTGCGCGCGCAGCAGCTGCACGCAGCGCGCGAGCACGGCGTCGCCGACCTCGCGCGAGAAGCCGTCGTTGATGCGCTGCAGGCGGTCGACGTCGACGATCAGCATCGTCAGCACGGCGTCCGGCAGCTCGGCCACGAAGGCGTCGAGCTGGCGGCGGTCGACCAGGCCTGTGGGCGCGGCGGCGGGCGGCGGCGCGGTTTCCGCGAGGACGGCGGGCGGCGCGGTGAAGGCCGGCGGCACGCGGCTCGACGGTGCCGCCACGGGCTGGCGCCGCGCCAGCTCCACCTCGAGGCGCCCGCGCGCCCAGTCGAGCCGCAGCGCCAGCGCGCGGTAGACCGCCATCGCGTCGTAGACGCGGCCCTCGCGCGCCCAGGCGTCGGCGCGCGCGAGCACGTCGGCGGTGGACTCGTCGTCCGGCAGCGAGTCCGGATTCGGGTCTTGCGAGGGGTCGTGGAGGTCTGCCAACGCGTCGGGTCTCGATCGGGCCTGTGTCCACGATCGTAACGGCCTGCGCCGGCCCGCGCAGCCCGGCGCGGGGCTTTCGTGCGCACTCTGCATCGATATCGCTTCGGCGCGAAGATCGCCCTACCCCTTGAAAGCCGCCGTCGAGCGGCCATCTGCACAGCAGTTCAACCCGGGGCTCCTCGCGAAGCCGTCCGCCATGCCACTCGCCCTCGTCCTGGCAATCGCCGCGCTGCTGGTCGGCCTGATCGCCGGCCTGCCGCGCTGGCGCGCGCTGCGGCGCGAGCGCTGGGCCAGCCGCCCGTTCCCGGCGGCGTGGCGCGGCATCCTGCGGCGACGCGTGCCGATGTACCGCGGGCTGCCCGCGCCTCTCCAGGCACAGTTGCGACGGCACATCCAGGTCTTCCTCGCCGAGAAGCCCTTCCTCGGCTGCGCGGGGCTGGTGATCACCGACGAGATCCGCGTCACGATCGCCGCCCAGGCCTGCCTGCTGCGCCTGAACCGCGGCGGCGCGCTGTTCCCCGAGCTGCGGCAGATCCTCGTCTATCCGGGCGCGTTCGTCGTCGACCGCGTCGCCACCGACGCCGGCGGCGTGCTGCGCGAACAGCGGCGCGCGCTCGCGGGCGAGTCATGGTCGCAGGGGCAGGTGATCCTCTCGTGGCAGGACGTCGTCGACGGCGCGCGCGTGGTCGACGATGGCCACAACGTCGTGCTGCACGAGTTCGCGCACCAGCTCGACCAGGACTCCGGCGCCGCCAACGGCGCGCCGCGCCTGGGCTCGCGTGGTGCGCAGGCGCGCTGGGCCGAGGTGATGCACAGCGAGTTCGACGCGCTGCACGCGCGGATCCGCGGCCGCGAGGCCGCGCGCGAGCGCGCCCGCGCCTGGGCCTCCTGGAACGCCGACGCGACGACGCGGCCGCCGGAACCCGAGGAGCCGCCCGAGCTGATCAGCGACTACGGCGCGACGAACCCGGCGGAGTTCTTCGCCGTCGTCACCGAGGTCTTCTTCGAGCAGGCGGCCGCCCTGTCGCAGCGCCACCCCGCGCTGTTCCAGGTGCTGCGCGACTACTACGCCGTCGACCCGCGCGAGTGGATCGGCCCGCGGCACTGATCGCCTGCGGCCGCGCACCGCGCTGACGCTGTCAAGCGCCGGCGACTCAACGCAGCGTTCGAATCCTTTGGATCACCGCCGGGGCGTCGCGGCCCACACTTCTCTCCATGCACCGGGAGTCATCGCTCCCGATCAAACAAGGAGATCCACATGCTCACCGTTCGCAAGGCTCAAGACCGTGGCCACGCCAACCATGGCTGGTTGAACAGCCACCACAGCTTCTCGTTCGCCGACTACCACGACCCCGCGCACATGGGCTTCGGCAACCTGCGCGTGATCAACGACGACACCGTCGCCGCCGGCGGGGGCTTCGGCACGCACGGCCACCGCGACATGGAGATCATCAGCTACGTGCTCGACGGCGCGCTCGCGCACCAGGACAGCATGGGCAACGGCACCGCCGGAGGCGCCAACTCGGGCGTGATCGTGCCGGGCGACATCCAGCGCATGACCGCGGGCACCGGCGTGCGCCACAGCGAGTACAACCACTCGAAGGATTCGTCGACGCATTTCCTGCAGATCTGGATCCTGCCCGAGCGCGGCGGCATCGAGCCGGGCTACGAGCAGATCCACGTGCCCGACGAGGCCAAGCGCGGCAAGCTGGCGCTGATCGGCGCGCCGGAGAGGGTGCCCGGCGCGGTGCAGCTCAACGCCGACGCGCGCATCTTCGCGGGCCTGTTCGACGGCGCCGAGCGCCAGGAACTGCCGCTGCCGGCGGGCCGCCTGACCTACGTGCACCTGGCGCGCGGCAAGCTGCGCGTCAACGGCCAGCCGCTCGAAGCCGGCGACGGGCTGAAGATCCGCGCCGAGGACAAGCTCGTGCTCGAGGACGGTCAGCAGGCCGAAGTGCTGGTGTTCGACCTGAGGCCGTAAGGCCTGCGTGGGCGCGGCGCGGTCAGGCCGCGCTGCGCTCCAGCGGCGCGACCAGCCGCAGGCGCGCGACGTCGCGCCCCGGCGGCGCGCCGAACAACCGGCTGTACTCGCGGCTGAACTGCGACGCGCTGTCGTAGCCGACGGCGAACCCGACCGCGCCGACATCGTCGGCCTCCGCCAGCAGCCGCGAGCGCGCTTCCTGCAGCCGGATCTGCTTCTGGAACTGGATCGGCGTCATCGCCGTGACCGAGCGGAAATGGCGATGGAACGACGACACGCTCATCGTCGCCAGCTTCGCGAGCTCCTCGACGCTGATCGCCTCCGCGTAGTGCTGGCGGATCCAGCGGATCGCGTGACTCACCTGCGCGAGGCGGCTGTCGGCCAGCCCGATCTGGCGCACGCGCCCGCCCTGCTCGCCGCACAGCAGCCGCCACAGGATCTCGCGCTCGATCAGCGGGCGCAGCACGGGCGCGTCGCGCGGGCGGTCGAGCAGCCGCAGCAGTCGCACGGCGGCCTCCAGCAACTCGGGCGACGCCGCGTGCACGCCCATGCCGCACGGCACGGCCGCGAGTTCGTCCACGCCCGGCGCCTCCAGCAGCAGCGACGCGATCGCCGCCGGATCGAGCGCCAGCCGGCAGGCGAGATACGGCCGCGCGGCGCTCGCGGTGGTCACGTGGCTGGAGATCGGCAGGTCGACCGACGCGACGACGTAGTCGCCCTCGCCGTACTCGAACACCTGGTCGCCCATCATCGTCCGCTTCGAGCCCTGCACGATGAGGCCGACGCCGGGCTCGGTGACCTGGTGGGTGGTCACCGTGGGCGTCGCCGAGACCAGCACGCGCACGCCGGGCAGCGCGGTGTCGGGCGCGCCCGGCCTCGCGTGACGGGCGATCAGCGACTGGAGTTCCTGGAGTGCGGGGGCGGTTGCAGCGGCCATGGCCGCATTGAAGCCGAGCACGCCGCTCGACGCAAGCGCCGATTGCACGGAATCCGCACGATTGGCAGGATCGTGCAATCAATCGACAGCATGGTGATAACTGCCCCGGCACCCGGCGGCGCACGATGGAGGCCTTCAACGAAAGGATCCATCATGAGCAAGACCTGGTTCATCACGGGCGCCAGCCGCGGGCTCGGCGCCGACATCGCCCGCGCCGCATTGAAGGCCGGCGACAACGTCGTCGCGACCGGCCGCCAGCGTGCCGCCGTCAACGACCAGCTCGGCCCCGACAGCGCGCACCTGCTGGCCCTCGAGCTCGACGTCAGCGACGCGAAGCAAGCCGATATCGCCGTCGCCGCGGCGCTCGCCCGGTTCGGCGCGATCGACGTGCTGGTCAACAACGCCGGCTACGGCCACCTCGGCTATTTCGAGGAAACGACGGCCGCGGACGTCGAGAAGCAGTACGCGACGAACGTGTTCGGGCTCTTCAACGTGACGCGCGCGGCCCTGCCCGCGATGCGCCAGGCGCGACGCGGCCACGTGTTCAACCTGTCGTCGGTCGCGGGGTACCGCGGCATCGAGACGGGCTCCCTGTACTGCTCGAGCAAGTTCGCGGTCGAGGGCTTCTCCGAGTCGCTCGCGCAGGAGCTCGCACCGTTCGGCGTGCATGTCACGATCATCGAGCCGGGGCCGTTCCGGACCGACTTCCTGACGCCCGAATCGCTCAAGTTCGCCGCGCGGGAAGTGGCGGACTACGACGAGCGCCGGAAGGCCATGCGTGAGAGTTTCGAGCAACGCAACGGCAAGCAGGCCGGCGACCCGGTGGCGCTTGCCGAGGCGATGGTCAGGCTCGCCAGCGAACCGCAGCCGCCGCTGCGTTTCGCCGCCGGCAAGATGGCCGTCGAAGGCTTCGCCGCGAAGCTCGCGACGATGAAGGCCGAGCTCGACCAATGGAGCGAACTCGGCATCGCTACAGACTATCCCGCGGCGAGCTGACCGTCAGATCTGACGCGCCCGCGCGGCGCGCCAGAACGCGTCCAGGCAAGGCGCAAAGCACAGTCGTAGCACGAGCTACGACGAGCATTTGCAACGCCGCATGGGCGCGTTCTGGCGTGTCGAGCGGGCGTGTCAGGCGGCCAGCAATTGACGCAGGACGTACGGCAGGATCCCGCCGTGCGCGTAGTAGTCGACCTCGATCGGCGTATCGATCCGCAGGATCACCTTCACGCGCTGGCTCCTGCCGTCGGCGCGGTGGATGACGAGCGTCGCTTCCGACTGCGGCACGATCGGCGCGGCCCATTCGATGTCGATGGTCTCATTGCCGGTGATGCCGAGGCTGGCCCAGGTCTCGCCCTGCTTGAACTGCAGCGGCAGCACGCCCATGCCGACGAGGTTGTTGCGGTGGATGCGCTCGAAGCTGCGCGCGACCACCGCCTTGATGCCCAGCAACTGCGTGCCCTTGGCTGCCCAGTCACGGCTCGAGCCCGTGCCGTATTCCTCGCCCGCGAAGACGACCGTCGGCGTGCCCGCGGCCTGGTAGGCCATCGCGGCGTCGTAGATCGACGTCGGCGTCTTGCCGTCGGCCGGCACGTCCGCCGTGGCCGTGCCCTGGTAGAGCGTGTAGCCGCCCTCGACGCGGCCGCCGTCCGCGCGCGCCGGCAGCATCAGGTTCTTGATGCGCACGTTCGCGAAGGTGCCGCGCATCATCACCTCGTGGTGGCCGCGGCGCGAGCCGTAGGAGTTGAAGTCGGCCGGCAGCACGCCGTTGGCCTGCAGGTACTTGCCGGCGGGCGAGTCCGTCTTGATCGAGCCGGCCGGCGAGATGTGGTCGGTCGTGATCGAGTCGCCGAACAGCGCCATGATGCGCGCGCCCTTGACCGACGTCGGCGCCGCGGACGGCACCTGCGTGAACGCGTCGAAGAACGGCGGACGCGCGATGTAGGTGCTCTTCGGCCAGTCGTAGACCTGGCCGGTGACGCCCTTGATGTCGTTCCACAGCGGGCCCGGGTTCGACTTCACCTGGCCGTAGTTCGCGCGGAAGGCCTCCGCGTTCATCGCGAACTTCATCAGTTCGTGCACTTCGTCGCTGGTCGGCCAGATGTCGCCGAGCCAGACGTCCTGGCCCGCGGCGTTGCGGCCGACCGGCTGCGTCATCAGGTCGACCTTGACGTTGCCGGCGATCGCGTAGGCCAGCACCAACGGTGGGCTGGCGAGGAAGTTGGCCTTCAGGTTCGGGTGGATGCGCGCCTCGAAGTTGCGGTTGCCCGAGAGCACCGCCGCCGCGACGAGGTCGTTCTCGACGATCGCCTGGTTGATCTCGGGCGTCAGATCGCCGGCGTTGCCGATGCAGGTCGTGCAGCCGTAGGCCGCGACGTTGAAGCCCAGCGCCTCGAGCGGCTCGATCAGGCCGGCCTTGGTGAGGTACTCGGTGACGATGCGCGAGCCGGGCGCGAGCGAGGTCTTCACGTGCGGCTTGACCTTCAGCCCCGCCGCGACGGCCTTCTTCGCGAGCAGGCCGGCCGCGAGCATCACGCTCGGGTTGCTGGTGTTGGTGCAGCTCGTGATGGCCGCGATCAGCACGTCGCCGTGGCTGATCGGGATGCCGCTCGCGGTGAGCGCGGTGCGCGAAACCTGGTCGGCCGGCAGGTTGTAGCCATTCGACGCCGCCGGCGTGACCAGCAGCTCGTCGAACTTCTTCGACAGCGCGCCGATCTCGATGCGATCCTGCGGCCGCTTCGGGCCGGCCAGGCTCGGCGCGACGGTCGAGAGGTCGAGGATCAGCGTGTCGGAGTAGTCGATCGTGCCGCTGGCCGGCGTGCCGAACAGGCCCTGGGCGCGGAAGTACGACTCGAAGGCCTCGATCTCCTCGTTCGTGCGGCCCGTGCCGCGCAGGTACTCGACGGTCTTGTCGTCGACCGAGAAGAAGCCCATCGTCGCGCCGTATTCGGGCGCCATGTTGGCCATGGTCGCGCGGTCGGGCACCGACAGCGAGGCCACGCCCGCGCCGAAGAACTCGACGAACTTGCCGACGACCTTCGCCTTGCGCAGCATCTCGGTGACGGTCAGCACCAGGTCGGTCGCGGTGACGCCTTCGCGCAGCCGGCCGGTGAACTCGAAGCCGACGACGTCCGGCGTCAGGAAGTAGACCGGCTGGCCCAGCATCGCGGCCTCGGCCTCGATGCCGCCCACGCCCCAGCCGACGACGCCCAGGCCGTTGATCATCGTGGTGTGGCTGTCCGTACCCACCAGGGTATCCGGGTAGTAGACCGGCGGATGCGTCACGCCGGCGGGCTGCGCCTGCTTGTGCACGCCGCGCGCCAGGTACTCGAGGTTGACTTGGTGCACGATGCCGAAGCCGGGGGGCACGACGCCGAAGGTGTCGAACGCCTGCATGCCCCACTTCATGAACTTGTAGCGCTCGTTGTTGCGCTGGAACTCGATCTTCATGTTGATGTCGAGCGAGTTCTTGTGCGCGAAGTCGTCGATCAT
>JASLEM010000493.1 GCA_030151165.1 Burkholderiaceae bacterium
AGCGATTCGTCGCGGACGCTATAGGCCAGGTTGCCTACGTACAGTTTGTTTCCCACGGGGGAAGCCCTTTCAAAGATAAAAAACCATGTGGAGCTTCAACCCAGCGTGATCCATCAAGCGAAGGCGCCGCGTCCAGACACAGCATCAACGAGCGACGGTTACGCGAAGCAACCGCTGCCCTGGATTGATTATGAGGCTAACAAATCACGAAAAGCAAAGCGCGGTCAAGGAAATTGTTGTTTTGTCGTATCCCGCCGGTGAATGGTGCGTTTTCGAGGGCAAATGAGGTGCGAAATGACACGGTTTGAGGGTTAGACCGGACGGGTTTTCCCGCAATTCACTCGACCGTCGCGCGCCGCCGCGCGGAACTTCCTGGTGCGGCTCGACTCGGCCGGGCGAGAATCGGATCCATGGACCTGCTCAAACCGCTGATCGCGCTCCTCGCCATCGTCAATCCGATCGGCGCGATCCCGTTCTTCCTGCACTTCACCCAGAACCTCACGCGCCCGCAGCGCCAGCGCACGATCCGCGTGGCGTCGGTGAGCGCCTGCCTGGTGGTCGCGGTGAGCGCGGTCGCCGGCCTGAAGATCATCGACTTCTTCGGCATCTCGATCGCCTCGTTCCAGGTCGGCGGCGGGCTGCTGCTGCTGATCTCGTCGATGAACATGCTGAACGCACAGCAGGCCGAGAGCCGCGGCTCGGACGTCGGCGACGGCCAGGCCAAGGCCGACGCGGGCGACTCGATCGCCGTCGTGCCGCTGACCATCCCGCTGCTCACCGGCCCGGCGACGATCTCGACGATGGTCATCTACGCCGAGAAGACGCGCACGCTGTTCGAGCACGCGGTGCTGGTCGGCTACGGCGTGGTGATCGGCGTCGCGACCTTCCTCGTGTTCTCCGCGTCGGGCCCGATCGCGCGCTTCCTGGGCCGCACCGGCATCAACGTGATGACGCGGCTGATGGGCCTGATCCTCGCGGCGATGGCGGTGGAGCTGCTGTCCGACGGCCTGTTGAAGCTGTTCCCGGCGCTGTCCGGCGTCTCCGGCAATTGAGCGCGCGCATCCTCCTGCTCGAGGACGACCCGGCGATCGCCGCGACGGTGGCGTTCGCCCTGCAGCGCGAGGGCCTGGTCGTCGAGCACGTGCTGCTCACCGGCGCCGCGCGCCAGAGCGCGGCCTCGCAGGCGCCCGCGCTCGCGATCCTCGACGTCGGCCTGCCCGACGGCAGCGGCCTCGACCTCTGCCGCGAGTGGCGCCAGCACGCGAGCCCCGCCCTGCGCGCGCTGCCGATCCTGATGCTGACCGCGCGCGCCGAGGAGCTCGACCGCGTCGTCGGCCTCGAGCTCGGTGCCGACGACTACCTCACCAAGCCGTTCAGCCCGCGCGAACTCGTGGCGCGCGTGCGGGCGCTGCTGCGCCGCGCGGCCTTCGCGCCCGCGGCCGCCGCTGAATCCGCGCGCGCCGCGTCGCTCTTCGAGCTCGACGCCGACGGCCAGCGCATCGCGTTCGCCGGCACCTGGCTCGCGCTGACGCGGCTCGAGTTCGGCCTGCTGCGCGCGCTGCTGCGCTCGCCCGGGCGCATCCGCTCGCGCGACGCGCTGCTCGACGAAGTCTGGGGCGCCGATGGCGACGCCACCGACCGCACCGTCGACACCCACGTCAAGACGCTGCGCGCCAAGCTGCGCGCCGTGCGGCCCGAGCTCGAGCCGATCGCGACGCATCGCGGCATGGGCTACTCGCTCGAGCTGCCCGCGGGCTGAGCCGGAAGCGGTCCCGCGATGCGTCTCGGCCTGCGCCTGCTGTTCGCGTTCTTCGTCGTCACCGGCCTGGCCGGCTTCTTCGCGCTGCAGGTGTTCCAGGACGAGGTCAAGCCGAGCGTGCGCGAGGTGATGGAGGACGTCCTCGTCGACACCGCCAACCTGATCGCCGAGCAGGCCGCCGCCGACCTGCGCGCGATGCCGCCCGGCGGCACGCTGCAGGGCTCGCGGCTGGCGGCGCAGGTCGACGCCTACCGCCGGCGGCCGGTCGACATCCAGATCTGGGGCCTGCACAAGCGCACGCTCGACTTCCGCGTCTACGTCACCGACGCCACCGGCCGCGTCGTGCTCGATTCGGGCGGCGCGCCGGGCGACCCGACCGCGCCGCCGAACGCGCTCGGCGCCGACTTCTCGCGCTGGCGCGACGTCCACCGCACGCTGCAGGGCGACTACGGCGCCCGCGCCACGCGCGATGTCGAGACCGACGAGCGCACGTCGGTGATGTACGTGGCCGCGCCGGTGCGCGACGGCGCGCGGGTGATCGGCGTCGTCACCGTCGCCAAGCCGCTCGCGACCGTGCAGCAGTTCATCGACCGCGCGCAACGCCGCATCTTCGTCGCGAGCCTGTGGCTGCTCGGGCTGTCGACCGCGGTCGGCGTGCTCGTGACCTTGTGGATGGTGATGTCGGTGCGCAAGCTCAAGGCCTACGCGACGCAGGTGCACGCTGGCGAGCGCCTGCCGGTGCCGCGGCTGCCGGGCGAGCTCGGCGATCTCGCGGTGGCCGTCGACGAGATGCGCGTGCGGCTGGAGGAGCGCGAACGCCTCGAGCACACGGTGCGCGCGCTGACGCACGAGCTGAAGAGCCCGCTCACCGCGATCCAGGGCGCGGCCGAGCTGCTGGGCGACGACCTGCCCGCCGCCGATCGCGAGCGCTTCGCGCTGCAGATCCAGGAGCAGTCGTTGCGCCTGCGCGACCTCGTCGACCGCATGCTCGCGCTGTCGAGGCTCGAGGGCCTGCGCGCGATCGAGCATCCGCAGCCGGTGGCGCTGCTGGCGCTGGTCGACGGCGTCGTCGCGAGCAGCGCGGCGATCGCTACGCGGCGCGGCCTCGCGTTGCAATGGGAATCGCGCGACGACGTCACGCTGCGCGGCGACCCCGAATCGCTGGGCCTGCTGTTCTCGAACCTGCTCGCCAACGCGCTCGACTTCGCACCCGAGGCGTCGGCCATCACGCTGGCGCTGCGGCGCCACGGCCACCACGCGCTGTTCGTGTTGCGCGATACGGGGCCGGGTGTCGACGCCTTCGCGTTGCCGCAGCTCGGACAGCGCTTCTTCTCGCTGCCGCGCCCGCGCGACGGCCGGCGCGGCAGCGGCCTCGGCCTCGCGATCGTGCGCCAGGCGGCGGCGCTGCACGGCGGCGGGGTGGCGTTCGAGCCGGCCGAGCCGGGCCTGCGCGTGACGGTGCGGCTGCCGATCCCCTGAGCCCGCGGCGAGCGCGACTTCACGCTCGCTCCACAAACCCCATCGTCGCCTCACGCATCGCCGGCATCGTGCCGACAGCGCGCCGAACCCGGCGCGGTGACGCTGGGAGGGCGTATGAGATTTCCGTTGTTGGCGAAGGTGGGCGCGATCGTGCTCGTGGGCTTCATGGTGCTGATCGCGTTGACGCGCATCGAGTGGCTGGTCGCCGAGCGCGCCGGGCGCGCGGGTGAGGCGGTGCGCGGCGTCGAGCAGTCGCATGCCGCGGCGCAGGCCGTGGTGGGGCCGCTGCTGCAGCGCGCGTGCACCGAGGAGTGGACGAGCGAGACCGGCGCGGGCACCAGCCGCGCCGTGACGAACGAGAAGCGGGACTTCACGCTGGTGCAGGTGCCCAACCGGCTCGCGATCGACAGCCGCACGAAGGCCGACCCGCTGTACCGCGGGCTGTTCAAGGTGAACGCGTACGTCGGCCACGCGGGCGTCACCGCGAGCTTCGCGAATCTCGCGCCGCTGCAGCCCCAGGCCGAGCACCCCGGTGGCCGCCTGAAATGCGACGCGCCGGTGCTGTTCGTGGCGTTGAGCGACGTGCGCGGCGTCCGCGCGGCGAGCGTGACGATGGACGACGCGGCGTTCGACGTCGCGCCGGGCACGGCGAGCGAGAAATACCCGCGCGGCTTCCACGCGACGCTCGCGGCCGCGCGCGCGGAGGGCGACGCCGCCGCGCAGCCGCTGGTGGCGAAGCTGTCGCTCGACCTGATCGGCACCAGCCAGCTCGCCTGGGTGCCGGCCGCGGGCAGCACGCAGTGGACGCTCGCCTCCGACTGGCCGCACCCGTCGTTCGGCGGCCAGTTCGTGCCCGAGCAGCGCGACGTCCGCGCCGACGGCTTCGGTGCGACCTGGAACCTGTCGGCGCTCGCCACCAGCGCGCCCGCGGACGTCGCGCGCGGCCTCGACCTGTGCCGCCCGAGCGCCGCGGCGGTCGATGCCAACGCGGACGGCGACGCCGGCGACGCGAAGCCGGCGAACTGCCTCGACACGATGTCCGTCGCCTTCATCGACCCGGTCAACCCATACGTGCTGAGCAGCCGCGCGGTGAAGTACGACCTGCTGTTCGTCGCCCTCACGTTCATCGCGGTGGGCCTGATCGAGGTGCTGTCGGGGCGTCGCGTGCATCCGGTGCAGTACCTGCTCGTCGGCATGGCGCTGAGCGTGTTCTTCCTGCTGCTGATGTCGCTGTCGGAGCACCTGGTCTTCGAGATCGCCTACGCCATCGCGGCCGCCGCCTGCGCATTGCTGCTCGGGTTCTACGCCGCGTCGATGCTGGGTCGGCGGCTCGCGGGCGCGGCGTTCGGCGCGGGCATCGCGCTGTTGTACGGCCTGCTCTACGCGCTGCTGCAGCTGGAGCAGAACGCGCTGGTGATCGGCTCGGTGATGCTGTTCGCGGCGCTGGCGGTGGTGATGACGCTCACGCGGCGCATCGACTGGTACGCCCTGTTCGCCCGCCTGCGCCAGGACGCCGTCAAGGCGCCCGTCGCGACCGAGGCGGCGCCGTGAACGCCGACGCGCCGTCGCACGCCACCCTCGCCGCGGACTGGCTCGCCGCCGACGCGCTGGTCGTGGCCTTCATCGTGCTGGTGACGCTGATCCTCGACATCGTCCCGGGCTGGTCGGCGCCGCTGCGGGCGTGGCTGGCGCTCGGCACGTGGGTGTTCACGGCGTTGGCGTTGCATGCGGTCTCGCAGGCGATGCGCGCGGCGCACGGGCGGCGCTGGGGCCGCGCCGGCATCGCGGCCGGCTGCGGCGCGGGGCTCGCGCTCGCGGCCGCGGTGATGGTCGTGCTCGCGATGCGGCTGCCCTCCGGCACGTTGCACGATGTCGACGACGCGGTCGTCCGCGCGACGAGCGCACCGCGATGAGCGCGCCCGCGGCGTCGATCGCCGCGCCGGCGCTGCGGCGTCGCGGCACGACCTGGGTCGACGCCTGGGCCGACGCCCGCTTTCGCGTCGCCGACGTGGACGGGCGCGCGTCGCTAAGATGCCATTCCATGAATCTCGGCGACCCTTTCGATTTCATCGTGATCGGCGCCGGCACCGCCGGCTGCCTGCTGGCCAACCGGCTGTCGGCCGACCCGAAGCACCGCGTGCTGCTGGTCGAGGCCGGCGGGCGCGACAACTATCCGTGGATCCACATCCCGGTCGGCTACCTGTACTGCATCGGCAACCCGCGCACCGACTGGCTGTACAAGACCGAGCCCGACCCGGGCCTCAACGGCCGCGTGTTGCGCTACCCGCGCGGCAAGGTGCTGGGCGGCAGCTCCAGCATCAACGGGATGATCTACATGCGCGGCCAGGCGCGCGACTACGACGGCTGGGCCGAGCGCACGGGCGATCCGGCGTGGACGTGGGCGAACTGCCTGCCGTACTTCATGCGCCACGAGGATCACTGGCGCGGCGACGAGAAGACCGACAACCCCGTGCACGCCGGCCCCGGCTTCGACCGCAGCGGGCGACGCGGCGGCGGCGAGTGGCGCGTCGAGAAGCAGCGCCTGTCGTGGCCGATCCTCGACGCGTTCGCGAAGGCCGCGACGCAGGCCGGCATCCCGCCGACGACCGACTTCAACCGCGGCGACAACGAAGGCGTCGGCTACTTCGAGGTCAACCAGCGCGGCGGCGTGCGCTGGAACGCGGCCAAGGCCTTCCTGCGGCCGGCGCTGCGCCGCCCGAACCTGACGCTGCTGACCGGCGCGCACGTGCAGCGCCTGCTGCTCGAGGCATCGGCCGGCGACGGCTCGAAGATGACGGCGCGCGGCGTCGAGCTGCGCATCGGCAGCGACGCGCCGATCCAGGTGACGTGCCGCGGCGAGGTGCTGCTGTCGGCGGGCGCGATCGGCTCGCCGCAGATCCTGCAGCTCTCGGGCATCGGCGACGGCGCGCGGCTGAAGGCGGCGGGCATCGCGCCGCGCCACGAGCTCGCGGGCGTCGGCGCCAACCTGCAGGATCACCTGCAGGTGCGCGCGGTGTTCGCGGTCGACGGCACGCGGACGTTGAACACGCTGTCGGCGTCGTTGTTCGGCAAGGCGCGCATCGCGGCGGAGTACCTCGTCTCGCGCAGCGGTCCGATGAGCATGGCGCCGTCGCAGCTCGGCGCCTTCACGCGCTCGGATCCGGGGCGGCGCTGGCCCAACCTGCAGTACCACGTGCAGCCGCTGTCGCTCGATGCGTTCGGCGAGCCGCTGCATGCGTTCGAGGCGTTCACGGCGAGCGTCTGCAACCTCAACCCGGAGTCCCGCGGCGAGGTGCACGTGACGTCGGCCGACCCGGCCCAGGCGCCGCGCATCGCGCCCAGCTACCTGGCGACCGAGGGCGACCGGCGCGTGGCGGCGGAGTCGCTGCGGCTCACGCGCCGCATCGTGGCGCAGCCGGCGCTGGCGGCGTTCAAGCCGCGCGAGGTCAAGCCCGGCACGCAGTTCGAGACCGACGACGAGCTCGCGCGCCTGGCCGGCGACATCGGCACGACGATCTTCCATCCGGTCGGCACCTGCCGCATGGGGCGCGACGGCGACCCCGGGGCCGTCCTCGACGCGCGGCTGCGCGTGCGCGGGATCGCGGGGTTGCGCGTGGTCGACGCGAGCGTGATGCCGGACATCACGAGCGGCAACACGAATTCGCCGACGTTGATGATCGCGGAGCGCGCCGCCGAATGGGCGCTGGCTGCCGCCGGCCGGGGCAGCTGAACACCGTGTGAATGCGGCCTGAACAACGTTGGTGCGCAACACAGCGGGAAACCACCGATGCGCAACAGCCGGGTGCGCTCTTACAGTGCATATACTTTCTTGGCATATGCACCTGCGTGGTGCGTAGGTCTCTGAAGGGGGTACGAGGAGACAAAACGCCGGCTCGAACGCTTATCGAGCCAGGCAGGCGGCGCCAACGAGCGACTGCCGGATCAGAACAGACGAAGGGCGCAGCCGAGAGGTTGTGCCCTTTTGTCCTTTTCGGCCGCTTCTTTTCGGTCGGTACTTGCCGGATTGCTCCCGGCATCGGGGGATCGGCCGAGCGCACCGCCTCCCCAATCGATAATGCCGGGATGATTGATTCCGTGCTCGTGATCGTGGCGCTGGCCTCCGGCCTGGCGGGTTTTGTGGATGCCGTGGTGGGCGGCGGCGGCCTGGTGCTGGTGCCGGCGTTGTTCGCGTCGTATCCGACGGCCGTGCCGGCGACGCTGTTCGGGACGAACAAGGGCGGCGCGATCTGGGGCACGGCGTGGGCGGCGGTGCAGTTCGCGCGCCGCGTGACGCTCGCGCGCGCGACGATGGCCTGGGGCATGGCCGGCGCGCTGGCGGGCGCGCTGGGCGGCGCGTGGGTGGTGACGCTGGTGAGCGCCAAGCCGCTGAAGCAGGCGTTGCCGCTGGTGTTGCTGGCGATCCTCGTCTACACGGTCAAGCGCAAGGATCTCGGGCGCGACCACGTGCCGCGCCTGACGGGCCATGCCGAGGCGCGTGCCGCCGGCCTGATCGGCCTGGCGATCGGCTTCTACGACGGCTTCTTCGGGCCCGGCACCGGCAGCTTCTTCGTCTTCCTGTTCGTGCGGCTGCTGGGCTACGACTTCCTGCATGCGTCGGCCGCGGCGAAGCGCCTGAACACGGCGACGAACCTCGCGGCGCTGGCGTTGTTCGCGTGGACGGGGCACGTGTGGTGGCACGTCGCGGCGGTGCTGGCGGTGGCCAACGTCGTCGGCAGCCTGCTGGGCACGCGGCTGGCGCTCGCGCGCGGCGCGGGGTTCGTGCGGGTGGTGTTCATCGTCGTGGTGTCGGCGTTGATCGTGAAGACGGCGTACGACGCGTTCTTCTGACGCCTGTTGTCGCCGCGGCGGACGAAAAAAAGCCTCGCGAATGGGCGAGGCTCGAAGGAGCTGAGGGGGTGCGCGCGGTTGCGCGCGCGTCGGAGGCTCAGGCTCGTTGGGTGCGGTGGGCGACGATGGTGACGTGCTGCACGGGCGACTGGGCCATCGCGAGTTCCATCGCCTGGGTTTCCGTGGCCGAGCGCTGGTGGACGGCGGCGGCGCTGACGCCGGTGAAGGCGGCCAGGGTGGTGGCGACGGCCAGGGCGAAGGAGGCGGCTTGGGTGGCGATGGTCTTGGTCATGATGGGCTCCGGTGTCTGGTGGGTTTGTCTGGTTCGGATCGCTTCGTGATCCGATGAATGAACTTTAGGCATCGCCTTGTCGCTCGGAAACCGGGTTGCGACGACTCGCCGGTAGGGCGGAGCGAAACGCAAATTCGGGCGATGGACCGTTGCGGTGTTGGTCTGGTTTTGTCGACGCTGCGCGTCGGGGTGGGGTTCGAGCTTGCGGGCGGCGACAGGGCGGGCTGGGGCGGCTCCCTGCGGCGCCTCGAGCATCTGAATTCGGCCTGGACGGCCGAATTCCGCGGGCCGGCTTGCGACGTAGGGACCGCGCGCCGTGGCGGGGCCGCGCTTCGACGGCTTGGTCGTTCGTCGCGAATGCCCGCACACGTGTCGAGGCGCCGCAGGGAGCCGCCCCTGCCCGCCCTGTCGCCTGGTTTTGCGCTCGTTGTGGGGGTGGCGTGTCTCGACCCTTCGAGGGTCTCGACAGCTTGTGTGCCGGCGGGTTTTGGATGGTGGCGTCGCGTTGTCGATCGACGAAAAAAAACCTCGCGTTGGCGAGGCTTTGAAGGAGCGGGCGCGCGATTCGCGCGCGGGTTCAGGCTTGGGTGCGGTGCGCGACGATGGTCACGTGCTGCACGGGGGATTCGGCCATCGCCAGTTCCATCGCCTGCGCTTCCGCGGTCGAGCGCTGATGCGCGGCGGCGCCGCTGACGCCGGTGAAGGCGCCGAGCGTGACGATGGCGGCCAGGGCGAGGGAAGCGGCTTGGGTGGCGATGGTCTTGGTCATGATGGGCTCCGATGCGTTGGGTGGTTTGTCTGGTTCCGGATCGCTTTCGTGATCCGATGAATGAACTTTAGGCATCCCCTTGTCGATCGGAAACCGGCCTGCGACGACTGGCTTTCACGCCAGGATGAAACGCGAATCCGGGCGACGAACCGTCAGCGATGGCGGCGGTCGCGCTGGATCGGGACGAAGCGGGCACACGACGGCGTGCCGGATCCTCCGCGCAACGAAAAAGCCCCGCGTCGCGGGGCTTCTGTCGGCCGGTGGCGCCCCGGAAAAAGGCGCTCGGCGGGCGTGGGCGGTCAGCCTTGCGACGGATCGCTGGTCAGCGTGTTGCCTTCGACGCGCACGCGCGTGCCGACGGCGGGGACGGTGGCCTGGCGCACGGTGCGGATCGAGCCGTCGTTCATGCGCACGTGGACGTCGTAGGCCGTCGTCTTGCGTTCGTGCGACTCGACGGCGTTGCCGATCAGGCCGCCGCCGACGGCGCCGATGATGCCGCCGAGGGTGTGGTTGCCGCGGCCGGCGATGCGGTTGCCGATGAGGGCGCCGCCGACGCCGCCGGCGACCGCGCCGACGCCGTTGTTCTGGCCTTGCACGACGACGGCGCTGTACGAGTCGATCACGCCGCACGAGCTGCAGACGGGGACGCTGGCGACCTGTTGGGGTGCGCCGTTGGTGGATTCGTTGGCGACGCTGGAGCCGCCGCCGCTGGCGCCGTCGCTGCCGGCGCCGTTGTAGTTGTTGTGCTCGTGGTGCACCGGCGCGTGGTGTTCGCTGCGGGCGGGCACGGGCGCCGGCATGGGCGCGACGACGGGGGCGGCCGGGGCCTGGGCGACCTGGGTCGACGCGTCCATCGGGGCGGAGCTGGCCGCGGCCGGGATCGCGCCGAGCGCGTCGGCGGAGGCGGTGTCCGAATGGTTGCTCTTCACGACCAGCGTGGTGGCGAGCGCGACGATGGTCAGCGCCATCAGGCCGCCGCCGATCCAGATGCCGCGGTGCACGCCTTGGGACGGGGAGTTGTTGGTGATCGTGTTCATGGGGAGATCCTTCGCTTCTGGGGCCCGAAACTGTCGGGCTGCCACGATTAAACGCGGCGGCCGTCGCGTCGGATGTCAGCCAACGTGCCAAGTTGCTTCAGAAAGTGAGAATCGCGGCCATAGTCGAGTTCGGCTGACGAAGGCGTTGCCGTTTGTCCTACAGGCGGCGGGCTTTTCGCACGCGTCGTTCCTGCGATCGTTTTCGTTCATCCGCGCGCGGGATCGGGCCGCGAACGCGCGCATCGTGCGGCGACCGTCGAGTACGCTCGGGACATGCTGAAGGATTTCTCGCTCTCCGCGGTCGTCGCGGGCTTCATCGCGGTGCTGGTCGGCTTCACGAGTTCGGTCGCGATCGTCTTCCAGGCGGCGCAGGCGCTCGGCGCGACGCCCGCACAGATCACGTCGTGGATGTGGGCGCTCGGGCTCGGCACGGGGCTGACCAGCATCGGGCTGTCGTGGTTCTATCGCCAGCCGGTGCTCACTGCGTGGTCGACGCCGGGTGCGGCGCTGCTGGTCGCGTCGCACGGCTTCACGCTGCCGGTGGCGACGGGCGCGTTCATCGTGTCGGCGGTGCTGATCACGCTGGCGGGCGCATCGGGGTTGTTCGCGCGGGTGATGGACAGGGTGCCGGTCGCGATCGCCGCCGCGTTGCTGGCCGGCGTGCTGACGCGCTTCGGGCTCGACGCCGCGCTCGCGACGCATGGCGACGCGCTGCTGGTCGGCGTGATGGCGCTGGTGTTCGTCCTCGGCCGCCGCTTCTGGCCGCGCTTCGCGGTGCCGGGCGTGCTGGTGGCGGGCATCGTGATCGCGGCCGCGGGCGGGCGCATCGCGCTGGCGGACGTCCAGTGGGGCTGGGCGAGGCCGGTGTGGGTGATGCCCGAGTTCACGTGGACGGGCGCGATCAGCCTCGGGCTGCCGCTGTTCATCGTGACGATGGCGTCGCAGAACCTGCCGGGCGTGGCGGCGCAACGGGCGGCGGGGGTGACGGCGCCGGTGTCGCCGGTGATCGCGACGACGGGCCTCGCGACGCTGCTGCTCGCGCCGTTCGGCTCGTTCGGCCTGAACCTCGCGGCGATCACCGCGGCGATCTGCATGGGCCCCGAGGCGCACCACGACCCGAAGCGGCGCTACGTCGCGCCGATGGCGGCGGGCGTGTTCTACCTGCTGGTCGGGCTCGCGGGCGGCGCGGTGGTCGGGTTGATGGCGGCGTTCCCGCACGCGCTGGTCGTGGCGGTCGCCGGGCTGGCGCTGCTGGGCACGATCGGGGGCGCGCTGGCGAGCGCGCTGGCGGTCGAGAAGCACCGCGACGCGGCCGCGATGACCTTCCTCGTGACGCTGTCCGGCGTGACCTTGGGCGGCATCGGCGCGCCTTTCTGGGGTGTCGCGGCAGGCGTCGTCGCCCTCGTTGTGCAACACTGGCGGGCCGCGGCGCCGCGATAAGTCCGGGAAAAGCCCCGGCCGACCCCGCGCCGGGTCGCTTCGCGCGATCATGGCGTCTTCCGCGCTGCCGCGCGCCCGCGTGTCGCGCGTCCCGCCCGCGCGCGAAGGCCGCGCCGCCGATCTCCACCCCGATTCCTCACGCCTGCGCGACGCCGCGGGCCAGCCCCGCAGGTGCCCCGATGAAACTGCTGTTCGTTGCCGACCCGCTCGACACCTTCAAGATCTATAAGGACTCGACCTACGCGATGATGCGCGAGGCGTCCAGGCGCGGCCACGAGATCTTCTTCACCGAGCCGCGCAACCTGCGCTGGATCCGCGGCGGGCGTGTCGAGGCGCAGGTGCAGCGGCTGGCGCTGACGAACGTCGACAAGCACTCGCACGACGCCTGGTACACGACGGACGGCGCGCAGGGCGCGGTCGTCGCGAGCTTCGACGCGGTGCTGATGCGCAAGGATCCGCCGTTCGACACCGAGTTCTTCTACGCGACGCACCTGTTGAGCGCCGCCGAGCGCGAGGGCGCGTGCGTGCTCAACTCGCCGGCCGCGCTGCGCGACCACCCCGAGAAGCTCGCGATCCTCGAGTTCCCCGAGTTCATCGCGCCGACGCTCGTCACGCGCTACGCCGCCGACGTGCGCGCGTTCCACGCCGAGCACCAGGACATCATCCTCAAGCCGCTCGACGGCATGGGCGGCATGGGCATCTTCCGCGTGAAGGCGGACGGCCTGAACCTGGGCAGCATCATCGAGACGCTGAACCTCGACGGCGCGCGGACGCTGATGGTGCAGAAGTTCGTGCCCGAGATCGTCGACGGCGACAAGCGCGTGCTGGTCATCGACGGCCAGCCCGTGCCGCACACGCTCGCGCGCATCCCGCAAGGCAACGAGGTGCGCGGCAACCTCGCGGCCGGCGGCCGCGGCGAGGCGAGGAAGATCACCGAGCGCGAGCGCGAGATCGCGTCCGTGATCGGCCCCAGGCTCGCGGCGCGCGGCCTGATGCTGATCGGGCTCGACGTCATCGGCGACGTGCTCACCGAGATCAACGTCACGAGCCCGACCACCTTCCAGGAAATCACCGATCAATCCGGCTTCGACGTGGCGGCGATGTTCGTCGACGCGGTCGAGGCCAACGTTGCACGACACCGAGAAAAGAAGAAGAACTGAATGGCCCTGCTCACCCTCACCAACGCCCACCTCGCCTTCGGGCACGTCGCCCTGCTCGATGGCGCCGACTTCGCGCTCGAGACCGCCGAGCGCGTCGCGCTGATCGGCCGCAACGGCACCGGCAAGTCCAGCATGCTGAAGATCCTGGCCGGCATGGACAAGCCCGACGACGGCCTGCTGCAGGTCGAGCGCGGCCTGCGCCGCACCTACGTGCCGCAGGAGCCGCTGTTCGCGCCGGGCATCACGGTGTTCGACGCCGTGAGCGAAGGCGTGGCCGAGGCGAAGGACGCGCGCGAGAAGTTCGAGAACCACGACGGCGTCGACCACGACGAGATGGATCGCCTGCAGACGCGCATCGAGGCGCTCGGCGGTTGGGACTGGGAGCGCCGCGTCGACGAGACCCTGCACCGCCTGAACCTCGAGCCGGGCGTGCTGGTCGAGAAGCTGTCCGGCGGCGTGAGGAAGCGCGTCGCGCTGGCGCAGGCGCTGGTCGCCGCGCCGGACGTCCTGCTGCTCGACGAACCGACCAACCACCTCGATCTCGACGCGATCGACTGGCTCGCCGACCTGCTCAAGACCTACCGCGGCTCGCTGATCCTGATCTCGCACGACCGCGCGTTCATCGACGCGACCGCCACGCGCATCGTCGAGCTCGATCGCGGCCGGCTGCGCAGCTACCCGGGCAACTTCACGGCGTACGAGACGACCAAGCAGCGCGAGCTCGAATCGGAGGCGCTGGCCAACGCGCGCGCCGACAAGCTGCTCGCGCAGGAAGAGATCTGGATCCGCAAGGGCGTCGAGGCGCGCCGCACGCGCTCCGTCGCGCGCATCGGCCGCCTCGAGGTGCTGCGCGCGCAACGTGCCGCGCGCCGCGACCAGGTCGGCCAGGTGAGGCTCGAGGTCGCGACCGGCGGGCAGTCCGGCAAGATCGTCGCGCAGCTCGAGGACGTCACGATGCGCTACGGCGAGCGCGTGCTCGTCGACCGCTTCAACACCACCGTGCTGCGCGGCGACAAGATCGGCCTG
>JASLEM010000504.1 GCA_030151165.1 Burkholderiaceae bacterium
CGGCCGCCCGAACCTCGGCGGCTACTTCCGCGTGTTCGAGCAGGACGTGGCCGGCGTGACGCGCGGCTATCACAAGCCGATCATGATCGCGGGCGGCCTCGGCGCGATCCGCGGCGACCTGACGCACAAGATCGAGTTCCCCGCCGGCACGCTGCTGATCCAGCTCGGCGGCCCCGGCATGCGCATCGGCATGGGCGGCGGCGCCGCCAGCTCGATGGCGGCCGGCACCAACACCGCCGCGCTCGACTTCGACTCCGTCCAGCGCGGCAACCCCGAAATCCAGCGCCGCGCGCAGGAAGTCATCAACCAGTGCTGGCAGCTGGGCGAGGGCAACCCGATCCTCGCGATCCACGACGTCGGTGCCGGCGGCCTGTCGAACGCGTTCCCCGAGCTCGCCGAAGGCGCGGGCGTCGGCGCGACGTTCGACCTGCGCTGCGTGCCGCTCGAGGAATCCGGCCTCGCGCCCAAGGAAGTCTGGTGCAACGAGAGCCAGGAGCGCTACGTCCTCGCGATCGCGCCGGAATCGCTGCCGATGCTCGAGGCCTTCGCCGCGCGCGAGCGCTGCCCGCTGGCGGTCGTCGGCCGCGCGACGGGCGAGGCGTCGCTGGTGCTGGAGGACGGCCCGGACGGCGAGCGCGCGATCGACATGCCGATGGACGTGCTGTTCGGCAAGCCGCCGAAGATGCTGCGTGACGTCACGCGCGTCGAGCGCAAGGAAGCGCCGCTCGCTCTGAGCGGGGTCTCCCTCGACCAGGCGGCGCTCGACGTGCTGCGCCATCCGACGGTCGCCTCCAAGCGCTTCCTCATCACGATCGGCGACCGCACCGTCGGCGGCCTGTCGCACCGCGACCAGATGGTCGGCCCGTGGCAGGTGCCTGTCGCCGACGTCGCCGTGACGCTGGCCGACTTCAAGGGCTTCGCCGGCGAGGCGATGAGCATGGGCGAGCGCACGCCGCTGGCCGCGCTCGACGCGCCGGCCTCGGGCCGCATGGCGGTCGCGGAAGCCATCACCAACCTGCTGGCCGCGCCGATCGAGCTGTCGCGCGTCAAGCTGTCGTGCAACTGGATGGCCGCGTGCGGCGAACCGGGCGAGGACGCCGCGCTGTACGACACCGTGCGCGCCGTCGGCATGGCGCTGTGCCCCGCGCTCGGCATCAGCGTGCCGGTCGGCAAGGACAGCCTGTCGATGCGCACGAAGTGGAGCGAGAACGGCCAGACGAAGCAGGTCGTCGCGCCGGTCTCGCTGATCGTGTCGGCGTTCGCGAGCGTCGCGGACGTCCGCGGCACGCGCACGCCCGAGCTCGCGGCCGTCGACTCGGTGCTGATCCTGGTCGACCTCGGCCGCGGCCAGCATCGCCTGGGCGGCTCGGTGCTCGCGCAGACGCTGCAGCAGTTCGGCGACGCCGTGCCCGACCTCGACGATCCGAAGCTGCTGGTGTCGCTGGTCGACGCCGTCAACGCGCTGCGCGCGCAAGGCACGCTGCTCGCGTACCACGACCGCAGCGACGGCGGCCTGTGGGCGGCCGCCTGCGAGATGGCCTTCGCGGGCCACACCGGGCTGAGCCTCAACGTCGACATGCTGGTGACCGACGGCACCGGCATCGACGACAGCCGCGCCGACACCGGCGACGCCAAGAACTGGGCGACGCAGGTCGGCGAGCGCCGCAACGAGCAGACGCTGAAGGCGCTGTTCAACGAGGAGCTCGGCGCCGTGATCCAGGTGCCGGCCGCGCAACGCGATGCGACTTTTGCCCTCCTGCGCGCGCACGGCCTGTCCGCGCACAGCCACGTGATCGGCAAGCCGAACGACCGCGGCGTGGTCGAGATCTGGCGGGATGCGAAGTCCGTCTTCAGCCGCACGCTCACCGAGCTGCAGCAGGCGTGGGACGAACCGTCGTGGCGTATCTCGCAGCTGCGCGACAACCCGGCCTGCGCCGACAGCGAACACGCGCTGGCCGGCGCGCAGGACGACCCGGGCCTGCACGTCGCGCTGACCTTCGATCCGAAGGAAGACGTCGCCGCGCCGTTCCTGAACCTGGCGCGCCCGAAGGTCGCGATCCTGCGCGAGCAGGGCGTCAACAGCCACGTCGAGATGAGCTACGCGATGTCGCGCGGCGGCTTCGACACCTACGACGTCCACATGAGCGACCTGCACTCGGGCCGCGTCGCGCTCGAGCAGTTCAAGGGCTTCGTCGCCTGCGGCGGCTTCAGCTACGGCGACACGCTCGGCGCCGGCGAGGGCTGGGCGCGCTCGGTGATGTTCAACCCGGTGCTCGCGCAGCAGTTCGAGGCCTTCTTCGGCCGCGACGACACCTTCGCGCTCGGCGTCTGCAACGGCTGCCAGATGCTGGCGGCGTTGTCGCCCATCATCCCGGGCGCGCAGGACTGGCCGAAGTTCACGCGCAACCGCAGCGAACAGTTCGAGGCGCGGCTGTCGCAGGTCGAGGTGCTCGAGTCGCCGTCGATCTTCTTCCAGGGCATGCAGGGCAGCCGCCTGCCGATCGCCGTCGCCCACGGCGAGGGGTACGCGGACTTCTCGCAGCGCGGAAACGCCGCGAAGGTGCACGCCGCGATGCGCTTCGTCGACCACCACGGCCGGCCGACCGAGGCCTACCCGCTGAACCCGAACGGCAGCCCGGGCGGCCTCACCGCCGTGACCACCGCCGATGGCCGCTTCACGGCGATCATGCCGCACGCCGAGCGCGTGTTCCGCAACGTGCAGATGAGCTGGAGCGGCGGCGACGCCTCGGCGCCCAGCCCGTGGGCGCGGATGTTCGGCAACGCGCGACGCTGGGTCGGCTGACGGCCGATGAGCCAGGACGCGGCGTCCCCCATCAGCGCGCGCATCGAGACCGCGAAGGCGCGGCTCACGAGCATCGTCGGGCGCGGGCTGCCGATCAGCATCGGCCTGATCCTGGTCGTGAGCCTGGTCGCCGGGGCCCTGGCGTTCCTGTTCCTCAACTCCGCGCCGCCGACCACGCTGACGATGACCAGCGGGCCGGACGGCAGCGCGTACCGCTCGATCGCCGAGCAGTACCGCAAGATCCTCGCGCGCGAGGGCGTGACGCTGAAGATCCTCGCGTCGCAGGGCTCGCGCGACAACCTCGCGCGCCTGGCGGACAGGAAGGAGAAGGTCGACGTCGGCTTCGTCGTCGGCGGCGAGGCCGCGCCCGAAGGCGGCCCGCGCCTCGTCTCGCTCGGGAGCGTGTCGTACCAGCCGCTGATGATCTTCTATCGCGGCAAGCCCAAGGTGCTGCTGTCCGAGTTCAGGCAGCAACGGCTCGACATCGGCCTCGAGGGCAGCGGCGCGTCGGCGCTGGCGCAGGCACTGCTCACGGCCAACGGGATCAAGGCGGGCGACGGCACGCAGATCGGCCATCGCGAGCCGGAGGCGTCGATCAAGGCGTTGCTGGACGGCAAGATCGACGCGTTGTTCGCGATGAGCGACTCCACACCCACCGCGATGCTGCGCGAGCTGCTGCGCGACGAGAACATCCACCTCTTCAGCTTCGTGCAGGCCGAGGGCTACACGCACCGCATCACGTACCTCAACAAGCTCGTGCTGCCGCGCGGCGCGATCGACTTCGGCGAGGACATCCCCGCCGAGGACGTGACGCTGGTCGCGCCGACCGTCGAGCTCGTCGCGCGCGAGAGCCTGCACCCGGCGCTGTCCGACCTGCTGCTCGAGGCTGCGCGCGAGGTGCACGGGCGCGCGGGCCTGTACAAGAAGGCGGGCGAGTTCCCGACGCCGGTCGAGCACGACTTCCCCATCAGCGCCGACGCCTCGCGCTACTACGCCTCGGGCCGCAGCTTCCTCTACCGCACGTTCCCGTTCTGGATCGCGAGCCTGATCGAGCGCATCCTGGCGGTCGTCGTGCCGGTGACGATCATCCTGATCCCCGGCATCAAGATCGCGCCGGCGATCTTCCGCTGGCGCGTGGTGTCGCGCATCTACCGCTGGTACGCGGTGCTGCAGCGCATCGAGCGCGACTCGTACCAGTCGGCGCTCGACGCCACGCGCTGCGACGACCTGCTGCACCGCCTCGGGCACGTGGAGGCCACGGTGATGAAGCTCGTGGTGCCGCCGGCCTACGGCGATCTGCTGTACGACCTGCGCGGCCACATCGCGGTCGTGCGCGAGAGCCTCATCGCGCGCCGCGCGGCGCTGTGACCGGGCCTGCCGTCAGATCTGGTAGACCGCGTTGTCGAACCACTTCAGCACGTTCAGGTCCTCGCCGAGGTCGATCATCCGGTCGTGCGCGCAGACGCCCTTCGTGATCTGCGCGTAGAAGCGCCAGGTGTCGTCCTCCTGGCGCTGGCCGAACACGAAGGCCGAGCTCTCGCGGCCGCGGGACTGGCCGCCATAGTCGTGGAGCTTGGTCCGTCCTTCGATCTTCATGTACGGAGTCGTCTTGGCGATGACCTCCTTGCTGTCCGAGATCGACAGGCTGCGCGCGCGCTGGCCTGGCCCCGGCACGAAGTCCTCCCGGCGCTCCGCCTCGTCGCGCTTGAGCGGCGAGGGGATGTCGCCGGCGGTGTGCCCGACGCGCGGCGAGGTGCTGTTCTCGCCCTCGATCACCTTGAAGCGGCAGTTGGTGAGATGCGACGTGAAGAAATACTTGACGTCCTTTTCGCCGCCGAGCGTCATCGTCATCGCCTTCTGCGACTGCCACGGCAGGTAGTACGCGCGGATCTTCTCGGTGGCGCTGCTGCCGGCGACGTACAGCCAGCGCGCGTTGCCCGTGACCGAGCGCAACTCGAAGTCGTGGACGCCCGGCGTGATGACGGCCTTGTCGGTCTCGACCGGCACGATGAGCACGTGAGACTCCAGGAACGTGATGGGATAGTTGCTGAATTCGGCGGTGTCGGCCATGGCGCGCGTCCCTCGATGGCGCCGCCAGCCGGCGGCGCGCCATTGTGCGGCGATGGGGACGCCGGGCGCCATCCGTCGCATCAGGGGGGCAGGAACCCTCGGACGGCTCAGGCGGGGACGGCCGGCGACGACGGCGCCGCGACATGCACGCCCGGCCGCCGCCCACCGTTCCACTGTCCGCCCAGTGCGCGCTCGACCTGCGCCGCCAGTTGCAGCAGCAGCCCGTCGTTCGCCTGCCGCGCCTGCGCCTGGATGCCCAGCGGCAGACCGCTCTCCTGCGTCGCCATCGGCAGCGAGATCCCCGGCAGGCCGCACAGGTTGGCCAGCGGCGTGTAGGCGAAGTTCTGCCAGAGGTGCGCGAACCAGTCGTGCACGGACGGGTTGGTGCTGCTCGTGAGGTACGCGGTCGCGCCGATCGTCGGCGTGGGCAGCGCGGTGACGGGCGTGAGCAGGATGTCCCAGCCCTCGAAGAACGCGCCGAACGCGCGCGAGGTGGTGTTGAACATCGCCTGCATCCGCGCGCGCTCGGTGTACGACGTGTGCAGGCCGGCTTCCCAGATCTTGATGTTGATCGGCTCGAGCAGTTCGCGCGGCGCCTGCTCGAGGCCCAGGCGCTCGAGATGGCCGGCGATGACCTGCGCGAAATTGCTGATGTAGCAGAGCGTCTGCGCCGCGAACGCGCCGCGGAAGTCCACCGCCGGCAAGGCCCACTCGACGTGGTGGCCCAGGCCTTCGAGGAAGCGGCCCGCGCGCTCGAGCTCGGCGACGAAATGCGGCGTCGCGCGGTAGTCGCCCCACTCGTGCGAGAGCGCGATGCGCAGCCGGCCGGGGTCGCGGCCGATCAGTGCCGTGTACGGCTCGGATGGCGTCCAGAACGGCATGAACTCGCCCGGCGCGCCGCCGCGGCAGTGGTCGACGAAGGCGGCGGTGTCGCGCACCGTGCGGCTGTGGCAGCCCTGGATCGACACCAGGCCCGACAGGTCCGACAGCCCCGGCGCGAGCGAGAACACGCCGCGCGAGACCTTCAGCCCGATGTTGCCGGTCGCGCCCGCCGGGATGCGGATCGAGCCGCCGCCGTCGGTCGCGTGCGACATCGGCAGCACGCCCGACGCCACGACCGCCGCCGTGCCGGCCGACGATCCGTTCGTCGTGTAGTCGGTGCGCCACGGGTTGCGCGTGACGTGCAGCGCG
>JASLEM010000524.1 GCA_030151165.1 Burkholderiaceae bacterium
TCCCGATGAGCCAGAGAATGACGAGGACGACGGCGATGGTGTAGAGCATGGTTGTTCTCCTGGTTCCTACTTCTTGATGCTGGTGTCGTTGACGACGCTCTGGACGCCTTCGACGTTTCGTGCGACGGATGCCGCGCGTGCTTGCTGGTCGCTGCTGTCGACGAATCCGCCGAGCTGCACGACACCCTTGTTGGTGGTGACGGCGATGTCCGTCCCGCGCGTCTGGTCGTCGGCCACGAGCGCCGACTTGACCTTGACCGTGATGACCGAGTCGTCGAGCACGTTGCCGGCGGTGGACTTGCCGTCCTTGACCATCAGCTTGTTGTCGACCGACGTGACGCCCTCGACGCCCTTCGCGAGCTGGACTTCGCGGTCCGCCTGCGACTGGTTGTCGACGAAGCCGCTGAGATGCACCTCGCCCTTGCGGGTCTCGACGCTGGTGTCGGCGCCGTTGCCCTTGGTCTGGCTGTCGGTGATGAGCGCCGTCTTCACCTTGGTGGTGATGACCGAGTCGTCGAGCACGTTGCCGGCGGTCCGGTCACTGGATTTCTGCTCGCAGGCCGTGAGGGCCAGGCCCGCCAGCACGGCGGCGGCCACGAGGCCGAGCCGGTTGCCGCCTCGCGGTCCTGCGGTCGCTTTCGCTGTCGCGTTCATGATCGTGTTCTCCTTGCTTGGCCTCGCGGCCCGTGAACCCTCTTCGGCAAGCACCGTGCCCGACAGTGATCCCCCCGCGCGGGCGCCCGGCGCCGCCCTGGCCCCCGAGCGGGGGGTTGCAATGTCGAGCAGCGGCCCTACGCTGGCGGCTCCGGTTTCCACCTTCCCGCGGAGCGACGCACCATGACGACTGGCCCTCTCTTCATCGCGATTCCCGGCAGCGAGCGCGTGCCGGTGCCCGGCGCGAAGGCGACGCGCGCGGCGGATGCCGAGGCCTGGCTCGAGGTCACGCTCAAGCTGGTGCGCCGGGCCGCGCTGCCGGCGGTCGACGAGCGCCCGTCGCGGCTGTACACGGCCGACGAACTGGGCGCGCAGTTCGGCGCCGATCCGGCCAGCGTGACGCTCGTCGAGGACACTTTCTCCGCGCTGGGCCTCACCGTCATCTCGAGCGACGCCGCCACGCGCAGCGTCAAGCTGGCCGGCCCGGTCAGCGCGATGGAGAACGCGTTCCAGGTGCGCCTCATCGAGTTCGCCGCCGCGCGCGGCAACTACCGCGGTCGCGTCGGCGCGCTGCATGTGCCGGCGGCGGTGGCGAAGATCGTCGAAGGCGTGTTCGGCCTCGACAACCGTCGCGTCGTCCGCCGCCGCCCCGACGGCGACCGCCAGCGGCGCGCCTTCGCGCACGCCGCGGCCGCCGCCGCGCCAGCCAAGCGGCCGTGGTTCTATCCGGCCGAGCTCGCCGCGGCCTACGACTTCCCCGAGGGCGACGGCAGCGGCCAGGTCATCGGCCTGCTCGAGTTCGGCGGCGGCTACTTCCCGGACGACCTCGCCGCGTTCGCGAAAGCCGCAGGGCTCGCGTCGACGCCCACCGTCGTGCCGATCAGCGTCGACAAGATGCCCACCGACACGAAGGACGAGGCCGTCGGCGAGGTGATGCTGGACGTCGAGGTCGTCGCCGGCATCTGCCCGAAGGCGACGATCCCCGTCTGGTTCAGCCAGTTCACCGAGAAGGGCTGGGTCGACGCGCTCGACGCCGCGATGCACGACAAGCAGCACCAGCCGCACGTGCTGTCGATCAGCTGGGGTTACGCCGAGGACGCGGACATGTGGACGGCCGCGGCCGTGAACCAGGTGAACCAGGCGCTGCACGAGGCGGCGCTGATGGGCATCACCGTCTGCGTGGCGGCGGGCGACGACGGCTCGTCCGACGGCATCACCGACGGCCACGCCCACGTCGACTTCCCGTCGGCCAGCCCGTTCGTGCTCGCGGTCGGCGGCACCCTGCTGCGCACGGGCGCGAAGCGCAGCGAGCGCGCGTGGAAGGACGGCGACGGCCTGCGCGCCAACGGCGGCGGCGCGACGGGTGGCGGCGTCAGCGCGCGCATCGCGCGGCCCGCGTGGCAGGCCGGGATCGACGTCGTGCCCGTGAACCCGGGCCAGCTCGCCGGCCGCATCACGCCGGACGTCGCCGCCAACGCGAGCGCCAACACCGGCTACTTCGTCGTCGCGGACGGGCAGACCGAGATCAGCGGCGGCACGAGCGCGTCCGCGCCGCTGTGGGCGAGCCTCGTCGCGCGCATGAACCAGCAGCTCGCCGCGAGCGGCAAGCGCGTCGGCTACCTCACGCCGCTGCTGTACGGCAAGTCGGCGCTCGGCAACGCCGGCTGCAACGACATCCACGCCGGCGACAACGACACCGCCACCGTCGGCGGCTTCAAGTCGGCCGTCGGCTACGACGCGGTGACGGGCTGGGGCTCGCCGAAGGGCAAGGACCTGCTCGCGGCCTTGACCAAGCTGCTCTGACCTGACGCCTGAGGCGCGCGCGTCACGCGTAGCTGAGCGTCGTCGCCTTGCCGCCGAACACCTTGTACGCGAGCACCGTGTACGCGGCGATCGCCGGCACCGCCACGGCGACGCCGAACAGGATCACCTTCAGCGCCGCGGCGCTGCTGGCGGCCTGCCAGATCGTCAGCTGGTCGATCACGACGAACGGGTAGAGGCTGTACGCGAGGCCGAAGAACCCGAGCAGCAGCACCAGCACGAACAGCGTGAACGGCACCCAGCACAGCTTGCCGCGGATGCGGTGCGAGTTGAGCAGGCCGCGCAGCGCGAGCAGCGCGACCGCGCTCATCAGCGGGATCGGCAGCAGCGCGATGAACTCGGGCATCTGGAACCAGCGGTCGCGCACCGTGGCGCTGACGATCGGCGTGGCGACGGAGATCAGCCCGATGCCGCCGACCACCACCGGCCACGCGCGTTTCGCCCAGACGACCGCGCGCTCCTGCAACTCGCCTTCGGTCTTGAGGATCAGCCAGCACGCACCGAGCAGGATGTAGGCCGCGGGCAGCGCGAGCGCGATCACGGCCGCGAACGTGTCGTACTGCCAGCCGTCCTGCAGGCCTGTCACGTAGCGCCCCAGCATCCAGCCCTGCGACGTCGACGCCAGGCCCGAGCCGATGCTGAAGATCGCGTTCCACGTCGCCTTGTGGCTGTCGGCCGCCTTCACGCGGAAGTCGAACGCGACGCCGCGCAGGATCAGGCCGACCAGCATGAAGGCCACCGGCAGGTACAGCGCGCCGAGCACCATGCCGTGCGCCTTCGGGAAGGCGATCAGCAGCAGGCCGACGCCCAGCACGAGCCAGGTCTCGTTGGCGTCCCAGAACGGGCCGATGCTGGCGATCATCGTGTCCTTCTGGCCGGGCGTGGCGCGCGACATCAGCAGGCCGACACCGAGGTCGTAGCCGTCCAGGATGACGTAGGTCAGCATCGCCAGGCCCATGACGACCATGAAGATCACGGGCAGCATCTCGTCGAAGGTCATCATCACAGGGCTCCTGCGGCGGCGTCGGCGACGGCCTCGCCGCTCTGGGGTGTCGCGGGCATGCTCGTCGGCGGCTTGCCGGCCATGTACTTCAGCACCGTGACGTACGCGACGATCAGCGCCGCGTACAGCGCGACGTACAGCACGAACGACGTCGCTATCTTGTCGGCCGGCACCTTCGACGCGACCTCCGCCGTGCGCACGAGGCCGTAGACGATGAAGGGCTGGCGGCCGATCTCGGTGACGTACCACCCGGCGAGCGTTGCGATCCAGCCGGAGAACGTCATGCAGGCCAGCAGCCACAGCAGCGGGCGCGGCATGCGCTCTGGGCGCCAGCCGCGGCGCCGGTAGAACCACAGGCCGCTCCATGCCGACACGAGCATCAGCATCCCCATGCCGACCATCACGCGGAAGCTGAAGAACAGCGGCTTGACGGGCGGGTGCGCGTCGGGGAAATCGTTCAGTCCGCGGATCTCGGCGTCGGGGTCGTGGCGCAGGATCAGGCTCGCGCCGTGCGGGATGCCGACGGCGAGGTCGTTGTGGTGCGCCTGCTCGTTCGGCCAGGCGAACAGCAGCAGCGGCGCGCCCTTCTCGGTGTCCCAGACGGCTTCCATCGCCGCGATCTTCTGCGGCTGGTGCTCGAGCGTGTTGAGGCCGTGGGCGTCGCCGACGAAGATCTGGACGGGCACGAGGATCGCCGCCAGCGTCAGGCCGAAGCGCAGGCCCTTGGGCGTCGATTCGTTGGCGACGCCCCGCAGCGTCTGCCATGCGCTCAGGCCCGCGACGAGGAAGGACACCGTCAGCGCGGAGGCGATCAACATGTGCGCGAGGCGGAACGGGAACGACGGGTTGGTGAGGATCGCGAGCCAGCTCGTCACATGGAACACGCCGTCGACGATCTCGTAGCCCACGGGCGTCTGCATCCACGAGTCGAGGCACAGAATCCAGAACGCGCTGAGCGTGGTGCCGAAGGCGACGAGGAAGTTCGAGACGAGATGCACGCGCTCGCTCACGCGCCCGTGGCCGAACAGCATGATGCCGAGGAAGCTGGCTTCGAGGAAGAAGGCGGTCAGCACCTCGTAGCCGAGCAGCGGGCCGGCGATGTCGCCGACGCGCTCCATGTAGCCCGGCCAGTTGGTGCCGAACTGGAAGCTCATCGTGATGCCGCTGACCACGCCGAGCGCGAACGACAGCGCGAATACCTTCGTCCAGAAGCGGTAGGCCGCGAGCCACGTGCCGTCGTTCGTCTTCAGCCACCGCAGCCGCATGAACAGCAGCGTCCAGCCGAGCGCGATGCTGATAGTCGGGAACAGGATGTGGAAGCTCATGTTGGCCGCGAACTGCGCGCGCGCCAGGACCAGGGGATCCATGATGGTTTCTTTCGGTCGGGGCGTCTTCAACGGGACGCGGAGGGCTTCTTGAGCTTGCCGCCGAACTCCAGCAGCCGCTGGACTTTCGAGCCCATCTTGAGCAGTTGCAGCAGCGTTGTCGAGTCCATTCGCTCGACATCGTCGAACCACGTGGACATCAGCTCGATCAGGTCGTGCATGCCGCGCATGCGTTGCTGCGCGATGCGGTCCTCGGGCGTCGCCGCGGGCTCGATCAGCGCGTTGCGCAGCATCGACAGCGTGGGCTCGATCTCGCGCCGGCGCCGCTCCTCGGCGAGCGTGCGGAATATCTCCCAGGCGTCGCTCGGTGCGTCGAAATATTCGCGCCGGTCGCCCGGCCGGTGGTGCAGGTTGACGAGCCGCCATGCCTGCAACTCCTTCAGGCCCATGCTCACGTTGGAGCGCGAGAACTCCAGCGCCTCGGCGATCTCGTCGGCGTTCAGCGCCTGCGGCGACACGAAGATCAGCGCGTAGATCTGCCCGACGGTGCGGTTGATGCCCCAGCGGGACCCCATTTCTCCGAAGTGGCCGACGAAGCTGCGGACGAGGGGTGTCATGGGTTCCATGGCGACGATTTTATGTTGAGTTTTCAGTAAATACTGAAAACTAGAAAGATGGCCCTGAGCTCTGCTGTGTCTTTTGCTGCGCCGCGCCATGACGGCTGGGGCTGCTCGTGTCGTCGTTCCGATAGCCGACCGCCCCGCGCGGCGATTGCCTCCGGCGGTCGGTCGGCGGATACTTCCGCGCATGGCCATTCCGCACGCAAGCTCTGGGCAGATCGTCGACATCCTGTCCACCGAGGGCACGCTGCCCTCGCCGAACTCGTTCGCGCTGTTCAAGAGCGGCCAGCTGGAGGTCATGCGCGTCGTGCTGCCGGCCGGCAAGGCGTTCCCGCCGCACCGCGTGGCCGGCGAGATCACGATCCAGTGCCTCGAGGGCGTCATCGAGATCAGCGTCGACGGCCAGCCGCAGTCGCTGCGCGCCGGCCAGCTGATGCACCTGGACGGCGGCGTGATGCACGGCCTGGTCGGCACCGTCGACGCGTCGGCGCTCGTGACGATCGTGCTCTGCAAGCCGTGAGCGGCGCGGCGGCGGTCCGGCCCGTCGTGCGGCCGGTGACGCGGGCGGACTTCGACGCCTGGCTCCCGCTCTGGCACGGCTACAACGCGTTCTACGGCCGCAGCGGCGAGACCGCGCTGCCGGACGCGATCACGCGCACCACGTGGTCGCGCTTCTTCGACGGCTACGAGCCGATGCACGCGCTCGTTGCCGAGGTCGACGGCGCGGTCGCCGGCCTCGTCCACTACCTGTTCCACCGCACGACCATCGCCGTCGGCCCGAACTGCTACCTGCAGGACCTGTTCACGACCGAAGCGGCGCGCGGCCGCGGCGTCGGGCGCGCGCTGGTCGAGGCGGTGTACGAACGCGCCGCCGATGCGGGCGCCGCGCGCGTCTACTGGCTCACGCACGAGACCAACGCCACCGCGATGCGCCTCTACGACCAGGTCGCCGAACGCTCGGGCTTCGTCGTCTATCGCAAGGCGATGTGAGCGGGCCGACGGCGCCGGGCCGTCTGCTAACGTCGCGCTCCTTCGACCCGCACTGGAGCCCGACGGATGGCCCGCAACATCGAGATCAAGGCGCGCGTCGCCGACCTGCCCGCGCTCGCCGCGCGCGCCGCGGCCATCGCCGATGCGGGCCCCACGCCCATCGCGCAGGACGACACGTTCTTCGCCAGCGCGACCGGCCGCCTCAAGCTGCGCGCCTACGCCGACGGCACCGGCCACCTGATCTTCTACCGCCGCCCCGACCAGGGCGGGCCGAAGGAGTCGTTCTACGTGCTCTCGCCGACCGTCTCGCCCGACACGCTGCGCGAGGCGCTCACGCTCGCGCACGGCGCGACCGGCCGCGTGGTCAAGCAGCGCACGCTGTTCCTGGTCGGCCGCACGCGCATCCATCTCGACCGCGTCGAAGGGCTCGGTGATTTCATGGAGCTCGAGGTCGTGCTGGCGGACGGCGAGCCGTCCGAGGCCGGCGTGCGCGAGGCGCATGAGCTGATGGCGCGGCTCGGGATCGAGGCGGGCGCGTTGGTCGAGGGCGCGTACGTCGACCTGCTGCGCGAGCGGGGTTCCACGTGACGGCGTGACGTCGGCGCGGGCGCGCGGCGTGCTCCGTCGCGGTCTCGAAAGGAACGACGATGTCCGATGCCACCCCCGACCCCGCCACGCTCGTCCGCCAGACCTTCGACGCCTACCGCGCCCGCGACCGCGCCGCGATCGAACGGCTGATCGCCAACGACTTCCGCTTCACCAGCCCGTACGATGACGCGATCGACCGCGCCACCTACTTCGAGCGCTGCTGGCCCAACGCCGAGCGCATCCGCGAGTTCACGCTCGAGCGCGTCGTCGTCGACGGCGACACCGCGTTCGTGACCTACCTGGCGCGCACGGTCGACGGCGTCGAGTTCCGCAACACCGAGTTCCACCGCTGCCGCGGCGGGCAGGTCGTCGGCGTCGACGTCTATTTCGGGGCGAGTTACAAGGACGGGCGATTCGTCGCCAAGGCGCCGGGCTGAGCGCGGCGCGCGCGGCTCAACCCGGCGTGTGCGGGCCCAGCGTCGCCAGCCACGCGAACGCCGCGACATTCGCCGCCACGCCGACCCAGAACCGCACGCGGAACGACCACTTCGCCGTCTTGTGCCGCAGCACCTGCTGCGCGACGATCGCGCCCGGCCAGCCGCCGACGTAGCCGGCGCCGAGCAGCATCGACTCGGGGATCCGCTCCCGCCCCGCGACCGCCGCCGACTTGTCGACCGCGTACAGCACGAACGCCAGCACGCTCGCGCCGCCGTAGAGCCAGCCGGCCCACGCGGGCACGCCGCGCAGCAGGGCGACGAGGAGCCAGGCGAGCGCGAAGGCGCCGAGCGCGACGAGGCTCGCGGCGTCGACGCCGCCTCGCGCGCGCGGGGCGCCCGTCGCGCGTGACACGCGTGCCGCGCGCGCGCCGGCGCGGCGCGTCAATCCACGATCCCTTCGATCCGCCGTGCGCGCACGCGCTTGCCCTTCACGAGCCCGGCGTTCAGCTTCGACAACGCCTTGTCCGCGATGCCGCGCTCGACGGCCACGTAGGTCGACATGTCCGTCACGTTGATCTTGCCGATCTGCGCGCCGGGGAAGCCCATGTCCTTGGTCAGCGCGCCCAGCACGTCGCCGGGGCGGATCTTCTCCTTGCGGCCGCCGAGGATCTGGATCGTGACCATCGGCGCGACGAGCGGCTTGTCGGAGCCCTGGTCGAGCTCTTCGAGCTTGTGCCACTGCGTCTCGGCCTTCTGGATCAGCTCGACCTGCCCGACGCGGCCCATCTCCTCCATGCTGGCCAGGTTCAGTGCGAGCCCTTCCTCGCCGGCGCGGCCGGTGCGGCCGATGCGGTGGATGTGGACTTCGGGCTCGTAGGTGACGTCGACGTTGATGACGCACTCGAGCTGCGCGATGTCGAGCCCGCGCGCGGCGACGTCGGTCGCGACGAGCACGCTGCAGCTGCGGTTGGCGAACTGGATCAGCACCTGGTCGCGATCGCGCTGCTCGAGGTCGCCGTGCAGCGCGATGGCCTGGATGCCTTCGGCGGTGAGGACGTCGACCAAGTCGCGGCACTGCTGGCGCGTGTTGCAGAACGCGAGCGTGCTGGCGGGCTGGAAGTGGCGCAGCAGGCGGCCGACGGCGTGCAGGCGCTGGTTCGGCGCGACCTCGTACCAGAGCTGGCGGATCTGCGTGGCGGCGTGGCGGCTCTCGACCTTGACCGTCTGCGGGTTGCGCATGAACTGTTGGCTCAGCTTCGCGATGCCCTCGGGGTAGGTCGCGGAGAACAGCAGCGTCTGGCGCGTCTTCGGGCAGGCCTGCGCGACGGCCTTGATGTCGTCGACGAAGCCCATGTCCAGCATGCGGTCGGCCTCGTCGAGCACCAGCGTCTTCAGGCCGTCGAGGTCGAGCGAGCCGCGCTCGAGCAGGTCGAGCACGCGGCCCGGCGTGCCGACGATCACGTGCGCGCCGTGCTCCAGGCTCGCGAGCTGGTTGCGCACCGGCACGCCGCCGACGATCGTCAGCACCTTGATGTTCTCCTCGGAGCGCGCGAGGCGGCGCGTCTCGACGGCGACCTGCTCGGCGAGCTCGCGCGTCGGGCACAGCACGAGCGCCTGGATGCCGAAGTGGCGCGGGTTGAGCTTGTCGAGCATCGCGAGCGCGAACGCCGCGGTCTTGCCGCTGCCCGTCTTGGCCTGCGCGAGCAGGTCGTGGCCGGCGAGCGCGACCGGCAGCGCGGCGGCCTGGATCGGCGTCATGTCGACGTAGCCGAGCTGCGTCAGGTTGGCGATGACCTGGGGGGCGAGCGCGAGCTGGCTGAACGGCGTCGACGGTGGTGTCGACGGATTGGCGGACGCGGGCGTGGCAGGCGAGTTCATTCCGAATTATCCGCGACCGCGTGGACGAACGCACGGGTTTGTACCGAGGGCCGCGGGTACGATGGCTGCACCCGATGGCGCTCACGCGCGCTTTTTCCTGCTTTTCCGCGCAACATGCTCCCCGAGATGACCGATTCGACACGCCGCTTCAGCCCCGCCGCCGAGCGCAACCGCCAGCCGATCCTGGAGGTGCTGCAGCGCACGCTGCCCGCGCGCGGGCGCGCGCTGGAGATCGCCAGCGGCAGCGGGCAGCACGTGTCCT
>JASLEM010000542.1 GCA_030151165.1 Burkholderiaceae bacterium
GCTTCCTGGGCTTTCCCGCCGGCACGTTCCTGATCCGCAGCCTGACGCCGCTGCAGCCGCTCGGGCTCGAGGCGTGGCGCTGGGCCTGCCTGTGCGGCGGCGGCGGCGCGGCGATCGTCGCGCTGGCCGCGACTCGGGCAGCCGCGTCGCGGCCAGCGCGACGATCGCCGCGCCGCCGCCGCCGCACAGGCAGGCCCAGCGCCACGCCTCGAGCCCGAGCGGCTGCAGCGGCGTCAGGCTGCGGATCAGGAACGTGCCGGCGGGAAAGCCCAGGAAGCCGAACGCGATCATCGAGAAGAACAGGAAGCCGCGCTGCCGCGGCGGCAGCAGGTCGGTGAGATAGGCGACGAAGACGGGCTGGAACGCGCCGACGGAGACGCCGGTCAGCGCCCGCGCCGCCACCAGCGCCACGATGGACGTGCTGGCCGCCGCCCACGCGGACGCGACCGCGAGCACCGCCATCACGCCCACGAGCGCCTTGACCCGCCCGTGCCGATCGCAGGCCGCGCCGAACAGCGGCGAGCCGAGGATCGCGCCGACGTAGACCGACGACAGCAGCACGGGCACGCTGGCGCTCGGGATGCCGTGCGCCGACGTCGAGAAGATCGCCGCGAGCGCGTTGCTGAACGAGATCTCCATCACCTCGAGGAACAGCCCGAGCCCGCACACGACCAGCGCGAGCACGTGGAGCCGGCGCGTCGACAGCGCGTCCAGGCGGGCCGCGACGTCGTCGATCGCGGGCGCGTCGGTGCTCGCCGGATCGGCTTGCGCGACGTGGCGCACTACGCGAACTCGACCCGCTGCTCCGCCGCCATCGCGGGGCTCGCGGACAGGTCGACGTGGCGTGTCGGCGCCACGAGCGCGGCGGGCCGCGCGCCGCCGGCCTTGATCAGCCCGCGATGGGTCGCGACGGCGACGGCCTGCGTGCGCGTGGTCGCGTCCAGCTTCTCGAGGATGCCCTTGACGTGCGCCTTGACGGTGCCCGGCGCGATCCCGAGGTCGCGCGCGATGGTCTTGTTGCACAGGCCCTGCTGCAGCAGCTCGAGCACCTCGCCCTCGCGCGCCGTGAGCGTGAGCCGCGTCAGGCTTTCTGCGATGCGCTCGGTCACCGCCTCGCACAGGTAGCGCCGGCTCGCGCCGACCATCAGCACGCCGGCGAGGATCTCGTCCACCCCGCAGCTTTGCAGCACGTAGCCGTGCACGCCCGCGTTGACGGCGGAGCGGACCTCCCACTCGCGCGCGATCTGCGTGACGACCAGCACCTTCGGCGCAGCGCGCCCGGGGCGGCGAGGCTCGAGCTTGACGGCGGCGAGCGCGTCGAGGCCGCCCTGGTAGTCGGCGACGACCACGTCGACGTCGTCGTCCGCCTCGACGCGCGCCTGCAGCCACGCGGCGACCGTCGGCGCGGTCGTGACCGCGATCCCGGGCTGCGTCTGCAAGACCGCGACGAGGCCCGCCGCCACGATGGGATCCTCGTGGACGACCAGGGTGCGAATGGTGCCGGCGTGCTGCATGAGAGTTCTCCTTCACGACGAATGTGTCGACCGTGAACGAATGATCTGCCCCGGACCGGGCCGCCGCAAGTTGCGCGTTATTAGCTCTTGCCCTCGCGGGCATTGGAAATTGTTAGAAGCTGTTGTGCCACCCGGCCACGAGCGGTTCGTCATCCGCGTGCAACGCGCGCCAGGCCTGCACCGCGCGCGCGACGTCCTTGCCGGCGGCAGGGTCGATCGCCACGTCGGGGTCGACGTCGAGGCGCGCCAGCACGCCTTGCAGCAGCTCGCGCGCCTCGCCGGGCCGGCCTTGCGCCGTCCGCAACTGCGCGAGCGACACGCTCGCCCGCAGTTCCCACGCCCGCGCCTGCTGGCGCGCGGACATCGCGAGCGAGCGCAGCAGCAGCGCCTGGGCCTCGGCCGCGCGGCTCGAGGCGTCGCCGGCCTGCGAGCGCAGCACGAGGCCGGCGCGCACGCGCAACAGTTCCGCCGTGCACCAGGTCTCGGGCCCGTGCAGCGCGCGCTCGAGCGCGGCCTCGCAGGCCAGGCCGGGGCAGAAGGTCGCGAGGGTGTCGGCGCGGCTGCCCATCTGCGTCGCGGCGGCGAGCCAGTCGGGCGACTCCGCGCCTTCCTCGGGGTCGGCGCCGGGCTCGCACCACGCGAGCGCGCGGCGCAGCAGGGCGGCCCAGTCGCTCCAGAAGACGAGCGAGTGGCGCTCCGCCCAGTCGGCGAGGCGGTCGATGTAGTCGCAGGCCAGCGCCCAGTCGCCGCACCACAGCGCGATCGGGCAGGCGGCCATCGTCAACGCGTAGACGATGGTGATCGGATGGTCGAACGCCACGCTGACGTCGACGGCCTGCCGCGCCGCCTCGCGCGCCTCCCGCGTGCGCCCGGTGACCCACAGCGCCTTCGCGAGATGGGTCAGCGACGCGCCGTGGTGTTCGAGCTGCACCTGGCTGTCGAGGAAGAAATGGAAGCGCTCGGGGTGGGCGTCCATGACGATGCGGATGTGCGCCAGCGACTCCTCGAAGCGGCCGGCCTGGTAGAACACCATCGCCATCGAACGGTGGTGCATCAGCGTGGCGGACGTGTAGCCGGCCGCCTGGGCGACGGCGCCGAACTCCTCCGCGAAGCGCAGCGCGTCCTCGTTGTGGCCCAGCAGGTAGGCGGACGACAGGCCACCGTAGAGGCTGATCAGCTGCATGCGCGTCTTGCCTTCGGCGCGCGCGAGATCGCCCGCGTGCTCGAACGCGGCGAAGGTCGCCGGCGTCGGCCCGCCCGCGGTCAGGTGGCACTGCGCCAGCGACAGCGAGAGCGCCATCTCGAGCGCTCGCGCGCCGTCGAGGCCGTCGAGATGGCGCAGCGCGCGCTCGATGTGCTCGATGAACTCGACGCTGCGCGAGAGCAGGATCCACAGCGGCCCCGACGCCGCGGTCAGCCGCACGCCCGCGCCGACGTCCCCAGCCGCGCCGAACGCCCATCGCAGCGCCGCGCGCACATCCTCGATCAGGTGGCCGTGCGCGAGGCTCCATTGCACCGGCGTCTGCGTGGCGAGTTCCTCGTTCGCGTCTTCCAGCAATTGGCGGCAGGCCTCGGCATGACGCAACGCCGCGGCCGGGCCATCGCCGCCGTCGGCCAGCTTCTCCGTCGCGTAGGCGCGCGTGGTGTCCAGCAGGCGGAAGTGCGGCGAGCCGCCCGCGTTGTCCGCGACGATCAGCGACTTGGACACCAGCCCTTCGACGCCGTCGAACACCGCGCTCTCGTCGACCGGATCGAAGCACGCGACCGCGGCCGCCGACACCACGTTGAAGCGGCTGCGGAACACCGACAGCCGGCGCAGGATCGCGCGCTCGGTCGGCGAGAGCGTGCGGTAGCTCCAGTCCAGCGTCGCGGTCAGCGTCTGGTGGCGCGCCGGCAGGCTGCCGCGGCCGCGGGCGAGCAGCGACAGCCGCTCGTCGATCAGCGCGACGAGCGGCCGCAGCCCGAACATGCCCACGCGCGCTGCCGCGAGCTCGATCGCGAGCGGATTGCCATCCAGCTTGCGGCACAGCTGCGCGAGGACGGCGACGTCGTCGCTTCCCAGCAGCAGCCCGCCGGCCGCCGCGGCGCGCTCCATGAACAGCGCGAGCGCGGAGTAATGGGTCACGGCATCAGCGGCGATGGGGCCCGCGTCCGGTGGCACCTCGAGCGGGCCGAGCTGCAGCACGCACTCCGCGCGGATCCGCAGCGGCTCGCGACTCGTCGCCAGCAGGACGAGCCCGGGCGCCGCCTGCAGCAGCCGCTCCGCGAGGACGGCCGCGGCGTCGACGACGAGCTCGCAGCTGTCGAGGACGACGAGCATCCGGCTGGGACGCAGGTAGGCGACGAGGCTCGCCGCCGGATCGCTGCCGACCAGCGCGACGCCGATCGCCTGCGCGATGGCGCTCGCGATCAGCGAGGCGTCGTTCAACGCCGCGAGGTCGACGAAGCGCACGCCGTCGCGGCACGCGCCCGCCATCCGCCGCGCCGCGTCGAGCGCCACCGTCGTCTTGCCGATGCCGCCCGGACCGACGACCGTGACGAGCCGGTGCTCGCCCAGCTTGCCGACCAGCGCGTCCACGACCTCGCCGCGGCCGACCGAGGCGGCGAGGCGGAACGGCAGGTAGTCGTCCGCGGGCGGCGCGGCCGCGGCGTCGGGGCCGGGCGACACGCGGCCCGCGTCGTCTCGCGGCACCGCGAGACGGTAGCCGCGTCCGGGCACGTTCTCGATCCACGGCGAGCCGTCCGGCCGCGCGCCCAGCACCTTGCGCAAGCCCGTGATGTGCACGCGCAGCCCGCCCGGATCGACCACCGTGGTCGGCCAGACACGCGCCAGCAGCGCCTCGGTCTCGACCACCTCGCCGGCGCGCTCGGCCAGCGCCAGCAGCACGTCGAACGCGCGACCCCCCAGCGATTGCGGCGCGCCCTCGCGCAGCAGCGCGCGCGTGCGGCGCGACAGCAGGAACGGGCCGAACGCGATCGGCTCGTCGGCACGCGAGGCGGGGGCGGCGGGTCGCTCCGGGGTCGTCAAGACGAAGGGTCTCCTGTGGTGTCGACGTTGCTGCAGGGCATCCCCCAGAGGGGATAGCGCGCCGTGCCCCGCGCAGCGAAGGGCGCGAACGCCACGCCGCCGCTACGCTGGGCGCACGTGACGGCGGCGTCGGCGTCATCACCGCGCCGCGCAGTTTAGCGGCCCGGGTTGTCGCCGAGCCGCCATCCGGCCACGACCGGCCGAAGCCGCGACGCGTGCGACGCCCCGGCGCCCGGCATCCTCGAAAGCTCCCGATGATCCGCTCGTTGCACGACCCACTCCTTCTCGACACCCGCGCACGCCTCGCCCGCTGGCTGGCGCTCGCGCTCGCCTGCATGGTCGCGGGTGCGCTGTGCGGTTGCGCGTCGCTCACGCCGCACGACAAGTCCGCGAGCAGCTTCCTCGTCGCGCCGGCCTCGAGCGAGCTGGCCGGCATCGCCGCCGCGAGCCTCGAGGCGCCGGGCGAATCCGCGTTCCGGCCGATCCCGTTCAGCGACTACTCGATGGACGCGCGCCTCACGCTGATCCGCCACGCGAGCCAGAGCATCGACATCCAGTACTACCTGATCGGCAACGATTCCACCGGCCGCACGCTGCTGAAGGCCTTGCGCGAGGCCGCCATGCGCGGCGTGCGCGTGCGCCTGCTGGTCGACGACCTCTACACGCCCGACAGCGCGAAGCTGCTCGCAGAGTTCGCGTCGTTCGAGCACGTCGAGGTGCGCGTCTTCAACCCGTTCCCGGCCGCGCGCCATTCGAACGCGGGCCGCTGGGTCGCGGCGCTCGGCGAGGTCGGGCGGCTGAACCACCGGATGCACAACAAGCTGCTCGTCGTCGACGGCGTGTTCGCGGTCGCGGGCGGCCGCAACATGGCCGACGAGTACTTCTTCCGCAATCGCGAAGGCAACTTCATCGACTTCGACCTGCTCGTGACCGGCGCCGTCGTGCCCGACCTCGAGAAGGCCTTCGACACCTACTGGAACAGCCGCCGCGTGTACCTGCTGCGCGACCTCGAGCGCGACGATGGCGACGCCGACGGCGAGCACGTCTTCGACGCCGCGACCGCCACCGCCGAGGACGCCTTCCCCGCGCTGCACGCGAGCGACCGCGACATCCTCGACAACGCCCCGCTGAGCACGGAGCTGGGCGTCAAGCCGCTGCGGATGCTGCACGGAAGCATCCGCGTGGTCTACGACGATCCCGAGAAGGTGAGCGGCAGGGCCGAGGCCGGCGACGACGCGACGACGGTGACCTCGAACGTCGTCGAGGCCATCGCCGGCGCGAAGGAAAGCGTGCTGCTCGCGTCGCCCTACTTCGTGCCGGGCGCGGCGTCGATGGCGCGGCTGCGGCAGGTGCGGGCGAACGGCGTCAGCGTGACGGCGGTGACCAACTCGATGGCGTCGAACGACGAGCAGCTGGTCAGCGTCGCCTACGGCCGCTACCGCCGCGAGATGCTGAAGATGGGCATCCAGATCTACGAGATCAGCCCCAACGTGATCCGCGAGCAGACGAAGCTCGAGGAGAACTTCGGCAGCGCGGTGGGCCGCCTGCACGCCAAGATCATCGTGATCGATCGTCGCACGACCTTCGTCGGCTCGATGAACCTCGACTTCCGCTCCTCGCGCGAGAACACCGAGATCGGGCTCTTCGTCGACTCACCCGAACTGGCCGGCGACGTCACCGAGCTGCTCGACCAGGTGCGCGCCATCGGCACCTATCGCCTGCGCCTGTCGGCCGACGGACAGGACGTCGAGTGGGTCGACACGGAGCCGGGCAACGAGCGCGTCTACACGAGCGAGCCGGAGATGGACTGGGCGACGCGGCTGAAGCTGTTCATGCTGTCGCCGTTCGTCTCGGAAGGGCTGCTCTGAGCGATCAGGCGGCGAGCGCGTCGAGCAGCCGTCGCGCCGCGACGAGGTCGGCGCTGGCCAGGCCTTCGGTGAAGCGGGCGTGGATCGGCGCCAGCAACGCCATCGCTTCGGATCGACGGCCCGTGCGGTCCATCAACCGCGCGAGGCTCGTCGCCGCACGCAGCTCCCAGGCCAGCGCGCCCTGCGAACGCGCGAGCGCGAGCGCACGCTCGAAGCGCTCCGTCGCGAACGCGAGGTCGGGCGCGTCACGCCGGAGAAGCCACTCGCCGTGCAGCCGCAGGATCTCCGCGGCGCACCAGTTGCCGTCGCGCTCGGCGCGCTCGACGACCTGCGAGTCGCCATCGAACACGCCCAGCGCGCCGAACAGGTCGCGCTGCTTGGCGTCCAGCGGGTCGATGTCGAGCGTCGGCGGCGGCGTCTCGCGCGGCCACGCGTCGCCCGCGTCGCGCATCGCGAGCAGGCGCAGGAAGTTCTCGCCCCAGCGCCGCCAGTAGAGGAAGTTCTTCTCGGTCGCCTGCGCCATCAGGCGTTGCGCGCCGTGGCGCGCGGCCTCGAGGTCGCCCGTCCACAGCGCGATCGGGCAGGCCGCGAACGCGAGCGACTGGCACACGCCGAACGGGACGTCGGTGCCGGCGAGCTCGACGCACTCCTCGGCGACGCGCGCCGCCTGCTCCGGCCGGCCTTCGATCCAGTGCAGGCGCGCCAGGATGATGCGCATCGCGACGTTGCGATCGAGCGCCAGCGCCTGCACGATCGTCAGCCGGTTGGCGCGCGTCGGATGGCCGATGACGCGCTCGACGAGCCCGCGCGCCGCCTCGTGGCGGCCCGCGAAGTGCAGCGACTGCGCGCGGATGCGGTCGACCGTCAGCGCGAGCGCGGCGCGCAGCGGGCCCTGCGCCATCACGGCCAGCGCGTCGACGCAGTCGAGCGCGGCGTCGTAGTCGCCGAACGCGAACGCGCGCGTCCACGCCGCATGCGCCGCCTCGCTGCGGTGCTCGGCGACCTCGGGCGCCTGCGCCAGCGCCGACGCGCGCTCGTTCGCCGACGCCATCGCCTCGCACGGCCCGCGCGTGTGGTACGTCACCGCGGCGAAGTAGATGTTCAGCCGCATCTCCGTCAGCAACGCCGGCGGCTGCAGCGTGCGCACGCGATCGAGCGCGACGCCCAGCCGGCCGCGGAACTCCTCGTGCAGCGAGAGATGGCTGGACAGCTCCACCGTCGCGGCGGCCAGCGGCGCGCCGATGGCGACGTCCCCGCCGTCCCCGAACGCCCAGTCGAGCGCGGCGCGCACGTCGCCCATGAGCCACGCGTAGTTGGCGGTGCGCTCGGATCGGGAGAGCGACTTCTGCACCTCGGCGCCGCTCTCGAGCAGCTCGCGCGTCCGGCTGGCGTGCCGGCGCTGCACCGCGGCGAGCTCGCCGCTCGCGACCAGCTGGCGCCACGCGTAGTCGCGCGTGGTCTCCAGCATGCGGTACTGCACCTCGCGCTGGCGGAACTCCGCGGAGAGCAGCGACTTCGCCGCGAGCGAGGCGACGGCGTCGACGACCTGGCGCGCGTCGATGTCGTCGCCGGCCACGACGGCCTGGGCGGACTGCAGCGAGAAGCCCGCGCGAAAGAGCGAGAGGCGGCGAAACGCGGTGCGTTCGGCCGGCGGCAGCATCTCGTGGCTCCAGTCGAGGAGCGCGACGAGCGTGCGATGGCGCGGCAGCCCCGTGCGCTGGCGGCTGGTCAGCGTGCCGAGACGATCGTCGAGCGCGCGCATCAGCCCGCGGATGCCGAACGCCGCCATGCGCGCGGCGGCGAGCTCGATGGCGAGCGGCATGCCGTCGAGGCGGCGGCAGATCTCGCGCGCGAGGCCGGCGTCGCGGTCGGCGAGCGCGAAGCTGTCCACGCTGGCGATCGCGCGCTCGACGAAGAGCCGCACGGCCGGATAGGCGAGCGCCTGGTCGGCCGTCAGCTCGACCTCGGCGGGCGGCACCTCGAGCGGCGGCAGGCGCTGCACCCACTCGCCTTCGGCGCGCAACGGCTCGCGGCTGGTCGCGAGCACGTGCAGGTTCGCGGTCGCCTTCAGCAGCGCGACCACGACCTCGGCCGCGGCCTCGGCGACGTGCTCGCAGTTGTCCAGCACCACGAGCATCGACTTGTCGGCCAGGAAACGCACGAGGCCCGCGATCGCCTGCTCCGCCGGCACGACGGTGCCGAGCGCGCCGGCGAACGCGCTCGGCACCAGCGCCGGATCCGAGATCAGCGACAGGTCGACGAAGCGGATGCCGTCCGGATAGCGCGCCAGCGCACGCTCCGCGATGGCGAGAGCGACGGTCGTCTTGCCCATGCCCGCCGCGCCCGCGATGCAGACGAAGCGCCGGCGCGAGAGCTGCTCGGCGATCGTCGCGATCAGCTCGTCGCGCCCGATCACGCGCGTGAGCAGGTCGGGCAGGTTGTGGCGCTGCGAGGCGTCGCGGTGGGCCTGCGCATCGGGGACGATGGCGGCGCGATGCATCTGCGCCTCGGCGACGAAGCAGTAGCCGCGGCCGGCGACGTTGACGATGTAGCGCCGCCCGCTCTCGCCCTCGCCCAGCACCGTGCGCAGCGCGGCGATGTGGGCGCGCAGCGTCGTCTCCTCGACCGCGCTGTCGCCCCACACGCACGAGATCAGGCTCTGCTTGCCGACCACCTCGCCGGCCCGTTCGACCAGCGCGATCAGCAGGTCGAGCGTGCGCTCGCCCATGCGCACCTCGCGCCCGGCCTCGAACAGGCGCTTGTCGGCGCGATGCAGCGTGAAGGGGCCGAACGAGACGGCCTGCTCGGCGTATCCGGGCATGGTCAGCGCCCCTCGCCCGTCGGCGCCGGCCGGCCTGCTCGTCCACGACTCTCGCTCGTTGCCACGTCGGCCTCCCTTCGCTGTTCCTCGCCGCCGCGCCGCGAAGCCGCAGCGCCCGCCGGATCGGGCGACGGGGTGGCGATCATTCTAGGGGTCGCGTCCCGCCGCCGCGGCGCCGCGCGCCCCGCATTCAGTTCGCCGCCTCGCGCCTCGTCGCCGCGCCGTCCGATCCACCGTCCCATCCGCCGCCCAGCGCGCGGTAGACCGAGATCTCCGCGACCAGCGCATCGGCGTGCAGCTGCAGGATGCCCTGCTGCACGGCGAACAGCCCGCGCTCCGCGAGCAGCTGGTCGAGGTAGGACGAATACCCTTCGCCGTATCGGCGCGTGGCGATGCGCAGCGACTCCGCGAGCGCGACGCCCTGCGACTGCGCCTGCGTCAACTGCTCCTGCTCCTTCTCGAAGACGACCAGCTGCGTCTCGACCTCCGAGATCGAGGCGAGCACCACCTTCTGGTAGCCGATCAACGCCTCGTCGCGCCGCGCCGACGACGCGGCCGCGAGCGACCGCAGCTCGCCGCCGTTGAAGATCGGCGCGAGCACGCTGCCACCGATCGACCACACGGTGAACGGATCGCCGCGCAGGATGCTGGACGACACCTGCCCCAGCGACGCGCTGAGGTCGATCGACGGCAGCAGCCGCGCGCGCGCCGCGGCGAGCTGCGCGTCGGCCGCGGCGACCTGGCTCTCCGCGCTCG
>JASLEM010000557.1 GCA_030151165.1 Burkholderiaceae bacterium
GCGCTGAAGTTCGACATCGCCTGGATCGCCCGCCACTCGAAGGACGCCGAGGTGCGCGAGCGCGCCGTCGCCTCGCTCGAGGTGGTGACGCAGGCGATCGAGTCCAGCAAGCGGATCATGCACAACCTGCACCCGGCCATCCTCGAGCAGGGCCTGGTGGCCGCGCTGCAGTGGATGGCCACGCGCTTCGAGAAGCGCCTGGGCATCGCCTGCGCGTTCCGCACCAGCCACGAGACGATGCAGCTGCCGCCCGGCGTGCCGCTCGTCGCGTACCGGACGGCGCAGGAGGCGCTGACCAACATCACCAAGCACGCCGGCGCCACGCGCGTCGTGATCGACCTCTCGCTCGCGGGCGACATCCTCTCGCTCGAGATCAGCGACAACGGCGTCGGCCTGAACAGCGCCGACCTCGCCAAGGCGCGCAGCTTCGGCATCCGCGGGCTGCACGAGCGCGCGTCGACGGTCGGCGGCTGGGTCGACCTGTCGAGCACCGCCGGGCAGGGCACCACGCTGATCCTGTCGGTGCCGCTGGCCGACGGCGTCGGCTACGCCTCCGAATTCGGTCCGGACGCCGAGGACGGCGACCCGGACGATGACCACAGCTCGTCTTCGTCAGTCTGGGGATCCCTATGATTCGCGTCATCCTGTGCGACGACCATGCACTGATCCGCCGCGGCATCCGCGACACCCTCTCCGACGCGCCCGACATCCAGGTCGTCGGCGAGGCCGGCGACTACCCCGAGCTGCGCACGCTGCTGCGCAAGGAGCAGTGCGACGTCCTCGTGCTCGACATCAACATGCCGGGCCGCAGCGGCCTCGACGTGCTCGCGGTGCTGAAGGACGAAGGCGCGACGATGAAGGTGCTGATCGTCAGCATGTACCCCGAGGACCAGTACGCGATCCGCGCGCTGCGCGCCGGTGCGTACGGCTACGTCAACAAGGGCGGCGACCCGCAGCAGCTGGTGCTGGCGGTGCGCACGGTGTCGCAGGGCCGCAAGTTCGTGACGCCGGAGATCGCGCAGATGCTCGTCGAGAGCCTGACGACGCCCGAGGTCGCGCACGCGCACGAGAAGCTCTCCGACCGCGAGCTGCAGACGCTGGTGATGATCGCGTCGGGCAAGCGGCTGTCCGACATCGCCGGCGAGCTCACGCTGTCGCCGAAGACGGTCAGCGTCTACCGGGCGCGCGTGCTGGAGAAGCTCGGGCTGGCCAACAACTCCGAGCTGACGGTCTACGCGATCCGCAACGGCCTGGTCGGCGAATAGCCCGGCGGACGGCGCCGCAACCTAGGGGGCACGGCGCGCCTTCGCTTGCGATGGTGGGGAGGCCGCTGATAGCCTCTGCGCTCCACCCATTCGCCGGAGCTTCCATGACGATGAATCCCTTGCAGCGGGCGTTGTCCGCGGCGCTGCTCGCCCTGTCCGCGTTGCCATTGGCCGGCCACGCATCGACGGTCTTCTCCGCCAACTTCGACGACGGCACCCTCGGCGGCGGCAGCACGGCGTACTCGGCGGTGCCGTCCGGCACGTTCTCCGCGCCGGGGCAGTATGCGGTCGTCGGCAACCCGAGCACGTACTTCAGCAACGGCTACGACTCGTTCGGCGACCACACGTCCGGCGCCGGCAAGATGCTGTTCTTCGACGGCGCGGGCGGCCCGGCGTCGATCTGGTCCGACAGCGTCGCGCTGGTCGGCGGCACCACGTACACCTTCGAGTTCTACGGCGCGTCCGGCTCGGACGAGAACGTCCCGGCCCTGCAGCTCTACATCGACGGCAGCGCCGTCAACGTGCAGCTGACCCCCGCGGCCGGGCAGTGGGGCCAGTACCTCGTCGCCCTGACGCCGTCGGCCAGCGGCACGTACACCTTCTCGATCCAGGACAACAACTTCATCGGCGAGGGCAACGACGGCGCGATCGACGACATCTCGCTGACCGCGCCGAACACCTCGTCGGTGCCCGAGCCGCAGCCCGTCGCGCTGATGCTCGCCGGGCTCGGCGCGCTGGCGGCGCTGGCGCGGCGCCGCGACGGGCGCTCCGGCCGCTGAGGCCCGCGCGCCGCGCGATGCGGCACGCCGAAACGACGACGCCCGCGACCGCGGGCGTTTTTCATGGGCGGGCGGCGCGCAGCGCGGCGCCTGCGCCGGCCGCTACAGGTGGACGCAGCTCGGGTAGCGGCTGAACCTCGAATCGCTCTGGCACACGCGCTTGACGCAGGCGCTCACGTTCGACGGCTCGCTCTCGATGCAGGCCTCGCGCGGGCCCGTGCCGGCGGCGGCCAGGCGTGCCGTGCGGGCGACGGGCGTCTCCTCGTGCGCCGCGGCCCACGCGACTTCCTCGCGCGCGGCGCGGGTCGTCGCGTCCTCGTTGGCGGCCGTGCGCGAGCCTCGCGCGGCGTCGCGCGACGCGTTCTCGCCGACCGCTGCGGCGAGCATCCTCGATCGGCGTGCCGCCGCGCTCGCGCGCGCGCCGGCGACCTGCGCGACGCGTTGCGGCGGCGTGGCTTGGGTCGCGGAGTCGGCCGCGACGGGCGCCGGCGCGGCCGCGCCGATCGCGCTCGCGGCGGGCGCGCTGATCTCGCCCGCGCTCGCGCTCGTGGCCGGCAGGGCAACGGCGGCCGGTGCGCTCGCCGCCGGGTCGACCCGGTGATGCCACGGCCGCAGCCAGGCGACCCCGGCGGCCGCGACGACGGCGCACAGCAGCAGCGCCGACCGGATCGGCGAGCGTCCGGGCGGCATCGACGTCCCGGCGGGCATCGTCCGGGTCACCGCGCGCGGCGCCTCGGTGCGCTCGCGGCCGCCCGACGCCTCGACGTCCGTGCGCGGCGCGGTCTGGATGGTCCGCTCGAAGTTCGCGCCGGTGATGTCCCCGACGTGCGGCGCGGCGGGCTCGTGCTCGACGCGCTCGGGCACCGGCAGCAGGCCCAGCAGCGCGTCCTGCAGGATCGCGACGGACTGCGGGCGCTCGCGCGGGCGCACGGCCATCGCCCAGTCCAGCGTCGCCAGCACGTGCGGCGAGAAGCCCTCGGGCGCGAGCTGCGCGAGCGGGGCGAGGTCGTCGTTCAGGATGCGGGCGGTCGCGGGCAGCGGCGGCCGGCCGGTGACCATGAAGTAGCACGTGCTCGCGAGCGCGAAGACGTCCGTCCACGGCCCTTGCCGCATGGACTGCGCGTCGGCGTACTGCTCGATGGGCGCGAACTGCGGCTTGAGGATGGCGGTCAGCGCCTGCGTGCGGTCGGTCAGCGCATGCCGCGCCGCGCCGAAGTCCAGCAGCACCGGGCGGCTGTCGGCGCACCACAGGATGTTGTCGGGCGCGATGTCGCGGTGGTAGACGTCGGCGCGGTGCATCTCCTCCAGCGCGCCGAGCAGCGGCTGGATCATCGACAGCAGCCACTCCTGCGTGGGCACCTGCGCGCCCATGTCCTGGCGGCGCTGGCGCAGCGTCTGCGCCTGGTAGAACGGCATCGCCATGTAGGCCGTGCCGTTCGCCTCCCAGAAGCGGTAGACCTTGACGAGCGACGGATGGTCGAAGCGGGCGAGCAGGCGCGCCTCGTTCACGAACGAGCGCAGCCCGAGCGTGAAGTCCTCTTCGTAGCCGCGCGAGCGCAGCGTGGCGCGGCCGTCGGCGCCGCGGCCGACGAGGCCCATCGGCATGTATTCCTTGACCGCGACCTCGCGCTCGAGGGCGGAGTCCCACGCCCGGTAGACGATGCCGAAGCCGCCGACGCCGATGACCTCGCGGACCTCGAACTCGGCCAGGTGCGCCCCGACCGGCAGCGCGTCGCTGGCTTCCGGCAAGGCTTTCAGTTCAGCGGTGGTCGGAAGGAACGGAGACGGTTCGGACATGGGGGAGGGCGGGCGTTCGCGAAACGCAGTGGGACGCCGCCCGCGGCCGGAGGCCGCGGCAGGGCGTCCGGCGGACTGTAACCGGGTGCATCCTGCGCGGGGGCCGACGATCGCGCGTTCGGCGCAGGAATGCACACAACTCGCCTGTCGAGTCCGCCCTCGCGCCACACCCGAGCGGCTGCGCATCCGTTCAGCGCGCGACCGGCGCGCGCCCATGAAAAACGCCCGCGGTGGCGGGCGTTGCTTCGTTCGAGGCGGGAGGATCAGAAGCCGAGGCTGGCCAGCAGATCGTCGACTTCGCCCTGGTCGGCCACCACGTCGGTGCGGCCTTCCGGATTCACGACCGGGCCGTTCAGCACGTTCGGGTCGACCTGCTCGCGCACGCCTTCCGGCACCACCTGGATCAGCAGCTTCACGAGGCTGTCTTCCAGGTCGTTGGCGAGCGTCACGACCTTGGCCACCACCTGGCCGGTCAGGTCGTGGAAGTCCTGCGCCATCATGATGTCGGTCAGGTGGTCGTCGATGCGCTTGGTCGAGGTCTCGACCTCGTGCACGAAGTTCATCACGGCGCCCGAGGCCACGGCCTTGACCGGGTCGGCG
>JASLEM010000558.1 GCA_030151165.1 Burkholderiaceae bacterium
GCCTCGCGGGCGATCATGCCCTTGGTGCGGCGCTTCTGCTTGAACGGCAGGTAGAGGTCTTCCAGCTCCTGCTTGGTCGGCGCGGCGTCGATCGCGGCGGCGAGCTCGGGCGTCAGCTTGCCCTGCTCCTCGATGCTTTTCAGCACCGCGGCGCGACGATCTTCCAGTTCGCGCAGGTAGCCGAGACGGCTCTCCAGCTCGCGCAGCTGGATGTCGTCGAGGTTGTCGGTGACTTCCTTGCGGTAGCGGGCGATGAACGGCACCGTGGCGCCGCCGTCCAGCAGCGTCACCGCTGCATTGACCTGTGCCGGCCGAACTTTCAGTTCCGCCGCGATTTGAAGAAGAATCTTGTCCAAGACCAGTCTGCCGTGTTCCGCGAAGCGCGCGAGTGTGCCACAGCGCGGACCCCGTTTTCCGCATCGGCGCGTGGGGCTTTCGGCGCCCGGGATGTGCTAGGAAATCGGGCCCGGGGCTCGACTCGGCGCCCTGTCTGCCGAAAAGTGCGACATGCGGATTCGCCTGCGACATTTCGCTGCAATATCCCCCCGTTTGGCGGGCGGGGCGCCGGCGAATCGCGGAGACACTAACACCCATGTCGAACGTCTTTTCCGTGCACTCCTTCACGTCGCGCCTCGCCGCGCTGCTCGCGATCGTCCTGCTGGCGGCGCTGCTGGCCGCGCCGCCGCGCGCCCGTGCGCAGGCACCGATCGCCTGGCAGCTCGGCGACTTCGCCGGCCAGCCCGGGCAGCGGCTGGGCCTCGCGGTCGATGCCGTGGTCGACGGCCACCCCTGCGCGATGCGCGTCGACACCGGCCTCGACGCCGCCGTCCAATGGAGCGACGGCGCGAAACCGGGCAAGAGGCCGGTCGACGTGATCGTGGAGTTCGCCGGCGTGCGCGTGGCCGTCCCGACCGCGGCGGACAAGGCTCGCCAGCTCGCGCACTGCGACGCCGCCAGCCCCGCGGGCGCGCTCGGCAACGCGTTCTTCGAGACCGGCACGCTCGCCATCGACCTGAAGGCCTCGCGCGTGCGCTTCACGACCGGCGGCCTGCTCGCCGCGCGGCTCGACGCGCAGCCCATGGTCTACGCGCGCTGGACACCGCAAGGCGGCTATCCGCTGGTCGAGATCCGCAAGGGCGGCGCGCTGCGCGGCTATGCGCTGCTCGATACCGGCAGCGCCGCCATCACCTTCGCACCGTCGGCCCGCGCGCAGTGGGACGCCGCCATCGTCGCCTCGTCCGGCGCGAAAGCGCGCACGCCGGGCGCCGCCGATCCCGGCCAGGCCTTCGCGACCACCGTCCGCGGGCATGCGCTGTCCTGCCTCGCCGCCAACGCGGCGGCGCCGTTCCAGGCCGGCACGTGGACGCTGACCTCGCCGCAAGTGACCTGGTGCCCGCCCGCCGAGGCCATGCCGCCGCTGAAGCTGGAAGGCACGCTGGGCCTGCGCGGCTTCCGCGATGCGGTCGTCACGCTGGACTACGTGTCCGGACGCTGGGCGGTCGAGAAGGCGCGATAGGGATCGTGTCGCCGCCGCCCGCGGCCTTCCTCAATCGTCGGCGCCCTCGCCGGCCTCGAGATCGTCCAGGCAGCCCATCGCCTCGTCGATCAACGCGTGCAGCGCGATCACCCGCTCGGGGCCGAGCACCGCGTTGACGCCCTCCTGCGCCACCCGCCAGCGGCGTTGCGCTTCGGCGCGCTTGTCGCGGCCGGCGTCGGTGGCGCGCACCAGGCGGCTGCGGGCGTCGGCACCGGCCTCCATCGCCACCCAGCCGGCGTCGACCAGCGGCTTCAGGTTGCGCGAGAGCGTCGAGGCGTCGACATTCATCGCCGCCGCGAGATCCACCGGCCGGATCGGGCCCAGCTTGGTCACGAAGCTCAGCAGCGAGTATTGCGTGCCCTTCAGCCCGACCTTGCCGACCTCGGCGTCATAACGCTGCGCGACGCGGCGCATCAGCTGGCGCAGCTTGAGGTTGGTGCAGCCTTGCGGGCGGACGGCGGGGCCGGCGTCGGCCGCGTGGGCGGCGTGCGGCCTGGCGTGCTGTAAAGCAGGTGACATCCACCCAATTATAGTTGCACCTACAATCATTGCATATACATGAGTCGAGGCCGCCTGCACGACCCGACGCCTCGCCGCCCGAAAGGAATCTCGTGATCGCTGCTGCCGCCGCCACCCCCAAGCTGCCTCCCGACGAAGCACAGGCCGTCCTTGCGCAATGGATCGCCGCGGAGGATGCCCGCCGCGCGATCATGGACGCCGGCCCGGGGCCCGGCGTCGCGTCGGCCGAGCAGTGGGCCGGCAAGTCGGGGCTCCAGCAGATGCAGGAGATGCTCGAAGGCAAGCTGCCGTACGCGCCGATCGCGCGCACGCTGGACTTCGCGCTGATCGCCGTCGGTGCCGGCACCGCGCTGTTCCAGGGCCGGCCCGGGCCGCAACACTTCAATCCGATGGGCGGCGTGCATGGCGGCTGGTTCGCGACGCTGCTCGACTCCGCGCTCGGCTGCGCCGTCCACACGATGATCCCCGCGGGCCGCGGCTACACGACGGCCGAGCTGAGCATCAACTACGTGCGCGGCCTGTCGCCCAAGGTCGGCCGCGTGCGCGCCGAAGGCGTCGTGATCCACTGCGGCCGCCAGCTCGCGACCGGCGAGGCGCGGCTGGTCGGCCCGGACGGCACGCTGTTCGCGCACGGGACGACGACCTGCCTCGTCTTCGACCTGCCGAAGTCCTGACTCGAGACACCCGCCGCGCGGCGCTCAGTGCCGCCGGCGGATGATCTCGTCGCCGGCCCGCTGCAGCGCGGAGCTGGCGTCGGCGGTGCGCAGCAGGCCTTGCGCCAGCATCTTCTGCAACGCCGGCCGCGTGAAGCTGTGCGAGGCATCGCCCTGGCCGGCGAACAGCAGGAAGTAGCCGTTGTCGCTCGTCCAGAGCAGCTGCAGCTCCAGCCAGTCGCCGTGCAGCTGCATCGTCACGCTGTCGCCCACCTGCAGGCTGGCGAGCGGTGTGGACGGGTCCACGGGCGCGCGCGCCAACGGGGCCGGCGCGGGCGGCAGTTCGTCGTCGAGCTCGAGGTCGACCGTGACCGGCCCCGCGGCCGCCTCGGCGCCCTGAGGTCGCCGCATCGCATGCAGGTGGATCGCGGCCAGCTGGTCGAGCCAGGCCTTCTTCATCGCGTCGGACAACCGCACCGTCGCCATCCCCGCCGTCACGCGCTCCACCAGCTCGGGGATCATCGCGACCAGGGTCGGCGAGTCGGCACGCGAGCGGGCCGCGTCGGTCGACCAGATCACGTCGACGGCGATGTCCATGGCCGGCGAGTTGCGCCGCGCGTCCGGCGCGAGCGTCGACCATTCCTGCGCGACGACCAGCGACCACAGCGTGAGGATGAAGCGCTTCGTCTGCGACGGCGGCTGCGCGGAATCGAGCTTGCGCTGCAACCGCGCCTTGGCCTGCGCGACCAGCTCCTCGAGCGACGCGCTGCGCTGCAGCAGCTCCAGCGCGCCCTCGACGGAGGTGAGCCGGCGCTGTGCCTGTCGCCGCTGCCAATCGGACAGGCGGTCGACCGCGGCCTGGAACGTGGCGGTCGACGGATCGACCGCGACCTGCGCCACGGTGTCCGTCAGCCATTGCATGAACTCGGGCGCCGGCGCGCCCTGGCCCGCGCTCATGTGCGTGGCGATGCGGTTGACCAGCGTCCAGGCCGGGTGCCGGTGCGACTGCAGCAGCATCGGATCGCGCGCGGCGAGCCGCACGACGCCGGGCTGCAGCCGGGCGATCCAGGCGCGCGCGTCGTCCGACAGCGCGGGGTCGGCCACGATCTGGTCGAACAGGTGGCCGATCAGCGCGACCACCAGCCGCGAGCTGGTCGCGTCCTGCAGCGCCGCCAGCTCTTCGCGATGGCTATGGATCAGGCCGGGGATGCGCGGGTCGTCGCCGTCGAGCGGCAGCGGCTGGGTGTCGGCGACGGGCTCGAACGGCATGCCCGTCGTCGATGCGGCGAACACGGGCCGCTGCTCGTCGAGATCCATCAGCTCGAAGAGCGCGCCGGGCCGCGTGACGTCGAAACCGGTCGGCGACGAGACCGGCGACGCGGCCTCGCCGGCTTCGGACGCGCGGTCGGCCGCCTCCAGGTGCGAGGCGTCGGCGAAGCCGGCCTGGCGCACGGCGGCGTAGAGCTCGCCCAGGCGCGGCGCCAGCCAGCGCGCCGCGCATCGCACGAGCTCGGCGCGCGCCGCCGCGCCCAGGCCGATGCCCTCCGAGCCGGCCCACAACGCCCGCGCCAGCCCGGGCGGCCCGAACGGCGACGCCGCCACCCGCACGCCTTCGTTGCGCCGCAGCGCCGCCTCGAACTTGATGAGGCGGCGCAGCTCCACGCTGCAGTCCTCGCCGAGGATCTGCACCACCTGCGCGACCTCGATCTCGTCCTGGATGCGCGAGTCGTCCATGATCTCGAACGCCCCGAGATCCACCCACTGCCCCGGCGGCCGGGCCACCGGCGGCTGCGTGAACTCGGTGAACGAGCGTCGCAGCGCGTCGGCGAACGCATCGGAGAAGTCGGCGTGCCGGCGTGCGATCGCGGCCGCCGCCTCGGCCCGCAGCGCGCGCAGGGCGGGGTTGGCGACGGGCTCGCTGGCGATCCCGGCCGCGAGGCCGGCGGCGCCGCTGCGCAGGCGGCGCGACATCAGCGCATGCGCGCGTTCGAGGTGACGTTCGTAGGCGGTGGAGTTCACGCGACGATTCTGGGACACGGGTTTTGCGGGCTGTTGTCTGGCACCGCGGCCCGGCGGACATTGGCGGCGCGCGGCGCGATCTCCGGCGCACAGACGAAAAAAGCCCGTCGGCACATGCCACGGGCTTTTCGGGGAGGACGGGCCGACCGGAGCGCGTCGGCGGCCGCGCGCTCAGTTCGGGCCGCGACGCTCGATGTGACGGAAGGTGATGCGGCCCTTGGTCAGGTCGTACGGCGACAGCTCGAGCGACACCTTGTCGCCCGCCAGGATGCGGATGTGGTGCTTGCGCATCTTGCCGGACGTGTAGGCGACCAACTGGTGGCCGTTGTCGAGCTTCACGCGGTAGCGCGAGTCGGGCAGGACGTCTTCGACGACGCCGTGCATTTCGATCAGTTCTTCTTTTGCCATTGAAAACGCTCCTGAATTTATGCGATGGTAAGACCTGCGGCGCCACGAGCGGCGGGTGGCACCGAGGCGGACCACGCCGGCTGTTGGCGGGCCCAGTTCAGGCCTTCGGAGGTGGCGTAGCGTAGTGCGTCTTCGGACGTCTCGAAGAGCGGTGCGAAGCGCATCACGCGGGCATGGGCTGCGTTGCCGCGACCCGTGCCGATGGAAACAGTGGCGGCATATCCGCCGTCGGCCAGCGGTTTTGCGATGGGGCAAACCGTGTACTTGCCGATGGGAAACTCTGTAATTATTTTATGGCTTTCGATGTGGTCCGGAACACGTTGACTCTTGCGTGCAACGGTGCGGACCACGGCGCCCTTCACGGGCGCGAGAGTCGGGGCGCGGCAGCGGGCGGGACGTCGCGGGCGGCTCACCGAACAGGTCAGCGAGCCTGAGCCGCGTTCACTCGGCTTTGCGAGCATACGTTGGACCCCGTGACGGTCAGCCGCAAGGTGCCGCCGTGCCATTCCAGCCAGTTGAGGGCGACGTATTCGTCGATCTCCCTGGCTTCGATCATGCCTGCCTGGCGCGTGCGCAAGAGCTCCGCGGCTGCAGGCAGGGACAGGCGCAGGCGTTCCATCCGATCGACCGGTTCCTTGGGGGAACCTTCCGGGGAGCCAGTGGCAGATTTGCTCATTGGGATTCCTTCCGTGCGCTCGGGGGTCGGCCTGGCAGCCTTCACGCTGCGCGCCCGGAGAGAGCGCGCAGGACGTGCATTACAGCGGCTTGATGTTCGAAGCTTGCAGGCCCTTCTGGCCTTGCTTCACTTCGAATTCGACGCGCTGGTTCTCGGCCAGGCTCTTGAAGCCCGTGCCGCCCTGGATTTCGCTGAAGTGGGCGAACAGGTCCTTGCCGCCGGAGTCCGGGGTGATGAACCCGAAGCCCTTGCCGTCATTGAACCACTTCACGATACCGGTTTCGGTCGTCATACTCTAAATCCTAATTTCAAAATCATGCGCAGCACATGCCAACGCAGTGCAGGTACTACGCAAGAAAATCAAACTGGAGAGTTCGACCAAG
>JASLEM010000013.1 GCA_030151165.1 Burkholderiaceae bacterium
GTCGTGCGCCATCAGCTCTTGCGAGGCCGTCGCGCTCAGCGCCTCGGGCTCGCGCGCGTGACGCGCGGAGGCCTGCAGCACGAAGTGCTCGAACAGCAGCGGGATGTCCTCGCGCCGCTCGCGCAGAGGCGGCAGGTGCAGCACCGCGACGTTGAGCCGGTAGTAGAGATCGCTGCGGAACTTCTGCTGCTCGCTCATCGCCCGCAGGTCGGACTTCGTCGCCGCGATCACGCGCACGTCGATCGGCAGTTCGTCGTTCGAGCCGAGGCGCTCGACCTTGCGTTCCTGCAGCACGCGCAGCAGCTTGACCTGGAAGCTCATCGGCATGCTCTCGATCTCGTCGAGCAGCAGCGTGCCGCCGTTGGCGTGCTCGAACTTGCCGATGCGGCGCCGCGCGGCGGTGGTGAATGCGCCCATCTCGTGGCCGAACAGCTCGCTCTCGAGCAGCGACTCGGGCAGGCCGCCGCAGTTGATCGCGACGAAGTGCTTGTCGCGCCGCGTGCTGTGCTCGTGCAGGCAGCGCGCGACGAGCTCCTTGCCGGTGCCGGTCTCGCCGATGATCATCACGTCGGCCGACGTCGCCGCGAGCCGCTGCACCTGCTGCTGCAGCGCCTGCATCGCGGCCGAGCGCCCGAGCAGTGTCGACTCGATGCCGCGCTTGGCGCCGAGCTGCGCGCGCAGCGACTGCACCTCGGCGCTGAGCGTGCGCTTCTCCATCGCGCGGGTCGTGACCTCGACGAGGCGGTCGGGCGCGAACGGCTTCTCGAGGAAATCGTAGGCGCCCGCGCGCATCGCCTGCACCGCGAGGCTCACGTCGCCGTGCGCGGTGATCAGGATGACCGGGATCGTGCGATCGAGCTGCATCACGCGCTGCAGCAGCTGCATGCCGTCCATGTTGGGCAGGCGGACGTCGGTGACGAGCACGCCGGCGAAGCCGGGTGCGAGGCCGGCCAGCCCCTGCTCGGCCGAGCCGAAGGCCTCGACCTCGAAGCCCGCGAGCTCCAGCGTCTGCACCAGGCTGCGGCGAACCACGGCGTCGTCGTCGATCAGGGCGACCTTGAATCCATCGAACATGTTGCTGCTCACGTTGAACCTCGTGCGACGTCGAATTCGAACATGGCCCCCGACGGGCTCGGCACCGAGCGCAGGGTGCCGCCGAATTCACGCACGATATGCGAAGAGATCACCAGCCCGAGGCCCAGGCCCTCGCCGGGCGCCTTGGTCGTGAAGAAGGGCTCGAACAGGCGCTCGCTCAAGTGCTGCGGAATGCCGGGGCCGCTGTCGCGCACGCGGACGACGGCGCGCTCGTCGATCACCGCGGCGCTGATCGTGAGCTGCTTCGTCTCCGATGCGCGCATCGCGTCCGCCGCGTTGGCCATCAGGTTCACGAGCACCTGCTCGAGGCGGTAGATGTCGCAGCGCACGGCGAGGCCGGGCGGGATGTCGGTGGCCAGCGTCACGCCCTCGGTGTTGAAGCGCGCGGCGAGGATCTGGCGGGCGTTGTCGATCGCGACGACGAACGGCAGCGAGCGATCCTCCGGCGGCGCCTTGCGCGCGAACGACTTCAGCTGCGACGTGATGCGCCCCATGCGCTCGGCCAGCCCGAGGATCGCGACGAAGTTGTCGCGCGCCTGCAGCGGCCGCTCGCGCTCCAGCAGCAGGCAGCCGTTCTGCGCGAGCGCGCGCAGCGCGGTCAGCGGCTGGCCCAGCTCGTGCGAGATCCCCGCCGACAGCTGCCCCAGCAGCGCGAGCTTGCCGGCCTGCACGAGCTCCTCCTGCGCGTGCCGCAGCACTTCCTCAGCATGCTGGCGCTCGAGCACCTCGTGGCGCAGGTAGCGGTTCGACGTCTCGAGCTGCGCTGTGCGATCGAGCACCTTGGCCTCGAGCTCGTCGTTCGCGCGTTGCAGCGCGGCGCGCGTCGCGAGCTTCTGCGCGCCGACGCGCCGGCGCTGCAGCACGAGCAGCGCGAGCAGGCCCAGCGACACCGTCACCGCGCCCGCGCTCCACGCCGCGGTGCGCGCGTCGCGCCAGACGTCCTTCGCGCTCGTGAGGATCAGCAGGCGCCAGCCGAGCCGCGGCAGCAGGCGCTCGTGCACGACCTGCATCTCGACGCCCGCCGTCTTCAGGCGCGGGATGCGCACGAGGTCGACCGCATCGTCGTGCTCGCCGAGCGGGTGCGCGAGCGCGCTCAGCGGCTGCTGCTTCCAGTCCGGCACCGACGACATGATGACGATGCCGCGCGCGTCGACGATCAGCGGCTTCTCGCTCTCGGCGCGGAACGCGGAGTCGATCCACGTCGCCTCGATCGGCTGCAGGCTGATGCGCACGACCACCGCGCCCACCGTGGCGCCATCGCGCTGCACCGGTCGCGCGAAGCAGACCTCGGGCGCGCCCGTGCGCGCGTTGGGCGCGAAGCGCTGGGCCTGCTGGCCCTGCAGGGCCTCGGCGATGCACGGCTCCTGCATCGCGGTGCGGGCGTCTGCGGCGGCGGCGTCGCCGCGGTACCAGTCGCTGCTGGCCAGCACCTGGCCCTGCGCGCCGACGACGATCGCCTGCAGCGAGCCCGAGCGCGCGACGAAGCGCGTCAGCTTGCGGTTGATCGTGTTGCGCAGGTCGGTGTCGCCGGGCGCGTGCACGAGCGCGTCGATGCGGTCGTCCTGGTCGATCAGGCCGGGCAGGTCGGCCTGCTTGCCCAGCTCCACTTCCAGCACCGCGGCGTAAAGATCGAGCTGGTGGGCGACGGCGTCGTCGAGGCGGGCGAAGTCGCGCCGTTCCGACCAGACGTAGGTCACGCTCGCCGAGACCGCCACCAGCGCGATCGTGGCGACCACGACCAGCAGCGGCGCCGCGCGGCGGAGGGACTTCAGGCGGCTCGAATCCAAACAGGCTCTCGGAAAAAACTCGGGTGGGCGGCGAGGGGAGCGGTGTGCCGAAGACGCCCCCGACCCGCGCGACCCGCGCGACCCGCGATGTTGAGGCACGAGCCGGCCGACGGTCAAGCCGCGGGTTTTCGCGTGGGCGGAGTTCGATACACGGCCTCGGCGCCGGCTGGGTAGAAGTCGACACGCGGCTCCGTGCGGGCGTTCCGCGGGCGGTCCCGTCCGTCATAGGTGGACCGCGGCTTTACAGAAGCCTGCGGCCGAGTTGGCACGGCAGGTGCATGACAAGTTGTCATATTCGATCAGCAGCCGTCATCTCATCTCTCTTCGAACATGCAACTCCTCGCTCCCGAGCGCATCAAGCGCGGCACCAACGACAAGATCGACTCCCGCATCCTGCACGTGCTCCAGCGTGACGGACGGATCTCCAACCTGAAGCTCGCCGAGCAGGTCAACCTGTCGCCGTCGGCGGTGCTGGAGCGCGTCAAGCGGCTCAAGCGCGAGGGCTACATCCTCGGCTACCAGGCGCGGCTGAGCCGCGAGAAGCTGGGCATGGAGGTGGTCGCGTTCGTCGAGGTGCAGCTCGAACGCATGAACTTCGAGGTGATGGAGCGCTTCGAGGCCGCCGTGCGCGAGCGCCCCGCGATCCTCGAATGCCACCTGATCGCCGGCACCTTCGACTACCTGCTGAAGGTGCTCGTCTCCGACATGCACGCCTGCCGCGAGCTCGTCGACTCCGAGATCAGCAAGCTTCCCGGCGTGCGCGAGGCGCGCACGCACGCGGGCGTCGAGCAGGGCGAGGCGGGTGCCCGGGGCGCCGAGAGCTTCGGTGCTTCCACGGCCGGCCCGGAGCAACGCATCGACGACGTCGACGCCGGCCTGCTCCGGCTGCTGCAGGCCGACGGCCGCCTCAGCATCGCGCGCCTCGCCGAGGAACTCGCGCTGACGCCGGCCGTCGTGCGCGACCGTCTCGCGCGCCTGTGCCGCAAGGGGTTCATCCTCGGCTACGTCGCGGTGCTGAACGAGGCCAAGTTCAACTCCGGCCTGATCGTGTTCGCGGCGATCCGCGCCGACGGGACGGGCTCGGGCATCGCGCACGCGCTGAAGGCCGCGTCGCAGTCCTGCGCGGAGATCGTCGAATGCCACGAGGTCACCGGCAACTTCGACTTCCTGCTGAAGACCCGCGTGCCCAACATGCAGCGCTACCACGAGCTCGTGGAAGCGAGCGTGTGGACGGTGGCCGGCGTGCGCGAGGTGCGCACCTACGCGGCGATCGACGAGATCAAGAACACCGCGCGCATTCCGCTCTGAGGGGGCGGCCCGGCCGCGCGCGCCGGGTCGACGCCCTCAGTCGACGAAGCGGAAGTCGACGTCGACGATCTCGGAGAACACCTCGGCGTTGGCCATGTTCTTGATCGCGACCTTCAGCTTCGTCACCACGCATTTCTCGCCGATCGTGAAGCTCTTGTGCACGCGGCCGCGCGACGGCGCCAGCACCGTCATGCCGTCGTAGGTCATGTTGCAGGCGGTGATCGGTTCGACCCACGGCTGGAGGCCGCGAGCGGACGAGCCATCGACATCGAGCTGCACGTCGACCTTCGTGCCGGCCTTGAGCAGCGCGGGCGACGCCGGCGTGAAGCGGACGTCGACCACGCGCGAGCCGACCCCTTCGTCGCGCGCCGCCTCCACGCGCGGGTTGGGCACCCAGGTGTAGCGCACCGGGAACTCCTTCGCGAAGATCTCCTGGAAGCGGCCGTTCTTCGCGACGATCGTGAGCTTCGTCGCCGTGCCGGGCTCGTCCAGCGTCACGAAGCGCTCGACGACGCCGGTGCCGGGCGGCGTGTCCTTCGGCGCGCCCTGGTAGGTCGACGCCAGGCCGGGCTCGAGCAGCTTGGCCCACACCATCACGTCGTCGTTCGGCTGCGCGTAGCGGTAGCGCAGCTTCACGACGACCGGCTGGCCGACGCGCAGCGTGCTGCCGGACGGCGGCTGCAGGCTCACGATCTCGGCGCCGAGATCGGTGGCCGCGGCGACGTCCGGGGCGCTCGCCGCGTTCGACGGCCCGACGCCGCCCGCGTGGGCGACGGGCAGCGCGAGGGCGAGCAGGAGGGCGAACGGCTTGGGCATCGGGGACGGACGTTGGAGAAGGCGATTGAACGGGCGTTCATTGTCTGTTGCGCAACAGTGGAGTCGCCGAGCCGACTGCGCAATAGTTAACGCAATCTGGGCCTGTCGCTGTGGGTTGTCGACGATCCGTCACGTCGAACCAGGCGGGAATCGCGGCGTTTGCGGCGGGCGGGCGCGTGTCGCCGCGTCGACATCCCTCGCACGGTCTCGCACCGGAACCACGGAGCGCCTGCCACGCCGGGGTGGCCGGCCGCGTCGGCTGGAGGCATGTCCCCAATCGCCGACGGGGGCACGCGCCGTGGCGCGCGACATGGGCACAATGCGCCTCGCGCCGAGCAGGCGCCCCATGCCGGGGCGTCGGCGGCGCCTGTTCCGAAGGATTCCGCATGAGCGCCCATTCCAGCCCCGGCACCAGCGCCACCCCCGCCGCTCGCGCCGCCGTCACCCTGCCCAAGCTGCGCGAGATGCGCGCCCGCGGCGAGAAGATCGCGATGCTGACCTGCTACGACGCCACGTTCGCGCAGGTGCTCGACCAGGCCGGCGTCGACACCGTCCTCGTCGGCGATTCGCTGGGCAACGTGCTGCAGGGGCGCGCCAGCACGCTGCCGGTGACGCTGGCGGACATGGCGTACCACACCGAGTGCGTCGCCCGCGCGCAGCCCGCGGCGTGGCTGATCGCCGACATGCCGTTCGGCAGCTACGAGGGCGGCAAGGAGCAGGCGCTGGCGTCGGCCGTCGTGCTGATGCGCGCCGGCGCGCGCATGGTCAAGCTCGAGGGCGGCGGCTGGACGGCGGAGATCGTGGCGCACCTCGTCGCTCGCGGCATCCCTGTCTGCGCCCACCTGGGCCTGACGCCGCAGCGCGTGCACGCCCTCGGCGGCTTCCGCGTGCAGGGTCGCGACGACGACGCCGCCGCGCTGCTCCGGCGCGAGGCGCGCGAGCTGGCCGAGGCCGGCGCGGCGATGATGGTGTTCGAGATGGTGCCGGCCGCGCTCGCCGCCGAGATCACGCTCGAGAACCCCGAGCTGATGACGATCGGCATCGGCGCCGGCGGCGGCACGTCGGGCCAGGTGCTGGTGCTGCACGACATGCTGGGCCTGGGCTCGGGCCGCAAGCCGCGCTTCGTGCGCAACTTCATGGCCGAGGGCGGCTCGATCGCGTCGGCGATCGGGCGCTACGTCGCCGCCGTGAAGGACGGCAGCTTCCCGCAGGCCGACGTCCACACGTACTGAGCGCGCCGCCGCGCGCGGATCGCCGCATTTCGGCCCGGTTCGCGGCGGGGCGATCCACGGCGCGCGCGGACCTGCGACACTCGCGCCCATCGACGTGCCGCACCCCCGCACGTCGCCCACTTCGATCCGTTCCCGCCATGCAAGTCATCCACACCATCTCCGACCTCCGCGCCGTGCTCGCCGGTTCGACCCGAACCGCGCTGGTCGCGACGATGGGCAACCTGCACGAGGGCCACATCGCGCTGGTGCGCGAGGCGGCGCTGCACGGCTTCCCGGTCGTGGCGACGATCTTCGTGAACCGCCTGCAGTTCCTGCCGCACGAGGACTTCAACACCTACCCGCGCACGCTCGAGCGCGATTGCGAGCTGCTGGAGGCCGCGGGCTGCGACATCGTCTTCGCGCCGAGCGAGGCCGAGCTGTATCCCGAGCCGCAGACCTTCAAGGTGACGCCGCCGGCCGGCCTCGCCGACCTGCTCGAGGGCGAGTTCCGCCCCGGCTTCTTCACCGGCGTGTGCACGGTCGTGATGAAGCTGTTCCAGTGCGTCCAGCCCGCGGTCGCGCTGTTCGGCAAGAAGGACTACCAGCAGTGGATGGTCATCACGCAGATGGCCAGGCAGTTCGCGCTGGCGACCGAGGTCATCGGCGCGCCGACGATCCGCGCCAGCGACGGCCTCGCGCTGTCGTCGCGCAACGGCTACCTGAGCGCCGACGAGCGCGCCGAGGCCGTGGCGCTGCCGCGCGCGCTGCACGCCGCGATGCTGGCGCTGAAGGCCGGCGCCACCGAGGTCGCCGCCGTCGAACAGGCCCAGCTCGACGCGCTCTCCGCCCGCGGCTGGAAGCCCGACTACATCGCCATCCGCCGCCGCGCCGACCTGCTGCCGCCGACCGCCGCCGACCTGGCGGCCAAGCTGCCGCTGGTCGTCCTCGGCGCCGCCAGGCTCGGCACGACGCGCCTCATCGACAACCTCGAGATCGATCTCTGAGCGCCCACGCTCGCTGGCGCTCGGGAAGCATCCGGCTCGCAGGCCGGATGCCGTTCCGGCGGGAATCTCTTTCAGAGATTCTTTGCCGCCTCCACTCCCCCGAGGGGGCGCTCCGCGACAGGCCCGGCCAAGCCGGCTCCCGCGCTCCCTTGCGTTTTCCGGGCAACGGACGAGCGACGGCGTCGGGCAACAGGAAGGCCGCCACACCGCCTTGGGCGCAGGAGTAAAATTCGGCGATGAACGCACCTGTTTCTCCGATCCATATCCAGCGCCGTGCCGCGTCCCCGCAAGCGGCCGCCGGCGGCCATGCCCATGTCGAGCGCTGGTCCGTCGACGACATCGAAGCGCTGTTCGACCTCCCCTTCAACGACCTGATCCTGAAGGCGCAGGCCGTCCATCGCGAGCACTTCGAGCCGAACCAGGTCGAGCTCGCGACGCTGCTGTCGATCAAGACCGGCGGCTGCCCCGAGGATTGCGGCTACTGCCCGCAGTCGGTGCACTACGACACCGGCGTCGAGGCCAGCAAGCTGATGGACGTCGAGGCCGTGGCCGCCGCCGCGCGCACGGCCAAGGAACATGGCGCGACCCGCTTCTGCATGGGCGCCGCGTGGCGCGCGCCGAAGGATCGTGACATCGAGGCCGTCGCCACGATCATCCGCGAGGTGAAGTCGCTGGGCCTCGAAGCGTGCTGCACGCTGGGCATGCTGTCGGAGCCGCAGGCGAAGTCGCTGAAGGACGCCGGGCTCGACTACTACAACCACAACCTCGACACCGCACCCGAAGCCTACGGCCGGATCATCTCGACGCGCGACTACCAGGATCGCCTCGACACGCTGGGCCATGTCCGCGACGCCGGCATCAACGTCTGCAGCGGCGGCATCGTCGGCATGGGCGAGACGCGCCGCGAACGCGCGGGCCTCGTCGCCCAGCTGGCCAACCTCGAGCCGTACCCGGAATCGGTGCCGATCAACGAGCTGGTGAAGGTCGAAGGCACGCCGATGGCCGACGCCGCCGACCTCGACCCGCTCGAGTTCGTCCGCACGATCGCCGTCGCGCGCATCACGATGCCCAAGGCGCGCGTGCGCCTGTCGGCCGGCCGCCAGCAGATGAGCGAGGCCGTCCAGGCGCTGTGCTTCCTGGCTGGCGCGAACTCGGTGTTCTACGGCGAGAAGCTGCTGACGACCGGCAACCCGGATGTCGAGAAGGATCGCGCGCTGTTCGACAAGCTGGGCATGAAGACCGGCCACTCGCAACACCTCTGAGCATCGGGATCGCGCGAGTTCCGCGCGGCCTCCCAATGAAAAAAGCGTCCCGCGGGACGCTTTTTCATTGGCTGGTGGGCGCGTGGATTCAGTGGAGGGTCTGCGCCGGCTTCGCTGCCGGGCGCACCGCAGCTTGCTTCACGAACCGGCCCTTGACGACCCACGAGAACGCGACCGCCGCGACGGCCAGCACCCACACGATCACCGCGCCGGACGGCAGGTCGAGCAGCGCCGACAGCGCGAGGCCCAGCGCGTAGCCGACGGCGCCGACCGCATAGCCCGCGATGTAGCGCGCGCGGCCGGTCATGCCGCGCGTCGCGAGCGCGGGCACGATCAGGCTCGTGAACACGAGGTAGACGCCGACCAGCTGCACCGACGCCGTCACCGCGATCGCGAAGGTCGCGTAGAAGCCGAAGCGACCCAGGCGTTCGACGAGGCCCGTGAGCAGCGCGAGCCCGAGCACGACGGTGACGAGCGCGAGCCAGCCGATCTGCGTCTTGCCGACCCACAGGATCTGGCCGACCAGCAGGTCCTTCAGGTGCTCGCCCCCGTGCGGGTTGTTCGACAGCATCAGGATGCCCGCGCAGGACGCAAGCACGAACATGACGCCGATCAGCGCTTCCTGCTGCTCGGGCCACTTCCGTTCCGTCCACGTGAGCAGCAGCGCGCCGAGCAGCGCCGCGGTCACGGCCGCGGCCTGCACCGCGAGGCCGCCTTCGGGCAGGCCCAGCGCATCGGCGCCGATCACGCCGAGGCCGGCGATCTGCGCGATGGCGAGGTCGATGAAGACGATCCCCTTGTCCAGCACCTGCGCGCCGAGCGAGACGTGCGTGGCGAGCACCAGCAGGCCGGCCGCGAGGGCCGGGCCGAGGATGCCCCAGTCGAGCGAGCTCCAGTTCATCGTGCGATCTCCCCGATCGACAGGGCGGCGCGCGTCACGGCTTCAGGGCCGCGACGAGGCGGGCGACGGTGTCGTCGAACAGGCCGGTCAGGTCCTTCGCGCCGTCGGTGCCGCCGACCGTGAAGGCCAGCTTGACCGCCGGGATGTGCGCGTGCTCGCTGAGCCACTCGTCCGGCTTCGGATCCTGGTAGGCCGAGTAGACGACCATCTTCGCGGGCCGCGTCTTCAGCGTCTCGAGCACTTCCTCGAGGTGCGACGCGCTCGGCTCGACGCCCGGCTTCGGCTCCAGCACGGCGACCTCGGTCAGGCCGAGCCAGTCCTCCATGTAGCTGTACGCCTTGTGGTGCGCGGCGATCGCGACGCCCTTCAGCGGCGCGGCCTGCGCGGCCCAGCGCGCCATATTGGCCTGCCACTTCGTGTTGAACGCGGCGGTGCGCTGCGCGTACTGCGCGGCATGCGCCGGGTCGACGGCCGCGAGGCGTGCACCGAGCGCCTTCGCGACCAGCGCGATGTTGCGCGGGTCGGTCTGGATGTGCGGGTTGCCGTCCGGGTGCACGTCGCCCTGCGCGCGGTCGACCTGCTTGGGCACGTCGAGCTTGCGCACGAAGTCGGCCGACGCGAAGTTGCCCGGCTGCCCCGGCTGGATCTTCGGGTTGCCGGACTGCTGCAGCAGCACCGGCAGCCAGCCGATCTCGAGCTCGGCGCCGGTGCACACGACCATGTCGGCGTTGCGTGCGCGCGAGATCAGGCTCGGCTTGGCCTGCACCTGGTGCGGGTCCTGCATCGCGGTGGTGGCGACGCCGACGTCGACCAGGTCGCCGCCGAGCTCCTGCGTCAGCGCGCCCCATTCGGGCTCGCAGGCGAGGACCTTGAGCGCGGCATGCGCGGGCAGCGTGAAGGCGGCGAGGAGCGCGGTCGCGGCGAGCGCGCGGAACGGTAGGGTGGTCATGCGGAGGTCCTTCTTCGAAATCAATACGCGTGGGCGCCGTGCGCGCCGAGGCTGGTCTGGTACTGCAGCAGGAACTGGTTGTCGACGAAGCCCTGGCGCGTGCGGTCCTGCGCGAACTGCAGGCGGATGCGGGCGAACTCGCTCTCGCTGAAGTCCAGCATGATCGAGTTCTTGGTCGGGTGGTAGCTCGTCGCGCCGAGCAGCGCGTCGTTCAGGCCGTAGTTGGCGTGGCCCGGGTCGAGGCGCTCGGTGCGCAGGCCGACGCGCCACATCGGCATGAACTGGTAGACGCCCTGCACGTAGCCGCCCGACTGCACCTGGTGCAGCGACGAGGCCGCGAGGCCGGTGCCGTCGATCGCGAGGTCGCCGCTGCGCCGGCTCTGCAGGTACTCGCCCTGCAGCTTGAAGTACGTGCGCGTGGCGTTGCCGTTCGGCGCCCACTTCAGCACGCCGTCCGCGATGACCACGCGCGTCTTGCCGCTGAACAGGTCGGTGATCGATTCGCCGTTGCGGCGGTCGATGTCGCTCAGCGACTGGCCGTTCGCCGAGGCCTGCAGGTACGACAGCCCGCCGCGCCACGAGGTGCTGTCGCCGATGTCGCCGCCGGTGTGGAACGTGAACGCGGCCATGCCGGGTGCGTTGCGGCTCGAGTTGTCGCCCGGGAACGTGCGGCCGCGGCCGGCCTCGAGGCCGAACTCCAGGTACTGGTCGGTCGGCGCCAGCCAGTGCAGCTGCAGGCCGTCGTCGGCGTACTGCGTGCCGAGCATGGCCTGGTAGGCGATCGGGTTGTCGACGAAGTCCCAGGTGTGGCTGTGCTGGCTGTTGAGGTAGCCGATGCCCGAGAAGAAGCGGCCCGCCTTCAGCACGAGGCCGTCGGGCAGCGAGGTCGTCGTGATGAAGGCTTCCTCGGCGGAGATCGTGTCGTCGCCGGTGATCGACAGGTTGATGTTGCCGGCGAGCCAGGGGTCGATGTTGGCGGCCAGCGCGAGCTCGGACTCGGCGAGGCTGAAGCCGCGCGAGCCGACGCCGATCTCGGCGCCCGGCGGCGTCGCGAAGCCGGTGATGTGCGCCTTGTCCGGGTCCTGCGACGTGTGCGCGTAGGTGCTCGACAGGATCAGCGAGATCGACGGGTTGAACGCGTTCGCGCCGCCGCCCCCGCCGCCCACGGGCGCGGCGGCACTGGTGTCGACGGCCAGCGTGGGCGGCGGCGCGATCGGCGCCACGGGCGCGGGGCCGTCGGCGACGGCGGTGCCAGCCGACGGTGCGGACGCGGTCGCCACCGGCGCGTTGGCCGCCTTGGCCTTCGCGAGCTCGGCCTGGGTGTCGTGCAGCTGCGATTCCAGCGCGCCGAGGCGCTTGTCGTAGTCGGACTTCATCG
>JASLEM010000090.1 GCA_030151165.1 Burkholderiaceae bacterium
CAACGGCGTGCACATCTCGACCGACGACAACCCGGCCGACAGCGCGTCCCGGAGCGACGACGCGGCCTCCGCGGCGCTGCCGCCGGCCGTCGCCGCCCGCGCCCGCGAGGCGGCATCGCGGCCACGGGCCTCGGCCTCGGAGGCGCGCACCGCCGCCTCGCGGGCGCGGGCGGCGACGGCCGGCGGCAGCGCCGCGGAGGCCGCGTCGTCGCTCCGGGACGCGCTGTCGGCCGGGTTGTCGTCGGTCGAGATGTGCACGCCGTTGGCGCCGAAGGTGATGTTCACGCCGTTCTTGCGGATCGTCTTGTCCTTGGAGTCGATGACGATGCCGGGCAGCGTGATGTCGACGGTCTTCGACTCGCCGCCGCCGCTGGCCGGCGACTTCGTGATGTGGATCAGCGGGGGCGACGCTTCGGCCGCCGACGCGGCCTGGGCCATCGACGCGGCCGGTGCCGCGGGCGCGGCGGGGGCCGCCTTCTCCGGCGGTTCGGGCCGTTCGGGCTTGTCCGGCTTCTCGGGCTTGTCGGGCATCGCGTCGTTGCGCATGCGCATGTGGTGGCGGCCGGAGTCCGTCACCGTCTCGGTGTACGTCCACGTCAGCAGCGTCTTGCCGATGAACCCCGCGGCGATGAGCAGCAGCAGCGAATACCAGCCGAAGCGCCACCAGCCGAGCGAGACCAGCCAGGTGCCGTAGCGATGGAACGCGCGCACCGAGGCGTCGCTGATGCGCTGCCAGTGCTCGTTCGCGGTCGGCGAGTTGTAGGACGGGGTTGCCATTGTCTGAGTGCCCAAGCGATCTTTGTCGATGCTTGCACTCTACGTGGCCGGGGCCGCTCCCGACAGGGCCACGCGACTGGCGCGAGCTTTGGGGCGACAGACTGCACCGGGGCGGGACCGGCCGGAACGGCCGGGCCGGCGCCAGGGCCGCCCGGCGCGGCACCGGCGCCCCGGAGACGAGGGGCGCGGTGCCGGCGGCCGGGTTCAGCCGACGACGACTTCGCTGATCTGCATCAGCGGCATCAGGTCGGTGTAGTTCGGGATGTCGTGCTGGATCTCGCGCGCGTTCGGCGCGAAGCCGGCCTGGAACGATTCGAGCGATTCGCAGAAGATGTGGCACATCGCGACGTAGCGCGGCTGCGACCCCTGCGCATCGCCCGACAGGCCCTTGTCGACCTCGTAGCGCAGGCACGCGTCGCCCATCAGCGACTGCACCATCGGCATGTGCTTGTCGCGGTAGTAGTCGTGGTCGAAGCGGCTTCCGGCGGTGCTGGGATACATCACGCTGACTTTGATCATGGTCGTCTCCTGTGTTGTACGAAGGTCGAAACGCTATCCTTGCAAGCCCAGCGTACCTGCTGGCACCGTCCTGCGCAAACCGCGGAAAACCGTCACGCCATGAAGACCGAACCCGAGATCTGGTGCCCCGAGTGCAAGGCGCGGCCGCGTCCGGAGGACCGTTGGGCGTGCACGCCGTCGTGCGGGACGATCTGGAACACGTTCTGGACGCGCGGCGTCTGCCCCGGCTGCGCGGTCAAGTGGCCGAAGACGCAGTGCCTCGAGTGCGGCCGGTTCTCGCCGCACGAGGCCTGGTACCACTACCCGGAGCCGGCCGAGGAGGCGACGGCCGAGGCGGCGCTGGGCGACGGCCGGTCGGCGTGAAGTCGCGCCGCCGTCCTACGCGGACGGCGCGGCCTGTCGAGTACGCTGGGCCATCGCGGCGCCGTTCGTGCCGCCTCCCAACTCCGGAAAGCCCGACCCATGCGCATCGTTGCCATCCTCCTGCTCGTCGGCGGCGTGCTGGCGCTCGTCTTCGGCGGCTTCAGCTACACCGAGGACAAGACCGTCGCCAAGCTCGGCCCGATCGAGCTGAACGCGAAGGAGACCCACACCATCAACTTCCCGATGTGGGGCGGCGTCGCCGCGATCGTCGCGGGCGGCCTGCTGCTGGTGATGGGCGGGCGCAGGCGCTGAAGGCCACGAACGCATGACGGCCGCGGCGGAAGGCGAGCGCACGGCGACGTCCGTCGGCCGCCTCAGCGGGGAGTTCGTCGCGTTGATCGTCTGACCGCAGCCCAAGCGGTCGATGCGCGAGGCATCGGCCCGCCGGGCGCGATCAGGAACCGCCCGATCAGGGGTGCGCGGCGATGACCTGCGCGACGGCGGCCGTCAGCTTCTTCGCATACGGCAGGTGCAGGAACTCGTTCGGGCCGTGGGCGTTGCTCTTCGGGCCGAGGACGCCGCAGACCATCATCTGGGCCTTCGGGAAGCCCTGCTGCAGCAGGTTCATCAGCGGGATCGTGCCGCCCTGGCCGATGTAGCCCAGCGGCGAGCCCCATTGCGCCTGGCTGGCGGCGTTCAACGCGTTTTCCATCCACGGATCCAGCGACGGCGCGTTCCAGCCGGTGGCGCCGTGGTTGTTCATGCGGCCGTCGGCCTGGAACGTGACCTTGGCGTTGTACGGCGCGTTGTCCTCCAGCAGCGTCTTCAGCTGCTCGGCGGCGACGTTCGCGTCGACCAGCGGCGGCAGGCGCAGGCTCAGCTTGAACGCGGTGTA
>JASLEM010000108.1 GCA_030151165.1 Burkholderiaceae bacterium
GCGAGATGTGGGTGCAGACGTACAACCCCGGCCACGCGCTGTTCGAGGCGCTGAAGAAGCACGACTTCGGCGCCTTCGCCGCCACCCAGCTGGCCGAGCGCGCGTCGGCCGGCCTGCCGCCGTACTCGCACCTGGCGCTGCTGCGGGCAGAGGCCAAGACCGAGGACGTGGCCGAGGCGTTCCTGAAGGCGGCGCGCGCGCTCGCCAAGACGTTTCCCGAGTCGGCCGAGGTGATGTTCTACGCGCCGGTGCCGCCGTCGGTGGCCAAGGTGGCGGGGTTCGAGCGGCGGCAGATGCTGATCGAGTGCGCGTCGCGGGCGACCCTGCAGCGGCTGCTGGCGCTGTTCACGCCGGAGCTGCCGGGGTTGCGCAACGCGCATCGCGGGATCGTGCGGTGGGCGATCGACGTGGACCCGCTGGGGATCTGACCACCTCTTGCGGGGATGTGCCGACGCACGCCGTCGCGCTAAAGTCCCGCCTGTCCAAACACACACAGCACCTGGGAGCCTCCGCATGAAGTCCAATACCGCCCTGATCGTCGCCGCCGTCCTCGCGCTGGCCGGCTCGTCCGCCTTCGCCGCCGGCAAGTCGTGCGACGAGCTCAAGACCCAGATCGCGGCCAAGCTCGATGGCAAGAAGGTCACCGGCTACACGCTGGACATCGTCGCGGCCGACAAGACCGGCGACGCCAAGGTCGTCGGCACCTGCGAAGGCGGCGCCAAGAAGATCACCTACTCGAAGAAGTGAGCGTCGAGGTCCGCCTCGTCCCGTTCAGCGAGGCCGACTACCACGCCTGGCTGATCCAGGCGATCCCGGCGTTCGCGCTGATGAACGTCGAGGACGGCCGCTGGACGCTGGCCGAGTCCATCGAGAAATCGAAGCAGGCGCACGCCGAGCTGCTGCCCCACGGCCTGCAGACCCAGGGGCAGTTCTTCGTGCGCCTTCAGGATGCCGACAGCGGTGCCGACGTGGGCGCGCTATGGTGGGCCGAGTCGGACAAGGCAGGACGGCGCGAGGCGTACGTCTTCAACATCGAGATCGAGGAACACGCCCGCCGCCGCGGCTACGCGCGCGCCGCGTTCCGCGCGCTCGAGCGCGACGTGCGCGAGCGCGGCGTGCAGCAGCTGGCCCTGCACGTGTTCGGCCACAACCATGGCGCACGCCGGCTCTACGACGAGCTGGGCTTCGAACCCACCAGCCTCACGCTGCGAAAGAATCTCTGATGAAGTCTGCCCTGCTGATCGCGTCGGCCCTGCTGGCCGGCGCCGCGTCCGTTCGCGCCGCCGATGACGACGGCGGCCCGGCCGTCGTGCCGTACCGCCCGAGCGTGTCGACGCCGGCGCAGCTGTCGGCGCCCGGCTACCTGGAGCTGGAGGCGGGCGGCCTGCGCGTGACCGGCCCGCGCGACACGCTGCCCTACACGCTCAAGCTCGCGTTCACGCCCGACTGGGGCATCCGCGTGGGCGGCGACGCCTGGGTGCACCAGCCGGGCTCGAGCGGCATCGGCGACACGTCCGTCGTGCTCAAGCGCCGGTTCGCCGTCAGCGACGCCACGGCCTGGGGTCTGGAACTCGGCGAGAAGCTCCCGACCGCCGGCTCCGAGCGCGGCAGCGGCCACGCCGACACCACCGTCAACGGCATCTTCTCCAGCGATTTCGCGCCGGGCTGGCACACCGACCTGAACCTCAACGAGACGCACCTCGGCACGGGCTCCGGCGAGCCGAGCGCCTGGCAGACCGGCTGGGCCGCCGCGTTCTCGCGCTCGATCAACGACGCCTGGGGCGTGACGGGCGAGCTCTCGGGCACGCATCAATCGGGCACGCCCAACACGGCGCAGTTCCTCGCCGCGGCGAGCTTCAACGCGTCGCCCGGGGCCGTGTTCGACTTCGGCGCCGCGCGCGGGCTGAACGACGCGACGCCGCGCTGGCAGGTGTTCGCGGGCGTGACGGTGCGGCTGGCCAAGCTGTTCTGACGCCGACGGAACTCGGCGCGCCGGTTGCCGTCAGAATCGGCGTATGAGACTCCTCCTGGTCGAAGACGACCGCATGATCGGCGAAAGCCTGCGCGCCGCGCTCAAGCTCGAGGGCCATGCCGTCGACTGGGTCACCGACGCCCAGGCCGCGTCCGCCACCACGGCCACCGAGCGCTTCGACCTCGTGCTGCTGGACCTGGGCCTGCCCAAGGGCAACGGCCTGGACGTGCTGCGCGGCATCCGCGGCCGCAACGACTCGACGCCGGTGATCGTGCTGACCGCGCGCGACGCGCTGGGCGACCGCGTCGCGGGCCTGGACGCCGGTGCAGACGACTACCTGACCAAGCCCTTCGAGCTCGACGAGCTGCTCGCCCGCATGCGCGCCGTGCTGCGCCGCCACAGCGGGCGCGCGGCCACGCGGTTGACGCACGAGGACCTGACCTTCGACCCCGCCACGCGCGAGGTGACGCTGCGCGGCGAGCCCGTGATGCTGTCGGCGCGCGAGCAGGCCGTGCTCGAGGCCCTGCTGCAGCGCCCCGGCGCGATCCTGTCGCGCGCGCAGCTCGAGGATCGGCTGTACGGCTGGGGCGAGGA
>JASLEM010000106.1 GCA_030151165.1 Burkholderiaceae bacterium
CGGCGGCGTTCATCGCCTACGACTTCATCGCCAACGGCACCACGCACGGCTGGCAGCACGATCGCTGGGCCTTCGTCGAGCCGGTGGCCATGCTGATCTCGGCCGCGGTGGTGCGCCGGGTCGCGCTGCGCGTGGGCTTCAACGGCCGCCTCGACACCGTGCGCGCGGTGCTGACGATGATGGCCTTCGGCGTGCTGTTCGCGTTCGTCAACGGCGCTGGCGGCACGGCCGGCTATTGCGGCCTGGCCGGCACCAAGCGCTGCATCGCCTACGGCTGGTCGGGCTACTGGATGCAGTCGATGATCGGCGACGTCTTCGGCTGCCTGATCTGCATGCCGGCGCTGCTGTCGTGGGCGCGCTGGATCGACGCGCGCCTCTATCCGGACGCCCGCCGTCCGCAGCCGGACGGCTTCGCCGCCGAGCGCCGCCGCGCGCCGGGCGCGGTGCGCGCGGCGCGCGGGTCGCGCGTGAGGCGCGCGTCGCCCCAGCGCGCCCACGAGAGCAGCGCCGGCATGCAGATCAGGCAGCCGAAGATGTCGCCGATCATCGACTGCACCCAGTAGCCCGACCAGCCGTAGGCGATGCAGCGCTGGGTGCCGGCGAGGCCGCAGTAGCCGAGCGTCGAGCCCGCGCCGTTGACGAAGGCGAACAGCACGCCGATGCCCATCATCAGCATGACGGCGCGCAGGGTGTCGAGGCGGCCGTCGAAGTGCGTCTTCTTCGCGACGGCGCGGCACACGGCGGCGGCCAGCAGCATCGCGATCGGTTCGACGAGCGCCCAGCGGTCGTGCCCGAACTCGACGATCTCGCCGTCCAGGAAGTCGTACGCGATGTACAGCGCCGCGCCGATCAGGCTGGCCGGCCCGTACAGGATCGCGGCGACGCACGCGACGGCCGCCGGCGGCCAGACGGGCGTCAGGTAACCGTTGTCGTTGAACAGCAGCCCGAGCTTCGCCGCCAGCCAGAACAGCAGCGTGACGCCCAGCAGCAGAGCCAGTTCGCGACGGTTTTTCTTGGACAACAAGCTGGGACGCTCTTTAGACGAGGGGCGCGGCGGCGTGTCGGTCGTGCGGCGCACGCCGGGAGACGAGGAACGGTGCGAGGGTAACAAGGAACTCGGATCGGCGTTCAGGGCCGGCACAGGATTGTCCCGCGTAATTCGGCCCGGCGAGCCGGGTTTCGACTGCTCGTTCTCCCTGTGCAACATCGTCACGAAGCGCGCGCCGCCCCACCCGTAAAATCCCCGATTCCCTCCCGCACGCACCCCATGAGCCTCGACCCCCACGGCGGCCTCGTCGTCCGCCGCTTCACCCCGCCGCTGCGCCTGGCCGACTTCAGCCTCGCCGCGTTCGACATGGACTCGACGCTGATCGACATCGAGTGCATCGACGAGATCGCCGCCGCGGCCGGCCTGAAGGCGGAGGTCGCCGCGATCACCGAGGCGACGATGCGCGGCGAGATCGCCGACTTCAAGGAGAGCCTGCGCCGCCGCGTCGCGCTGCTGCGCGGCATCCCGGAGCAGGCGCTGCAGCAGGTCTACGACGAGCGCCTGCACCTGAACCCGGGCGTCGAGACCTTCGTCGCCGCGTTGCGCGAGGCCGGCGTGAAGACGCTGCTCGTGTCGGGCGGCTTCACCTTCTTCAGCGAGCGCGTCGCGGCGCGACTGCGGATGGACTACGCGCGCGCCAACCAGCTCGAGATCGTCGACGGCCGGCTCACGGGCCGGCTCGTCGGCCAGGACTGGGGCGACATCTGCGACGGCGAGGAGAAGCGCCGCACCCTGCTGCAGACCTGCGCGGCGCTCGGCGTCGACGCGAGCCGCGCCATCGCGGTAGGCGACGGCGCGAACGACCTGCCGATGATGGGCGTGGCCGGCCTGTCGATCGCGTACCACGCCAAGCCCGCGGTGCGCGAGCAGGCGATGGTGGCGATCAACGAGGGCGGGATGGAACGGGCGCTGGAGATCCTGCGCTGATCGAGTGCCAGAACGCGTCGGCGACCTGGCCGCGCGTCTCGACGTCCTCGTACCACGCGGCGTAGGGCGAGTTCTTCACGAGCGTCCGGTTCAGGTCGGGCGCGCCGTCCGTCCACCAGACCGCACCCCGCTCGCCGAGCGCCACCTTGGCGGCGTTGACCGACGCCCGCGCCCGCTGGAGCGCGGCCTCGTCGCCGGATTCCTTGGCGGCCCGGACCGCGCGGCGGCCGGCCATCAGGTCGCGCGTGAAGCGCACGCGGGCGTCCGCCGGCAAGGCCGGGTTCGCGGCACGCCACAGGCGGCCGTTGACGACGAGATAGCGGTGGTCGGGTGTCTTCATGTCCGCAGGCATGCCGGCAATATAGATGCCTGCCACTGTCGAGCAAAGGATGAAAAAGGGCCCGAAAGCATCCCTGCGTTTCGGGCCATCCAGTGCGCTCCCGGGCGCCGTACCCCGAGGGGTACCGTCGCCGCCGCGCCGTCTTTTGCTCTTGTGACCTTCAGCGACCGCCGTCGTGGCCGTCGTCGCCCCCATGGCCGCCGTGACCGCCATGGCCGCCGTCGTGGTCGTCATGGAAGTCGAACAGGCTCATCAGGTCGCCGACCGCGGGCGAGTTCGCCGGCACGTACGGGTTGCCCCACAGCGCGACCGGGTTGGGCAGGTTGTCGCGGCTGCGCTTCGACAGCTTGGGCAGGCGCCAGTTCGTCTCGATGAACTTCGCGATCGACGCGTGGTCGTGGTACGTGTGGTCGACGACGCCCTTCTTCGCGAACGGCGACACCACGATGAACGGGATGCGCGTGCCGTCGCCGAAGAAGTCGACGGGCTGGATGTAGCCGGAGTCGTAGTAGCCGCCGCCCTCGTCGGTCGTGATCAGGATCGCGGTCGACGCCCACAGCTCGGGGTTGGACTGCACCTGCTTGACGAGATCCTGCAGGAACATCTCGTAGAGGTCGGTCGTCGAGTCCGCCGGGTGGCCGGCGAGCGCCTCGAACGGGCGCACGAACGACACGGCCGGCACGGTGTTGGCCTTGATGTCGTCGAGGAACGCGCCGTAGTTCTGCAGGTTCTTCGCCTTGTCGGTCGTCTCGATGCTGGTGTAGCCGGCGAGCGGGTCGCAGATGCCGCAGTAGGAGTGGAACAGCAGCGGGATGCCGTCGACGCTGCTCGCGAAGCGCGTGACGTCGTCGCCGCGGTCGGCCGAGTAGTACTTCCACGAGATGTCGTGGGCGGCGAGGTTGTCGGCGATCGTCGGGTTGGTCTGCGGCGGCAACGTGAACTGGTCGGCGCCGAGCGGCTTGGTCGTGCCGTCCGGGTTCCAGTACATGTTGTAGTTGTTGACGAGGTAGTAGTGGCCGGCCGCGCAGTTCGACTTGCGGATGCCCTGCTCCTTCAGCTGGCGCAGCACGCCGGCGACGCCGGGCTGCTTGGAGTCGGCGCAATCGACGTAGCTGCCGCCGCTGTAGCCGTCCTGCGTGAAGTAGTTGTTGGTGCCGGGCACGGCGTCCGGGTTCTCGATCTGGTTCGGGAACGGCGTGCCGACCGTGCCGTCGAGGTTCGTGAAGAACGCGGCGTCGGCCGTCACGATGGCCTGGAAGTTGGCGCCGGTGCCACCCATGATGGCCTGGTGGTAGTTGTCGCTGATCGCGTATTCGTCGGCGAAGGCCTTGAAGATCGGCGCGTCGCCGGGCATCGCGTGGCCGTCGGCGTCGACGAACGGGTTCATGTTGTAGAAGCCCATCGAGATCGAGCCCTCCTTCGGGTTGAACCCGCCGGCCGGCGGCGGATTGCCGTTGCTGCCGGTGCCGATCGTCGACTCGACCCAGACGAACTTGTCGTGCCGGCCGCCGTCGACCTCTTCCCACATCTGGAAGAAGCGGTGCACCGGGTCGCCGGTGTAGGCCGAGTACGGCACGTACTTGCTGAGCTGGAACGGGCCGTTCGCCATGTCGGCCGGGAAGCGCAGGTCGGGCACGCCTTGCGGCAGGCCGAGGCCGGACGTCGTGTACGGGCGCGGCAGCACGTCGTAGCGCGCGGTCGACTCGGTCACCGGGTCGTACTTCGCGGCGGACTGCCCGATGCGCTGCTCGGCCTCGGCGTGGTGGCGGCCGGGCGAGCCGTCGGCGTTGACGATGCCCTTGCTCAGCAGGTTCTCGATGCGCTGGCCGCGCTTGGGCTGGTAGGTGCCGAACAGGTTGTCGAAGGTGTGGTTCTCGCCGACGACGATGATCACGTGCTTGATCGGCGTGGTGGTCTCGTGGCGCGCCTCGACGTCGACGGCCCAGGCCTGCGAGACGGCGGCGGCGACCAGCGTCGTCGCGACGCCGAGCTTTCGGGACATGGCAATTCGGGTCATGCATTTCTCCTGATGTTTGTAGTGCGCGCCAGGGCTTCGTGGCCCCGGTCGCGACTGCAGACTCTGGCGATCCGACATGACAGCGCGGCGACCGGACGATGACGCCGGCGGCCGTTGCAACCACTCTTACATCCGCAAGCTCGCGCTCAGTTCGAGCGCGCGCGAGGCCGTCAACGGCTCAGCTGCTCCCACGCCTTGTCCAGCCGCTTCACGCTGACCGGCTGCGGCGTGCGCAGCTCCTGCGCGAAGAAGCTGACGCGCAGCTCCTCGAGCAGCCAGCGGTATTCGGTCAGGCGCGCGTCGACGGCGCCCTTGCGGTCGGCGAGCGTGCGCAGGTATCGCTGCTCGACCGGCCGCAGCTCGGCCAGCCGCTGCGCGTCGCGCGCGGGGTCGGCGCGCAGCTTGTCGAGCCGCAGCGTGATGCCCTTGAGGTAGCGCGGCAGGTGGTGCAGCTGCGCCCACGGCGTCGACTGCACGAAGCGCTTGCCGACCAGGCGCTGCAGCTGCGCGTTGACGTCGTCGACGACCTCCTTGGCCGGCCGCGCGTCCTTCAACTTGCGCGTGGCCGCGGCGAACTCGACCAGCACCGCGTGCGCCTGGCGCGCGACTTCCTGCGCGATCAGGTTCAGGCGGCTGCGGCCGACCTCGAGGCGGCGGCGGAAGTCGACCTCGTTGGCGGGCAGCGGCTCCTCGAGGAACGCGCGGTCGATCGCGACGTCGATGATCTGCTCGCGCAGCTCCTCGGCCGTGCCGAGCGGCATGTAGAACACCGACATCTTCGTCAGGTCGGGGATGTTCTTCTCGAGGAACTTGATCGGCTCCTTCAGCGACAGCGCGAGCAACCGGCGCAACCCGGCGCGGTGCTTCGCGGCGGCGACGTCCGGCTCGTCGAAGACCTCGATCTCGACGTGCGTCTGCTTGTCGATCAGCGCCGGGAAGCCGATCAGCGTCTGGCCGCCCTTGGCGATCTCCATCAGCTCGGGCAACTCGCCGAAGGTCCAGCTCGTGTACTGCGCCGCCGGCGGCCGTGGCGGCGGCGAAGTACACGGCGTGGACCTTCGGCCAGTTGCCCGAGCTCATGGAGATCGCCAAGGGCGGCCAGACGCTGATCGGTTTCCCCGCACTGATCGACAAGGGCTCGCACGTCGAGATCGAGGTGTTCGACGAGCCCGATGTCGCCGCCGCGAAACACCGCGCCGGCCTGCGCCGCCTGCTGGCGCTGCAGCTCAAGGAGCCGATCAAGTTCCTGGAGCGCAACATCCCCGACCTGACGAAGATGTCGGTCTACTTCATGCCGCTGGGCACGGCCGAGGAACTGCGCGAGCAGATCGTCGACGTGGC
>JASLEM010000180.1 GCA_030151165.1 Burkholderiaceae bacterium
CGGCCGCGGAGGCGATCAACGCGGCCGGATGCACGTAGAGCGGCCCGATCGACGCGTCGACGCCCGCCAGCACATGCTGCGTCTTGCCGAGGCTGTAGGCGCCGACCATGCTCGCCTCGCCCGCCTGCGCGTTGCCCTGCCACCAGCGGTCGATGTCGGCGAAGACGTCCGCGTGGCGCGGCCAGCGGTAGATCGGCAGGCCGAAGGTCGCCTCGGTCACGAAGCAGTGGCAGGGCACGGGCTCGAAGGGCTCGCAGGTCGGGTTGGTGTCGCCCAGCGTCGAGAGGTGGTAGTCGCCGGCCAGCACCCAGGCTTCGCCGCCGACCTCGATGCGCACCTGCGCCGAGCCGAGGATGTGGCCGGCCGGGTGCAGGCTGACGCGGGCGTCGCCGATCACGAGCGGCTCGCCCCAGGCGAGGCCGGTCACGTCGATCCGGCCGAGCCGTGCGCGCAGCACGCCGACGCCGCGCTGCGCGGTCAGGTAGTGGCGATGGCCGGTGCGGGCGTGGTCGGCGTGCGCGTGCGTGATGACGGCGCGCTCGACCTTGCGCCAGGGGTCGATGTAGAAGTCGCCGGCCGGGCAGTAGAGGCCTTCGGCGCGGCGGACGACGAGGTCGGCGCTCATGGTCGTCCGATCGGCGCGGCCGTGCGCGACACGCCCGTGATGGCGAACTTCGTCGAAAGCGGCCGGATCTGCGGCGCCCGCACAACGCCCGGGGTGCCGAGTGCACGCCCCGGCCTTCGGAGAGGCAGACCGGCGCGGGGGCGCGTGGAATACTGTCCGCCATGGATCTGCCCCCGATCGACGACGCGACCGCCCGCGTCACGCCGCCCGTCGCGCCGGCCCGCGCCGCGGGGCCGCTGGGCGCCGACGAGCTCGCCTCGATCGCGCTCGGCCGCGGCGGCGACGCGCTGTCGCTCGCCCAGATGTACCTGCACGTGGACGGCCGCATCTCGCGCCGCATGTTCTGGCTGCACGGCGTCGGCGCGCTGCTGGTGGCGGGCGTGATCCTGAACGCGCTGATGGACATCGCCGGGCTCGCCGCGGACACCGGCGGCAAGCTCGTCAACCTGATCCTCGCGTGGCCGTACATCGCGGTCTCGGCCAAGCGCCTGCACGACTACAACCGCTCGGCGTGGTGGATGCTGATCAACTTCGTGCCGGTGGTCGGCTGGTTCGTCACGCTGGCGGCCAACGGCTGCATGCGCGGGCGCCGCGGGCCGAACCGCTTCGGGCCGGATCCGCAGACGATGCGCGCGCAACGCACGCCGGGCAGGCTCGACCCGCTGCATCCTCAGTAACGTCCGTTGATGCCGGCCATGCGCAGGAACCAGTGCGCGACGATCGCGACGAAGGTCCGCCGCAGCACGGCCAGCCAGCCGGTCGAATACGGCGGGGCGAGCACCGGGCGCGAGGCGGCGATGGCGATGTCGAGCTCCTCCGCGACGCGGCGCGCGAACGCGCCGTCGCAGACGACGACGTTGGCCTCGAGGTTGAGCAGCAGCGACAGCGGGTCGATGTTGGAGCTGCCGACGGTGGCCCACTCGTCGTCGATCACCGCGACCTTCGCGTGCAGGTACGCCGGGGTGTATTCGAAGATCTGCACGCCCTTGGCCAGCAACTCGTCGTACAGCACGCGCGCGGCCACGCCGGCGATCCGGTAGTCGATCTTGCCCTGCAGCAGCAGCCGCACGCGCACGCCGCGCTCGGCCGCGTGGACGAGCGCGTGGCGGAAGGTGTGGCCCGGGTAGAAATACGGCGTGACGAGGTCGACGCGGTGGCGCGCGTGCTGGATCGCCTCCATGTACACGCGCTCGATGGAGCGGCGCTGGCGCAGGTTGTCGCGCACCACGAACGCGAGGTTGACCGGCGGCACCACCTGCTCGTGCATCGCGCGCTTCGGCCGCACGAGCCGCATGCGGTGCGCGAGGCGGCGCACGCGCGCGACCGGCGCGGCGCTGCGAACGAGGCTCGCCACCTCGTCGCGCCAGACGCGCCCGAGCGTGGCGCGTGTCCAGATCGCCTGCACGGCCTGCTCGACCTCGCGCACCGCGCGGCCGCGCAGCTGCGTCGCGAAGTCGAGCCGGGGCGCGTCGCTCCAGCCGTGGTGGAGGTCGTTGCGGTCGGCGATCAGGTTGATGCCGCCGACGAAGGCGACCTCGCCGTCGACCACGCACAGCTTCTGGTGCAGCCGCCGCGCCTGGCCGGGCGAGAGGTAGCTCCACCAGCGGTCGATCGGCCGGAACACGGCGAGCTCGACGCCGGCCTCGCACATCCACGCGCGGATCGTCGCGAGCGTCGCCTTCGAGCCGAAGCCGTCGACCACCACGCGCACCTGCACGCCGCGCCGCGCCGCGTCGGCCAGCAGCAGCGCGAGGGTCTGCGCGACGGCGTCGTCGTGGAAGATGTACGTGGCGAGCCAGACCGTGCGCCGCGCCTGCGCGATCGCCGCACCCATCGCCGGGAACAGCGCATCGCCGCCGCGCAGCAGCTCGGCCTGGTGGCCGCCGGCGAACTTCGGCTTGACGCCGAGGCTCCAGGCGGCGCGCGCATTGGCACGCTCACGACGCTTCGCGCGAATCGCGGTTCTCCATCAGGGGTGGCGGGGAAGGCCGCCGTCGGCGGGCGGCGCGCGGCGCCGGAACGCGTCGCGCGGGCGTCAATTTAGCTCAAGCCAGCTCGAGCTCGGCCACGTACGGCAAATGATCGGACATCCGCGCCCAGCCCGAGCCGCGCGGCACCATCGTGCCCTCGCAGCGGAAGCCGCGCATGTAGATGCGGTCGAGCGAGAAGACGGGCAGGCGCGACGGGAACGTCGGCCGCTTGGGCATGCGCGGGTCGGACGCGAGCGCGCGCGTGAGGCCGGCCTTGGACATCGGCAGGTCGAGGCGCTCGCCCCAGTCGTTGAAGTCGCCGGCCACGAGCACCGGCTCGTCCGGCGGCAGTTCCTTGGCGATGTACTCGCCGAGCCGCTGCGCCTGGCGCATGCGGCTGGAGTGCACGAGGCCGAAGTGGGCGACGATCGCGTGGATCGTCACGCCGTTCCAGGTGACGGGCACGTAGAGCAGGCCGCGCTGCTCGAAGCGGTGGTCGGAGACGTCGTGGTGGCCGACGTCGCCCAGCGGCCAGCGCGAGAGCAGCGCGTTGCCGTGCTCGCCGTGCTTGGTGAACGCGTTGGAGCGGTAGGCCGAGTTGTAGCCGTCGGGCGCGAGGAACTCGGCCTGCCCCTGGTCGGGCCAGCCGAGCAGCGTCTGGTCGAAGCGGCGCGCGTCGCGCGTGTGGTGCAGGCGGACTTCCTGCAGGAACACGAGGTCGGCGTCGAGCGCCTCGACGCCCAGCACGAGGTTGTGGATCTCGAGGCGCTTCGTGGCACCCATGCCGCGCACGCCCTTGTGGATGTTGTAGGTGGCCACGCGCAGCCGGCCGGTGGCGGTGGCGGTCTGCGGCGGCAGGACGGTGAAGTCCGACGACATGTTCATCACGGCGGTCTGTGTCGCGCGGCGACGCGCGAGGTGAGGTGGACGAAGGCCGCGACGAACGGCTCGCGGGAGATCCACTTGGCAAATGACATGCCGGAACGATCATGCCACCCCTGGCCGTCACGCGACAGCAAGCCCCCGCGCCAACATCGGACGGACGGACGGTCGGACGCAGGGTCGGACGGCCCGCCGCCGCCGGCTCAGCGCCCGGCGAGCCAGCGGGGCAGGTGCAGGATCGCCTCGGCGTTGGACGGCGAGAAGCATTTGTCCGCCGCCTCGCGCCACGGCAGCCAGGCCTGCGCGACATGCTCGCGCGGCGCGAGCACCACGGGCGTGCCCGCGGGCACCTGCAGCGCGAACACATGCTCGGTGTTGTGCGTCACGCCCGGCGCGTAGCGATGGCGCCAGCGCGGGTAGATCTCGTACAGGTTGACGAGCTCGCAGTCGACCAGCGCCCGCATCGGCACCGCGGCGCTGCCGACGGCGATGCCCGTCTCCTCGGCGACCTCGCGCACGCAGGTCTGCACCAGCGATTCCTCGAGCGTGTCCTTCGAGCCGGTGACGCTCTGCCAGTAGCCGGGCGCGTCGGCGCGCTCGATCAGCAGCACGTCGAGCGCCGGCGTGTGGATCACGACGAGGACGGACTCGGGGATCTTGAACGGGCGCGGCGTGTCGGTCGAGGGCGTGGATGAGGTCGGGGCGGTCATCCCGCGATGCTAGCGCGGCGGCCGGCCGCGGCCGCGCCAGCCGAACCACGCGCACGCCGCGGTCGGCACGCCGAGGCCGACCCACGACAGCGCGTCCCACGCGCCGTCGCCGACGAGGCCGCCCACGAGTCCGACCGCGCTGACGATCGCGATCGCGACCGGCCAGCCCCACAGCGCGAGCAGCGCCCTCACGCCGCCGCCCTCGCCCGCGCCGACGCCTTCGCGGCGGACCGCTTGCCGAGCCACAGGTAGAGCCCGCTGCCCAGCACGACGATCGTGACGACGTCGAGCGCCGCCCACAGCCACTGCATCGGCACGCCGCCGTAGTCGCCGAAGTGCAGCGGCTGCGACAGCAGCAGCGCCGTCAGGTACCAGGGCGGCGGCGGGCTGGCCGTGACCTCGCCGGTCGTCGCGTCGACCATCACCGGCGTGACGAGCCGCTGCGTCAACGCCTCGCGCCCGCGCAGGAAGACCGTGTAGTGGTGCTCGCTGCTGAACGACGTGCCCGGGAACGCGATGAACGCGACCTGCAGGCCCGGCTCGCGGGCGCGCGCGGCCGCGACGGCCTTCTCGAGCGAGCCGAGCCGCGTCACCGGCGGCAGCCCGCGGTACGGCGCCAGCATGCCGGCCACCTGGTCGTTGCGCCAGTGCGAGATGACGAGGTCGGCCCACGTGTTGATCATGCCGGTGGCGCCGACGACGACGGCCCAGGTCAGCGTCGCGATGCCCAGCAGGTTGTGCAGGTCGAGCCACTTCACGCGCGGCGAGCGGTCGCGCCGCACCTCGCCGAAGCGCAGCTTGCGCATGAACGGCGCGTAGAGCACGACGCCCGAGACGATCGCCACCAGCATCAGCAATCCCATGAAGCCGAGGAACAGCTTGCCCGCGAGGCCCGCGAACAGGTCGACGTGCAACTCGTGGATCACGGCCATCACGCCGTGGTCGATCTTCGGCTCGGCGAGCGCGGCGCCGGTGCGGGCGTCGACGGCCACCTGCACGAGGTCGGTCGACGAGGTCGGCGTGTCCGACATCGTCACGAACCACACGCGCTCGTCGCCCGGCTCCTGCGAGACGAACATGCCGTTCTTCGCAGGGAAGCGCGCCTTCGCGACCCGCATCACGCGGTCGAGGCTCACCTGCGGCGCGTCGGCGGGCATCTCGGGCGGCACGACGACCGTGCCGAGCCACTGGTCGATCTGGTGGTGGAAGACCAGCGGCAGGCCGGTGAGGCACAGCAGCAGCAGGAAGGCCGTGCTGACGAGGCTCGCCCATTTGTGCAGCCACGACCAGGCCCGCAGCGCGCGGGCACTCAGCATGGGGCGCGGGCTCCGGGCGTGGGCATCGTCGGGGGGTCGGGTCGAGGAAGGATCAGAAATCGATTGTCCCCGACACCACCACCGAGCGCGGCTCGCCCACCGTCAGGTAGCTCGAGCCGGGATAGCCACCCGCCGACGCCCAGTAGGCGTGGTTGGCGACGTTGTTGACGCGGACGCGCAGCGTGACGACCTTGGCGCCGACGTCGAACGCGTAGCGCGCGCCGAGGTCGAAGCGCGACCACGCCGGCACGACCTGCGTGTTGGTGGCGTCCGCGAACTGCGACGAGGTGTGGACGGCGCGCGCGTCCAGCGTCAGGCCGACGAGGAAGGGCACGTCCCATTCCGTGTCGAAGTTGAACTGCGACTTCGGCGCGCCGATGCCGCTGTGGCCATCGAGCTTCGTGTCCAGGAAGCTCGCGCCGCCCAGCAGGCGCACGCCGGGCGTCGCCTCGCCGAAGAACGTGAACTCGGCGCCGCGGTTGCGCTGGTGGTCGGCCACGCCGTAGAGCGCGGTGCCGTCCGCCTGCACGGTGGACGACGCCAGCGGCTTGCGTGACTCGAACACGCTGAACGCGCCGCCGAGCCGGCCGAAGTCGACCTTGACGCCCAGCTCGCCCTGCTTCGTCTGGTACGGCTTGAAGACCTCGCCGGAGTTCGACACCTCGTGCGTGCCGTCGTTGACCGGCGCGATGTCGCCCGCGACCAGGCCTTCGACGTAGGTCGCGTAGACCGACACCTGCTGGCTCGCCTTGAACACGACGCCACCGACCGGCGTCACGCGGCTGGCCTTGTAGGCGCCGGCGTTCTCGACGCCCGTGTTGTAGTCGTAGCTCGCCTGCTGGATGCGCTGGTCGCGCGCGCCGAGCGTCAGCAGCACGCGGTCGTTCCAGAACGACAGCACGTCGGCGATCGCCAGGCTCTCGGTCTTGGTGCGCTGCGTGGTCAGCGGGTCGGTGAGCTTGCCGCCGGTGAAGAAGCTCGAGTCCGGCGGGGTCACGAACGTCGGGTCGTAGATCGTCCCGACGCCGACGCCCGCGAAGTCCGCGAAGGCATAGGCGTTCTTCGAGTCCAGCGAATACGTGGCCGCCGAGGCGATCACCGTGTGGCCGACGTCGCCCGTGCGGAACTTGCCGCGCAGGCCCACTTCGCCGGTCGAGACGACGTCGTGGCGGGCGTTGTCGAAGCGGTCGACCGTGGCCGTGCCGTCCGCGGCGGTGACGGTGGGGTTGGCGAAGACGGCCGACTCGTGGCCGTCGCGCAGGCCGGCCGCGGCCCAGCCGGTCAGCGCGGGCGTGAAGTCGTATTCGGCGCGCACGGTGCCGAAGGTGTCGCGCTCGTTGGAGAACGTCCATGGCTGCGCGATCGGGTCGCGGCCGTTCGGCGCGGCGGGGATCTCGAGGCCGCCGGCGATGGTGATGCTGGGCGTCGACGCGATCAGCTTGTGGTCCTGCGAGCCGATGTCGGCCGACAGGCGCAGGTCGCCCGTGTGGTAGTCGGCGCCGAGCGAGAAGACGCTGAGGCGGCGGTTCTCGCCGTGGACGGCGGTCTTGCCGTCGCGGTCGACGGCGGTGAAGCGCAGGCCGAGGTTCCTGTCGTCGCCGAAGCGGCGGGCGACGTCGAGCGCCTCGTACAGCTGCCCGCCGGTTTCGGTGCCGACGGTGATCTCGTTGAGCGGCTGGTTCGGCGCGCGCTTGGGCATGACGTCGACCGCGCCGCCCAGGCCGCTGCCACCCGGTGCCGCGCCGTTCAGGAACGCGCTCGCGCCGCGCAGCACCTCCACCCGCTCGACCAGCTCCGCGGCCAGGTACTGGCGCGGCAGCAGGCCGTAGAGGCCGTTGTACGACATGTCGTCCGAGTAGATCGGCAGGCCGCGCACCATGTACAGCTGCTGGAAGTTGCCGAAGCCGCGCGCCACGCGCACGGCCGGGTCGTTCTGCAGCACGTCGGCGATGCTCTGCGCCTGCTGGTCCTGCACGAGCTTCTGCGTGAAGTTGGTGACGCTGAACGGCGTCTCCATGATGTCCTGGCTGCCCAGGATGCCCACGCGGCCCCCGCGCGCCACTTGGCCGCCGGCGTACGGCGCCTTCAGGCCGCCGGCCGAGGCATCGGCGCTCGCGCGGATCGTCACGACCTGCACGCCGTCCGGCGCGGACGCCGAGGCGGCCGGCGCCGGCGCCGCGACCTGGCTCTGGGCCTGCGCGGCACCGGTGGTCAACAGCAGGGCCACGGCGACGGACAGCGGATGGCGGACAAAGGCGGAAACGCGGGCGGGGACGACAACGGACACGGACATCGAAGGAATTCCTGGAAAGGGACGCAACGCAATTGAGATCGTTATTGCGAGTGATTCGCAATTGCAATTATGGTGCATTCCGGAAAAACCCGGAAGAGGCCCGGTCGCGACGTCGGCCGCGCTGTGGCGAATCGCCCGATTTCCACCCCGGCGTGCCACCGGCGATCCCCGCGGATCGGCCAATCCGCCGGGACAGGCGAAAATGCGCGATTCCCCCGCGAGACCCCATGAACCCAGAAGTCGAACGCATCCAGGCCCGCATCCGCCAGATCGACGAGTACGAGCGCAAGGGCCTGATGCCCACCGAGGAGGCCGACGCCACGCGCAAGTCGCTGCTGCGCCGGCTGATGATGATCGTCGTACCCGACACCCCCGCGCCGCGCCTGCCGTGGCGCGTGCACGCGTGGGCGGTCGTCGCGATGCTGGTGGTCGTCAGCGCGATCACGGCCTACCTGCTCTCCGGCCACGCCGGGCTGCGCCGGCGCAGCGAGGAAGTGCTGGCAGCCGGCCGCATCGCGCAGGTGCAGGACGACGCGTCGCGGCGCGAGCGCCTCGCGCGCATCCGCGCGGGACAGTCGATCGCGCCGGACGCGAACGGCGTGTTCCCGGACGGCGCGTCGCCCGCCTCCGCGGCGGCGACGACGCCGGCCTCCTCGGCGGCCGCCGCTTCGGGCAAGGCCACGTCGTCCGCGCAGGCCGACCAGGTCGCGCCGCTGCTCTCGGGCCACATCGACATCGACCCGAAGTACGACGACAAGGTCTCGTCCGACGACGCCGTCTTCATCGTCGTGCGCCTGCCCGACGATCCGACCGGGCTGCCGCTCGCGGCGATGCGCGTGGACGTCAGCAACCTGCCGCTGGACTTCGACATCCGCCAGAAGGAACTCGTCGGCGCGCCCGACCGCTTCATGCGGGCCAGCGCGGTCGTGGTGACGGCGCGGGTGTCGAAGACGGAAAGCGGCTTCGCGAAGCCCGGCGACCTGATCGGGACCTCGCCGCCCGTGCCGCCGTGGAGCGGCAGCGTGCGCGTGGTGATCGACCACGCCGTGCCCAAGCCCTGATCCCCGCGCCGCGGCGCGCGGGCCGCTCTCCCTAACTTGAACGTCAGCCGCGGCGCCCCGCCGGCAGGCGCCGGCCCGCAGAATGGCCGGCAACAAGGGAGAGGCGCATGCAGAACGCGTCACGGATCGGCTACCTGAGCGCGGCCAAGGCGGTCGGCATCGTCCTCGTGACGATCGGCCACGCGGAGCCGTTGATGACCACGTTCCCCGTCGTCTGGAAGACGATCTACGCCTTCCACATGCCGCTGTTCTTCCTGCTCACGGGCCTGTTCGCCGCGCCGGTCGTGCCGCTGAACCGCGCGACCTATGGCGCGCACGCGTTACGCCAGGTGCGCGCGCTGTTCGTGCCCTATGTCGTGATGAGCCTCGTCTTCACGTTCATCAAGCTGGCGGCGGCGGGCAACGTCAAGCGGCAGGTGCCGATCGACTCCCTGGCGCGCGACGTTCTGCTCTTCCCGAGCGACGGCCCGGCGCTCTACCTGTGGTTCATCTACACGCTGCTGGTGATCCGGCTCGCCTGGCCGCTGGTCGCCCGCGCGCCGCGCTGGCTCGTGATCGCCGCGCTCGCCGCGTTCCAGCTGGCGTCGATCGACATCCCGATCTTCCTGCTCGGCTACGTCGGCTACTACCTGGCGTACTACTGGCTGGGAGCGCAGCTCGGCCAGCACCTGGACGCGCTGCGCGAGCAGCTGGCGCGGATCCGCTGGTCGCTGCTGGCGGCGGCGGTCTTCGTCGCCCTGGACGTCTACGCCCAGGTCGTCCACCCGACCAGGCTGCCGGCCCCGCTGCGGCTGCCGCTGGCGCTCTCGGGCACCTGGCTCGTGCTGGCGGCCTGCCGCCGCTTCGAGTCGAGGCTCGCCGGGCCCGCGGGCCGCACGCTCGACCGGCAGTCCTTCGACATCTACCTGCTGCAATACCTGTTCATCTTCCCGATGCTGTTCGTCGGCCGCCGGCTCGGGTTGCCGGATCCGGTGACGATCGCGATCAACATCGCGCTGGGGCTGGTCGGCCCGCTGTCGCTGGTGCGCGCCGGACGCCGCATCGCGCCCGCGCTGACGACCGCGCTGCTCGGCCCGCGCCGCGGCACGCCATGGCCGCCCTCGTCCGACCACGCCGTCGATCCCGTGCCGGCGCCTCGCCTCGACGTGCCCGCCACCGCGGACGACCTCCTGCCCGACGGCGAACGCAAGGCCGCCTGACCGCGCCCGCCGCGGCAACGAAAAAGCCCGCGCGCCTCGCATGAAGCGGGGCGGCGCGGGCCTCGAGCCGGCGGTCGGCCGGTCAGCTCACGTGCGGGAGGCTCAGGCCGACGGCGTCGCGGCGGCGGGGCTGCGCAGGCGGATGTGCAGTTCGCGCAGCTGCTTCTCGTCGACCACGCTCGGGGCGCCGGTCAGCAGGTCCTGCGCGCGTTGCGTCTTCGGGAAGGCGATCACGTCGCGGATCGATTCGGCACCGGTCATCATCGTGACGATGCGGTCGAGGCCGAACGCGAGGCCGCCGTGCGGCGGGGCGCCGTACTGCAGCGCGTCGAGCAGGAAGCCGAACTTGACCTGGGCGTCTTCCTTGCTGATGTTCAGCGCGGAAAACACCTTGCTCTGGACGTCGGCGCGGTGGATCCGCACCGAGCCGCCGCCGAGTTCCCAGCCGTTCAGCACCATGTCGTAGGCCTTGGCGATGCACGCGCCCGGATCGGTGTCCATCAGGTCCTCGTGGCCGTCCTTCGGCGCCGTGAACGGGTGGTGGACGGCGTTCCAGCGGCCTTCCTCGTCGTCGCGCTCGAACATCGGGAAGTCGACGACCCACAGCGGCGCCCACTTGTCCTCGAACAGGCCGTTGGCCTTGCCGAACTCCGAGTGGCCGACCTTCAGGCGCAGCGCGCCCATGCCGTCGTTGACGATCTTGGCCTTGTCGGCGCCGAAGAAGATCAGGTCGCCGTTGGCCGCGCCGGTGCGCGAGAGGATCTCGGCGATCGCCTTGTCGTGCAGGTTCTTGACGATGGGCGACTGCAGGCCTTCGCGGCCCTTGGTCACGTCGTTGACCTTGATCCAGGCCAGGCCCTTCGCGCCGTAGATCTTGACGACCTCGGTGTACGCGTCGATCTCGCCGCGGCTGATCTCGGCGCCGCCCTTGACCTTCAGCGCCACCACGCGGCCGCCACGCATCGTCGCGGCCGACGAGAACACCTTGAAGTCGACGTCGCCCATGACGTCGGTCAGCTCGGTGAACTCCATCTTCACGCGCAGGTCGGGCTTGTCCGAGCCGTACAGGCGCATCGCGTCGGCGTAGGTCATCACCGGGTACTCGCCCAGGTCGACGCCGATCGCGTTCTTGAAGACCGAGCGGATCATGCCTTCGAACATGTCGCGGATCTCGACCTCGGTCAGGAACGAGGTCTCGATGTCGATCTGCGTGAACTCGGGCTGGCGGTCGGCGCGGAGATCCTCGTCGCGGAAGCACTTCGTGATCTGGTAGTAGCGGTCGAAGCCGGCCACCATCAGCAGCTGCTTGAACAGCTGCGGCGACTGCGGCAGCGCGAAGAAGTGGCCGTCGTGCACGCGGCTCGGCACGAGGTAGTCGCGCGCGCCTTCGGGCGTGGACTTGCCGAGCATCGGGGTCTCGATGTCGACGAAGCCGTTCTTGTCCAGGAACTGGCGCACTTCCATCGCGACGCGGTAGCGCAGCATCAGGTTCTTCTGCATCTGCGGGCGGCGCAGGTCCAGCACGCGGTGCGTGAGGCGCGTGGTCTCGGACAGGTTCTCGTCATCGAGCTGGAACGGCGGCGTGACGCTCGGGTTCAGCACCTCGAGCTCGCTGCAGAACACCTCGATCGTGCCGCTGGCCATGTTCGGGTTGACCGCGTCGGGCGTGCGCGCGCGCACCACGCCGACGACCTTCAGGCAGAACTCGTTGCGGACGCTCTCGGCGACCTTGAAGCTCTCGGCGAGATCCTGGTCGCAGACGATCTGGACGATGCCTTCGCGGTCGCGCAGGTCGATGAAGATCAGCTTGCCGTGATCGCGGCGGCGGTGCGCCCAGCCCATCAGGGTCACGGTCTGGCCGGTCAGCTTTTCGCCGACAAGGCCGCAGTAGGTGGTTCTCATGGCAGTACTCCGTTTTGGACGGTTTGTTCGACAAGCACGGCGCGCCCCGGGAGGGGCTGCGCGGCTCGGCAATTCAGGACAGGGATTCTGGTGCAGGCCGGAGGCGGGGGATCACCCTCAGGACTGAACGCCGATGACCTCGGGGCGTTCAGCCCACCCGATTGGGGTCGGCCCCCACCGGCAGCGCGATGACGCTCGCCGGGGGCGCCACGACGCCCATCGAGATGATGTATTTCAAGGCCTCGTCGACGCTCATCGACAACGGCTTGCACGCCGCCGCCGGCATCATCAGGAAGAAGCCGGAGGTCGGATTGGGCGTGGTCGGCACGTACAGGCTCAGGTGCTCGCCCGGCAGCGCCGCGGCCACCTCGCCCGACGGCCTGCCGGTGACGAAGGCGATCGTCCAGCTGCCTTCGCGCGGGTACTGCACCATCACGGCCTCGCGGAACGCGTTGCCGTTCGTGGAGAACAGCGTGTCGGAGACCTGCTTGACCGAGACGTAGATCGACTTGACGATCGGGATGTGCGACAGCAGCCGGTTCCACTGCTTGAGCCACCACGCGCCGACCATGTTGGTGACGAACATGCCGGTCAGCAGCAGCAGCAGCACCAGCAGGATCACGCCCAGGCCCGGGACGCTCTTGAGCAGGTCGGTGACGTTCTGCGTGCCGTCGCCGAACACGCGCTGGATGGCGCCGAGGATGCCGTGGAACAGCCCGTCCATCAGGCCGATCGCCCACGTGAGCACGCCGACGGTGACCGCCAGCGGCAGCCACACCAGCAGGCCGGCGAACAGGTACTTTCTCAAGAAGGGCTCCCGCCGCGGACGGCCGCGGCTACGGTGACGGGCATCGCGCGCGGGTTCAGTGGCACGCGCAGCTGCCGCCGCCGTGCGAGCCGGAGGACGACGCCGACGCGCTCGTGCCGCCGCCACTGGACGATCCGCCGTCGGACGACGGGGCCGGCGCGGGCGCCGCGGCGGGCGCGGACGAGCCGCCGTCGCCGGACGGCGCCACGGCGGGCGCGCTGGTGCCGCCCTTGAAATCGGTGGCGTACCAGCCCGAGCCCTTCAGCTGGAACCCGGCGGCAGTCACCTGCTTCTGGAACTGGCCGGCGCCGCAGACCGGGCACGCAGTGAGCACCGGGTCGGAGATTTTCTGCAGCACGTCGCGCGAATGGCCGCACGCTGCGCAGCGATACGCGTAGATCGGCATGTCTGGACTCTCGATTCGAAACAGGAAATTATAGGATGCCCGGCCCGCCTCGGGCGCGAAGCCCCCGGCAGGACGGGCGGACAGTGCCGGAAATGGGGGCTTTTCGTCACGAAACAAGCATCGGACGCCGAGTCTGCGTCCGCTTCGTGACGCGTTCACGTCCCGCGCGTTCACGTCCCGTGCGTGGCCGGGCGTGTCCGCCCTGCCCGCCTCAGAACCGCAGCGTCAGCTTCAGCCCGACGATCACCACGCCGATCAGGAAGCCCCAGCCGAGCCACAGCAGCGCATGCAGCAGCCGGTTGGTGCGCTTCTGCTCGCGCATCAGCTCGGTGATGAACTTGTGCGTGGCGGTGGCGTCGTCCTCGATCGTGTGCGCGGCCTTGGACAGCGACTGGTGGATCAGGCGCGGCAGCTCGGGCAGGAAGTGCGCGTAGCGCGGCGCCTCGTCCTTCAGCTTGTCGATGAAGCCGCGCCAGCCGATCTGCTGGTTCATCCAGCGCTCGAGGAAGGGCTGCGCCGTGCTCCAGAGGTCGAGCTCGGGGTCGAGCTGGCGGCCCAGGCCCTCGACGTTGAGCAGCGTCTTCTGCAGCAGCACGAGCTGCGGCTGGATCTCGACGTTGAAGCGCCGCGAGGTCTGGAACAGCCGCAGCAGCACCTGGCCCAGCGAG
>JASLEM010000219.1 GCA_030151165.1 Burkholderiaceae bacterium
GAAGTCGCGCATCATCTTCCCGTCGTTGTAGACCGCGATCGGCTGGCCGGCGAGGATGTCGCGCGTGAACGAGAAGTAAGCCATGTCGGGCCGGCCCCAGGGCCCGTAGACCGTGAAGAAGCGCAGGCCCGTCGTCGGGATCCCGTACAGGTGGCTGTACGTGTGCGCCATCAGCTCGTTGGCCTTCTTCGTCGCGGCGTAGAGGCTCACCGGATGGTCGACGCTGTCGCCTTCCGAGAACGGCATCTTGGCGTTGCCGCCGTAGACGCTGGAGCTGCTCGCGTACACGAGGTGCTCGACCGGATGATGCCGGCACGCCTCGAGCACGTTCAGGAAGCCGCGCAGGTTCGCCTCGCCGTACGCGAGCGGGTTGTCGATCGAGTAGCGCACGCCGGCCTGCGCCGCGAGGTGCACGACGCGGTCGAAGCGCTCGCGCGCGAACAGCGCGTCGAGCGCGGCGCCGTCGGCGACGTCCATCGGCTCGAAGCGGAACGCCGCGGCATGGGGATCCTTCGCGAGCTCGGTGAGCCGCGCGTGCTTCAGCGCCGGGTCGTAGTACGCGTTGAGGCTGTCGATGCCGACGACGGTGTCGCCGCGCGCGAGCAGGCGCTGCGCGACATGCATGCCGATGAAGCCGGCCGCGCCGGTGATCAGGACTTTCATCGCGCGTCCGGCCGCGGCGGCTCCGCTCAGAGCCGCCAGACGCGCAGCCCGCGCGCGTTCAGTTCGGCCTCGGGGAACGCGGCCTTCACGTCGATGAAGCAGGCGCCGTCGGCCAGCTTCGCGACGACCTGGTCGAGCGGCAGCGCCCGGTATTCGCGGTGCGCCACGGCGGCGACGATCGCGTCCGCACGCGGCAGGTCGTCCCACGCCGTCAGCTCGACGCCGTACTCGTGCACCGCTTCCGCGCCGTCGGCCTGCGGGTCGTGCACGAACACCTCGACGCCGTAGGTCTTCAGCTCGTTGATGATGTCGACGACCTTGCTGTTGCGCAGGTCGGCGCAGTCTTCCTTGAACGTCAGGCCCAGCACGGTGACGCGCGCGCCCTTGATCGCGTTGCCGGCGGCGATCATCTGCTTGACGGTCTGCTCCGCGATGAACTTGCCCATGCCGTCGTTGATGCGGCGGCCGGCCAGGATCACCTGCGGGTGGTAGCCGAGGGTCTCGGCCTTGTGCGTGAGGTAGTACGGATCGACGCCGATGCAGTGGCCGCCGACCAGGCCCGGCTTGAACTTCAGGAAGTTCCACTTCGTGCCGGCGGCCTCGAGCACTTCGGAGGTGTCGATGCCGACCTTGTCGAAGATGATCGCGAGCTCGTTCATCAACGCGATGTTCAGGTCGCGCTGCGTGTTCTCGATGACCTTGCAGGCCTCGGCGGCCTTGATGCTGGAGCAGCGGTGCACGCCCGGCGCGACGATGCGTTCGTAGAGGGCCGCGACGCGCTCGAGGGTGTCGGGCGTGTCGCCCGCCACGACCTTGATCACGTTCGTCAGCATGTGCTCGCGGTCGCCCGGGTTGATGCGCTCGGGGCTGTAGCCGACGAAGAAGTCCGTCTTCCACCGCTTGCCCGACGTGCGCTCCAGCTCGGGGATGCAGACCTCCTCGGTCGCGCCCGGATAGACGGTCGATTCGTACACCACCGTCGCGCCCGCCTTCAGGTACGGCCCGATCGCGCGCGAGGCGCCGATCAACGGGCCGAAGTCGGGAATCTTTGCCTGGTCGACCGGCGTGGGCACGGCCACGATGATCACGTCGGCGTTGCGCAGGTCCTCGGCGTCCGAGGTGTATTCGGCGTAGGTGGCCAGCGCCATCTCGGCGTCCGGGATCTCGCGCGACGGATCGGTGCCCGCGCGGCACTTCGCGACCTTGTCGACCGCGATGTCGAACCCGATGGTGCGACCCAGCTTGCCGAACTCCACCACGAGGGGAAGGCCGACATAACCGAGGCCGACGACTGCAACGACTGTCATGTTCTTCTATTCGCGAAAGGAAACCGGTGAAACAGGGAAACGGCCCGCAGGCACATCAGTCGAAGTTGACCGACGCCGCGCAGTCGGTGGTGTTGTTGGTGTAGCCGGGCGTCAGGCGCGCGGCCGACGCGTCGGCTCGGCGCACTTCGCGCGAGAAACCGCAGCTCAGGTCCGCGATCCGCGACACCTGGTAGCGCGCGCGCAGGCCAACCTGGGTTGTCCGGTTGTGGCCGTTCAGGCGCGCCGGCGTAGACGTCTCGCCCGCCGGCAGGATCGCATTCGAATAGTCCCGGTCGGTGTAGCGCGCGGACGCATCGAGCGAGATCCGCGAGCTCAGCTCGTAGCCGACTTCCAGGTGGGCGACGTTGTTGATCGACCGGCCGGAGATGTTGGTCGTGACGATACCGCCCTGCCCCGTGTCGGAGTTCGAATCGCGGACGAGGCCCAGTTGCACGCGGAAGCGCGACGGCGGCGTCCACGTCCAATCCAGCGAGCCGTTGAAGTAGTTGTTGTCCGGCTGCTGGTCGCTGTGCTGGCTGGTGTAGCCGGCGGTCGCGTTCAACGACGTCGCCGCGCTGACCTGCCACTTCGTCGTCAGGTCGATCGAGCGCAGGCTGAACTGGCTTTTGCCGCCACCGACGTCGAAATGCGGGTACTCGCCGCGCACGTACTGACCGGTGACGCCGAACTGCAGATCGGGGCTGGTGGCGTAGCTGGTGCCGCCGTTCCAGGACCACTGGCGTTCCTCGTTGGCCTTGAACGTGGCTTCCGAGTAATCGCGGTGGTTGGCGTCGAAGCCGGTGAAGATCGTCCAGCGGCCGACGCCACCGAGCTGGGCACGCGCGAACACGTGGTTGTCCGACTGCATGTTCTTCGCATCCGACAGCGTCTCGCCGTCGAAGCCGTAGAAATAGTTGCGCCGGCGCGAATCGGCGCCGAGCGCGCCGGAGAGGTCGCCGATCGTGCTCCAGTCGAACTCGCCCTTCGCGGCATAGCTCGTGCTGTTGCGCTCCTTGAATTCCTTGTAACGGTTCAGGTCGACCGCCGCCGTCGCCTGCACTCTCTCGCGACCCAACGTCTGGTCGACTGCGCCGCGCACTTCGGTGCCGGAAACCCAGTCGCCGCTCTGCTCATCCGCGGTGCGGTTGATGTTGCTCTGGTGCTGGATCGTCTCGGTCGCGCCGAAGGAGTACGGCTCGAGATCCGCACGGGCAACGCCCGCCAGCAGGCAGAGGCACAAGGGGGACAGGCGCAGGTAGGGCTTGGAATTCATTGTGGTGTCGCCGGAAAAACGGGGAAGGGAAGGGTCAACGTCGCTGCGAGGCGGGCTGGCCGTCGAACGGATCCTTGTACCGACCGAGGCGGTCCATCAGCATCCACCAGACGAACTTCGAGCTGCGAACGTAGCGCATGAGATAGCGCCGCGGCTCGGTATAAACGCGATAGCTCCATTCGAGCCCGATGCGGCGCAGCCACACCGGCGCGCGCACCACCGCGCCGGCCTCGTAGTCGATCGTGGCGCCGACGCCCATCATCACGCGGACGTTCGGCAGCCGCGCGCGCACGTTGGCCAGCCAGATCTCCTGCTTGGGCGCGCCCAGCCCGACCAGCAGCACGTTGGCGCCGCTGTCGTTGATCATCGCGATGGCTTCGTCGATCTCCTGGGGATCGTTGACGAAGTTCATCGACGGCCCGTGCGCCCCGACAACCATCCGGCGGCCCGCCTTGAGGTTCATCTTCTCGAGCGCGATCTGCGCCACGCCCGGCTTGGCGCCGAGCAGGAAGATGCGCACGTCCGGATTGCCGGCGTTGCGCGCGCAGAACGCCGGCACGATGTCCGAGCCCGGCAGCCGGTTGACGACGCGCCGCCCGAGCAGCGACAGCAGCACGCGGACGTAGTGGCTGTCGACGGTGATGATGTCCGCCGACCGGTAGGCGCGGACGAAGTCGGAGCTGTGCTGCAGGTGGTACAGGTGGTCCGGGTTCACCGTGAAGACGACGCCGGCGTTGCCGTCCATCTCCCGCAGGAGCTCGTCCATCGAGAGATCGTCGGCCCAGACGTTCAGCAGCGGCTGGCGCGGCCACGGAGGGTTCACGCGCATGCGGACCCCGGTCGTGGCGGCGCCGCTCGGTGTGTCCGAGTGCGGCTACGTTGCACAGTGGTGTCGCCCATGTCCGCTCCCCTTCGATCGATTCGTCTTTGTTGCTGGCGCCGTCGATTTCGGGGGCACGCCCATCATCGCACCGCGGATTTTGCCACGCCTGAACTGCGCCGACGGCCGCGCGCCACTGCCGAGCAGCCAATGGAGAAGTAATTCCGGAATGTCAGTGCGCGTCGGGCGACACGGCCGCCGGCCGAACCCCGGCAAGGCGCTTGCCGAGGTCGATGAAATACCGCTCGTAGTATTTCGTCGACAGGTGCGCCAGGCCGAAGGTGACCGCCATGAACAGCGGCCGCTTCAGGTATTTCACCATCGTGCTTCCCGACGCCAGCCAGGTCGCCGTGAGGCAGCCGTGCACCACGTACAGCGCGTACGAGATCAGCGCCAGGTAGCGAAGCACCCGGCTGTCGAGGACGCGCGACAGCCGCGCTTCCTGCGCGAGGTACAGCGTCGAGCCGACCATCGTGGCCGCGATGTAGGGACGCAAGAAATTCAGCGGGCCGCCGTCGGGGTGCGCGGAGAGCAGCAGCAGCGGGAAGAGCAGCCACGGAACGACCTGCGGAATGCCCTGCAGCCAGGCGCGCCGGTGTTCGTTGACCAGCGCGAGGGTGCAGCCGGCGAGGATCTCGTCGACGCGGAATTCCGTGTTGATCGCCATCGGCTTGCCGGTCCAGATCTTCAGGCCTGTGACCACGAGCGCCAGCAGCGGCAACAGGAACAATGCGCGCCGGCCCGAGGTCGCGACCAGCAATGCGACCGCGACATAGAACTGCACCTCCACGCACAGGCTCCAGAAGTGCTGGGTGCCCAACGTGAGCCAGGCGTTGTCCTCGTTCACGTAGAACAGCAGGTGCGGCAGCCAGGCGCGCGCGTCGGCCTGCTCGAACGTCAGCGTCAGCGCGATCGCGAGCCACGCCAGCGGCACGATGCGCATGAAGCGGTGGATCAGGAACGAGCGGATCGTGTCGCCCTTCAGCAGCACCCGCGTGATGAGGAAGCCCGACAGCGTGAAGAAGATCGCCATGCCTTCGCCGGCCGTGGCGACGTTCAGCTGCAACACCTTGGGCCCCAGCGGAAACAGGTGGCCGAGCAGCACCAGCGCGATGCTGATGCCGCGCCAGCCGTCGAGCGCGGACAGCCGTGCGAGCTTCACGGCGCCACCGCCGGCACGACGGCGCGCGTCGACTGGGGCGTCACGACCGACTCGAAATGCTGGCGCAGCTTGGCAGCCTCCGTGTCGACGTCGTGCCGCTGCTCGACCCGCGCCCGCGCCGACAGACCCATGCGCGCGAGCCGGTCGGCGTCGGCGTCGAGGCAGTCGCGCATCGCGGCGGCGAGATCCTCGAGGCTGCCGGGCGGGACCAGCCAGCCGTCCGTGCCGTCGCGGACGAGCTCGGGGATGCCGGCGATGCGCGTCGAGATCACGGGCCGGCCGACGGCCATCGCCTCCATGATCACGACCGGCAGGCCTTCCGCGAAGCTGGGCAGCACGAGCGCGCGGGCCGCCAGCATCTCGGCGCGCACCGTGGCGCTGTCGATCCAGCCGGTGATGCGCACCCGGCTCGAGAGGTCGTGGCGGCGGATCGCGGCCTCGATGGCGTCGCGCATCTCGCCGTCGCCGGCGAGCACGAGCTCGAAGACGCGCCCTTCCCGCGCGAGCACGGCCGCCGCCTCGATCAGCAGCAGCTGACCCTTCTGCGCGCAGAGCCGGCCGACGTTGACGAAGCGCGGTGCCTGCTGCGAGACGATGCGCTCCGCGGCCTCGAAGAACGGCTTCTCGAGCGCGCAATGCACGACCTGCACCTTGCGCCATTGATCGGCGGGCAGCCAGCGCCACAGCTGGCTGCGCCCGTAGCTGCTGATCGCGACGACGAATTCCGCGTGGCGGATCTTCGACGCGAGGTGCAGGAACTTCGGCTTGTCGAACTCTTCCGGCCCGTGCACCGTGAAGCTGTACGGCACGCCGGACAGCAGGTGCGCGAGCATCGCGACCTCGGTCGAATTGGTGCCGAAGTGCGCGTGGACGTGGTCGATGCCGTCGCGCTCGAACCAGTCGGCCAGCGTGCAGGCCTCGACGAAATACATCAGGTGGTACGGCCACGAGCGCTCGGCCTGGCGCGACATCGCCAGCGCCGCCTTCAACGCCCGCAGCGCGCGGCCCGGATGCCGCAGCGAGCGGCCGATCGCCCGGGCGACCAGCGCCGGCAGGCTCTCGCGCAGCACGTGGTGCGTGCGCTCGCGCTCGGCGATGTCCTGCGCGTCCTTGACGTCGGCGTCCCAGCCGCGCATCGCGTAGCGGTCGACCGCCACGCCCTGGCGCTCGAGCGCGAAGATCTCGCGCCGGATGAAGGTGTGGCTGACCTTCGGATACTGGTTGACGACGTAGGCGACCTTCAAGCGGCCTCCTCGCGGCGCAACGGCGCGGTGCTCGCGCCGCCGCCCCACAGCGCGGCGTTGCGCTCGTCGATCTCCTGCGTCGCGCGCGCCTTGCCCACGATCAGCGAGCGCCGCTGCCACTGCCGCAGGAACTGGCGGAAGCTCTCGTCGCCGTAGCGCGGCGCGCGTTGCAGCGCGCTCTTGAGCCAGCCCCAGAACATCGCGATGCTGCCGAGCACGTAGGGCCGTTGCGTCATGCGCAGCAGCGCGCTGGCGAGCATGTAGAAGAAGCCCGTGCCCATGAAGTACTGGCCGAAGCCGTGGCGCATGCGGCCGGTGTAGACGCTCTGCTGGCTCGACCCCATGGGCCGCAGGTGCACGAAGCGCAGCTCGGGCTCGTCCCAGCTGCGCGCCATCCAGCCCTTGCGGCGGCATTCGTGGCAGTCGATGCCGTCCCACATCACCTGGCGCACGAAGCCGCCGATCTCCTGGAACGCCCGCACGCGGTAGAACTTGGTCATGCCCAGCGAGGTCTCGTCGCCGTGGCGCTCGGGGATCAGGCCGTCGCCCTCGACCACGTAGGCCTTGCCGCTGCACGTGGCCAGCCGCGGCTCGGCGCGCATGCGCTCCATCAGGATCTCGAAATAGCGCGGGGGCAGCCGCAGGTCGAGGTCGAGCTTGCAGACGTAGTCGAAATCGGTCGGCACGATGGTCTCGTAGCCGGCATAGAACGCGTCGATCACGCCGGGGCCGACGGCGCGGTGGCCGCGATCCTTGCGCGTGACGATGCGTATCCACGAATGCTTCTGCGCGTACTCCGCGAGGATGGCCGGCGTCGCGTCGGACGAGCCGTCGTCGACGATCACCCAGAGCGCCGGCGTCACGCTCTGGGCGACGACGGTGTCCAGCGTCTCGCGCATGTAGTCGGCTTCGTTGCGACACGGCGAGATGAGCGCGTAGCGATCGTGAGGAGTCATTGTGGGCGGCTTCCGGTGGAAAGGCATGCGCGAACCGCGCGCGAGATGAAGCGCGCGATCATCGCAGAGCGCGCGCGGCCTATTTGTATTCGATCAGGGTGCTGGCTTGACCACCCCATCTGCGACGCCAGAAAAGCAAGACGCCTGCCGCCTCGGGAAAACGGCCGGCAACCAGGAAGAAAGCGCGGCTCCAAGCGGCCTGCGCCTCCCGCGCCGCCCGCTGCGGACGCAGCGCCAGCCGCAGCATTTGCAAGGGATACAGCAAGATGAGCAGCAAACCCGACGGATGGACGGCCGCGGCGACCACGATCAGAAGCGGCAACGCGACGCCCCAGATCAGGGCGCGCCGCTCCTCCGCGACGTAATGGCGCTCCGGCGCGGCGCCGTGCAGCGCGGCGCCTTCCGCGAACGCGTGCCCCGCGCGCTTGCTGCGCTTCCACCATTGCGACCAGCGCGTCATCGCGGCGTCGTGCCAGGCCATGTCGCGATCGAGGCGCCAGATCTTCCAGCCCGCGGCGCGCAGGCGCACGCACAGCTCCGGCTCTTCGCCGGCGATGAGGCCGTCGCGGTAGCCGCCGACGCCCACGAGCGCGTCGACCCGCATCAGCGCGTCGCCGCCGCACGAGCGGACCTCGCCGGCGCCGGCGTTCCATTCGATCTCGCACTGGCGGTTGAAGGTCGAGGCGTCGGGGTAGCGCTCGCGGCGGCGCCCGCAGACGACGCCGATTTCCGGATGCGCGTCCAGCGTCGCCATCGCGGCATCGATCCAGCCGGCGATGACCTCGCAGTCGCCGTCGAAGAAGTGCACGCGCGCGGTGTCCGGCTCGAGTTCGAGCAGGCGGCGCCAGCCGCAGTTGCGCGCCCACGCCGCGGTGAACGGGCGGCGCATGTCCAGGCTGACGATGTCGGCGCCGAGGCCGCGCGCGAGGTCGACGGAGCCGTCGGTGGAGCCGGAGTCGACGTACACGATCCGGGCGCCGGTCGGCAGCAGCGACGTGAGGCAGCGCTCCAGCCGTGCGCCTTCGTTGCGGCCGATCACGACGATGCCGAGCCGCGCACCCGCCGCGACGGGCCTGTTTCTTGCAATCTCGGGCATCATAGAATCCGTCGCCTTGGCGCTCGTTGCCTTAAATTCTCGCAGATTTTTCACTGCATTCCGGCACGGCCGGCGCCGACGGCGTGGCGCCCCGCCGCCGAACCCGCCTCGGTCGATCGGTGACAACCGGGCAAGCAAACATGGTCATGAAAACAATCCTGGTCGCGCCGAACGTATCGGAGCAGATGGGCGGAGAGGCGATGAAGGCCCTCCACATCTTCCGCGAGATGAGCAAGATCTCGCCGGACGTCGTGCAGATCACGCACGCCCGCAACCGCGACGAGATCCAGGGCCGGCTGCGCCTGCCCGGCGTGCATTTCATCGACGATACGGCGGTGTCGCGCCTGCTCTGGAAGATCCGCCCGCTGCGGCTGCTGCTCAACCCGTGGTTCTCGTACAAGGCCGTCAGGCTGGCCGAGCGCCTGGCCGCCGGCGCGCCCGCGGTGGTCTGGCAGACCGAGCCGAACTCGCCGGTCGCACCGCGCGCGATGTCGCGCCGGCACCTGAACGCGCTCGGCCCGATCAACGGCAACATCTATTACCCGGCGTCGTTCCGCGCCAACGAATCGGCGCTCGCGCGCTGGCGGCGGCGCACCCACATGCCGCTGCAACGCCTGCAGCGCGCCACGTTCAGCAGCATCCGGGGCGCCGACCTGATCCTCGTGGCCGGCGGCGACCGGACGCGCGAATCGCTGCGCGTCGCCGGCTGCAGCGACTCGCGCATGGTCGACGCGTTCGACTGCGGCGTCGACGAGACGCTGCTCGATCGCCCGCGCATCGCGCACGCCGGCGTCAACCCGCGCTTCGTGCACTTCGGGCGGCTCGTCTTCCACAAGGGCACCGCGCTGATCATCGAGGCACTGAAGCACGCCGATCCGTCGGTCTGCCTCGACATCGTCGGCCGCGGCCCGCAGCTCGAGCGCTGCATGGCGCTCGCGAAGTCGCTAGGCCTCGAGTCGCGGGTGCGCTTCCTGGACTGGTATCCGAAGCGCGAGGACCTGGTCGATTCCCTGGGCGGCTACCGCGGCATGGTGCTGCCGACGCTGGAGGACGCCAACGGCATGGTCGTCCAGGAATCGATGGCGCTGGGCCTGCCGTCGATCTGCCTCGACTGGGGCGGCCCGCAACTGCTGATCGAGCATGGCGTCTCCGGCTACCTCGTACCGGCCGGCGAGCCGGACGAGATCGCCCGCGGCTTGGGCCGACACATGACGACGCTCGCGCTCGACGGGGCGCTGGCGGAGCGCATGTCCGTCGCCGCGCGCGCCCAGGCGCAATCGTGGCGCTGGTCGACGCTGGCGCACGAGTGGCTCGCCGTCCTGCGACGGGCGCACGACGCCCGCACCAGCGTCCCGGGCGCGACCGCGCCCACTGCGCCGCGTTGAGCGCCGCACGATGCTTACGCGCGCGCCCGGCCCGCGGCCCGGGGCGGAGTGCGCAAAAGTGCGGCATCCGCGCCCGGGCGCCGGGATGCCGCGACAGCCTCAGCCCCTACAATCCCATCGCGCATCACGCCCTTGCGGGCGACGATGCCGCACCCGAATCGCGCCAGTCGCCGGCCGCGCGCAACCATTGATGAGGCTGATGCCGTGGTCTACCAGATAAAGCTTTTGTTGACCGTCCTCGTGGTCTCGGCGATCGCCGCGCTGTGCGCGCGCGCCGGGTTCCGCGACCTGCTGTCGCCGAAGCAATATCGCACGGCCTGGAAGATCATCGTGGCGGCCTCCGTCGTCGCGTTCATGGCGCGGTTGCCTTCGCTGTTCATCCTCGGCGTCGGCGTCGTCGGCTATGTCTGCGGACGCGTGCTCGGGGGCGACTACAAGGCGCGTGTCGCGGCATTCTTCCTGCTGTTGTTCGTCTTCCCGCCGCTCAGCCTCGCGCTGGGGGGCGTCGGCGACATCAACTCGGTGCTGGCCCTGACCCACGTGCGGATGCTCTCGCTGGTGCTGCTCCTGCCCGCCGCCGTCGAGCTTTTCTTCCGCCGTCGCGGCACCGAGAAGAATCCGTTCCTGGTGATGGATGTGCTCGTCTACGCCTATCAGATCCTGTTCGTCATCCTGAGCGCCGGATACCTCAGCTACACCGGGATCCTGCGCCTGCTGGTGACGATGTTCCTCGAGGTCGTGCTGCCCTACTACGTGATGACTCGCGGCATCCGCTCGATGGCGGACCTGCGCTTCGTCGCCACGTACTTCGCGCTCGCCTGCATCTTCATGGCCAGCATCGGCGTGACGGAGAGCGCGATCCAGCGCCTGATCTACGCGCCGCTGCAGGGCATCTACGGCCAGCAGTGGCAAGCTTCGCAGGGGCTGATGCGCGGCGGCATGCTCCGCGTGCAGTCGGTGACGCCGGAGCCCATCATCCTGTCCTTCATCATGATCGCGGGCATCGGCACGTGGGCGTGGCTGTCGGACCGCCAATGGCGACGCCCGGTCAACCTCGCGATCAACGTCGTGTTCCTGGTGGCGATGGTGTCGACGTGGTCGCGCGGGCCCTTGCTGGGCCTGGTGTTGTGGGCGGGCAGCATGATCGCGTTGCGCTGGTGCTCGGCACGGGTCTATACGATCGGCCTGATCGGCATCCTCATCGCCGGCGTCATCATCAAGGCTTCGGGCGAGGACCAGGTCATCTTCGACGCGCTGCGAGCGCTGTCGGGCTCCACGCAGCAGGAATTCGCCACGATCGAATATCGTCGCCAGCTTCTCGACGCCGCGCTCGCGTTGATCAAGCAGAGCCCGGCGCTCGGTGTCGCGAACTACATGTCCTACCTGCAGGCCTTCAAGCAGGGCGAGGGCATCGTCGACCTGGTCAACACCTACCTCATCGTGGCGCTGAACACGGGCCTGATCGGACTGACCCTGTACATCATGCCCACGATCCTGCTCATCGGCCGGATGCTGGCGACCCTCGGCCGCGCACTGCCGAAGACGCGCGTCGACACCTTCCTGCGTTCGTTCATCTCGATGAACCTCGCCTGCGCCTTCGTGGCCGTGACGACGTCGACCTACCACGTGATGCCGTTCGTCTTCCTGTTCCTGCTGGCCGCGCCGCTGTGCTACATGCGATACAAGGGCGAGGTCGTTGCCGACCCGTCCGCGCTGCCGGTCGCGCCCGTCACCGAGCGCTTCGCGCATCTCGGCGTGACGCGCCCCTGGTGAAGGTTGTCGCCTCGTCGATGCGCTGCGGGCCGCAAGCGATTTCGCGTGGCGCGGCCTTCTCCGAGCCGCGCACCCCGCGCCTCGCGCCCACCCCGTTCCGACTCATGATCCATCCCCGTCCGACATCGGCGCGCCGGCCGGCCGCCATGCCCACGCCGTGTCGCACGGCGCGCCCCCTCTGCCTGGAGAGTCGCTGATGAACCTCCGTCAACGCGTGGTATCCGCGAGCAGCTGGGTGCTGGCCGGCTATGTCGGCAGCCAGGTCATCCGCATCCTCACCAACCTGATCCTGACGCGGCTGCTGTTCCCCGAGGCCTTCGGCATGATGGCCGTCGTGTTCGCGGTCAACGCCGGCGTCACGCTGCTCAGCGACCTGGGCATCTCCAGCGGCATCGTCATCCATGCGAAGGACGTCGACGACAGCTACCTGAACACCGCGTGGACGATCCAGGTGTTCCGCGGCTGCTGCATCGGCCTGCTGATCTTCTGCTGCGCACACCCGCTGGCGCTCGCGTTCCAGAACATCAAGCTCGAGCCGCTGTTCCGCATCGTCTCGCTCGGCCCGGTGCTGGCCGGCTTCAACTCCACGAACTACGCGCTGGCGGACCGCCAGCTGCAGGCCAAGCGCCGCGTCAAGCTCGACCTCTACAACCAGCTCGCCTCCGTCGCCATCACCGCGGCGCTGGCCTGGTGGTGGCGCACGACGACCTCGCTGGCGTGGGGCTCGAACCTGTCGCTGGTGGTCTCCGTGATCAGCGGCCACATCGTCCTGCACGGGCCGCGCAATCGTTTCCACTGGGCGAAGTCGCAGGCGGCGTCGATCATCTCGGTGGGCCGGATGTCGCTGCTGACCTCGTCGCTGACGTTCGCCGCGGGCGACGGCAGCCGCCTCATCTCGGGCACGCTGGTCGACAGCCGCACGCTCGGCCTGATCAGCCTGGCCGCCGGCCTGTCGACGATGCCGTGGCAGGCGATCCAGCGCGTCGCGCAGCGCGTGCTGATGCCCGCATACGCCGAGCTGGGGCGCACCGGCGACATGCAGCGCCTGCGCGTCGCGCTGCTGAAGGCCCGCGCCATGCAGGTGCTCCCGAGCTGGGTCGCGAACCTGTTCATGCTGGTGCTGGCCAAGCAGATCTTCGGCGTGCTCTACGACACGCGCTACGCCAGCGCGGCCCACGCGCTCGAGATCCAGAGCATCGGGATGATGGTCGGCGCCGTCTCCTCGTCCTACGGCGGCGTGTTGTGGGGCATACGGCGCCTCAAGCTGAGCCTCGCGCTGCAGGGCGCCCAGAGCGCGCTGCTGTGGCTGGGGATCTGGCTGGGCTACGTGCTCGGCGGGCCGATCGGCCTCGTCATCGGCTCGTCGGCGGCCGCGTGGGCGACGTACCCGGTGACGTACGTGATTTTCCGCCGCCTCGGGCTGTCGAACTTCTCGTTCGACGCGGCGATCATCGGGCTGTCGACGATCTGCGCCGGCGTCCTCTGGTTCCTGCTGCCCGGCAACCTGACGATCTGAAGCCACGCCCCGCGCCGACCATGGTGCCGGCGCTGGCGTGAGAATTGCCTGCCTCCGCGGCCGAAGCCCGCCCCCTTGCGCCGCCCCGCGGCAACGAGACCAACGACATGAAGTGGATCATTGTTGCGCCGTTCATCAAGACCGACGGCCCGGGCTGGCTGGGCCGCTACGTGCCGGGCGATCGCCACAGCTACCGCACGGTCGGCGCCCATCACGCGCACGACCGCTCGCGCGCGAAGACGGACGCCTCGGGCTGGGCCGACCACTTCAAGCATGCGTGGCGCGCGATGCGTCTCGCGCACGCGCAGGGCGGCACGGGCATGGTGACGTGCTTCCCGCAGCTGGCGGTCGCCTGCGGCCTGATCTCGCGGCTGTTCCGCCCGCGCATCCCGATCATCGCGTGGACCTTCAACATCGGCGCGCTGCCGACAGGCCTCAAGCGCCGCCTCAGCGCATTCGCGTTGAAGCGCGTCGACGCCGTCATCGTGCACTCGGTGGCCGAGATCGAGGAGTGCGCCGCGTGCTTCGCGCTGCCGCGCGAGAAGATCGTCTTCGTGCCGTTGCAACGCGTGGTCGCCGAGCCGGTCGCGCAGGAAGAGGCCGCCGAGCCCTACATGCTCGCGATGGGCTCCGCGAACCGCGACTACCGCCTGCTGTTCGACGTCCTGCGCCGCGCCCCGGTGCGAACGGTCGTCATCGCGGGGCCGCACGCCGTGCACGGGCTCGACATCCCGGCCTGCGTCGAAGTCCGCTCCGGCCTGACGCTCGCGCAGTGCCACGCCGCGTTGCAGGGGGCGCGCGTCAGCGTGATCCCCGTCGCCAACGCGACCACCGCATCCGGCCAGGTCACGCTGCTCGATTCGATGGGCATGGGCCGCGCGACGATCGTGACGCGCTGCCCGGGCAGCGTCGACTACGTGGTCGACGGCGAGACGGCACTGCTGGTCGCGCCGGGCGATCGAGACGACCTCGCCCGCGCCATCGCCCGGCTGTGGGAGGACGACGCCTACCGAGCGCGGCTCGGCGAGCAGGGCCGCGAGCACGTGCGGAAGAACTATTCGGACGCCGCGATCGCCGCCGTGCTGGGCCGGATCTGCGACGCGATCGAGGACGGTCGGGCGCCGGCGTCGGTCAAGGCCTGAGGCCGAGCGGCGCGCTGCCGATGCCTCGCTGCCGCCGGACGGACTTTTCGCCCGGCCATGAAAAAGGAGGGCCGAAGCCCTCCCGATGATCGTTCGACGTGGCGCTCGATCAGCAGCCCGTCCACCAGCACGACACCTTGTCGCGCCAGTTGACTGCGGCCTTCCACTTCACAGCCGTCTCGTCGAACTGGTTTTCACGCATGCCCCACATGCCGGACTTGCTGTACTTGGCGACGTCGTTGAAGAGCATGAAGGTCTGACCGCCCGCCGACTTCCACGCCGTCAGCATCTTCTGGTACGCGGCACCCATGCGGGGATCGCGGTTCGCGGCGTATTCCAGGTTCAGCACCGTCGGGTCGTTGTTGCCCGACACGAGGCCCTGGCCACCTTCGTAGGCGTACATCGGAAGCCCGTACACGTCGGCAGCGGCCTTGTTCGCGACCATCCAGGAGGTCACTTGAGCGATCGCGCCGGTGGCGGCGTTGCTGCCGAACGCGGTGAGCGGGGCGGTGACGGCCTGGCCAAGTTCGTTCGCGCCGGTGAGTTCCTGGAACATCTTGTTCAGGCCGCCGTCGCTTTCGGTCGTCCAGCCGATGACCGTGGGCGCCAGCTTCACCGAGCCGATGTACATGCCGAAGTACGGCGCGATCGCGACGCCATCGATCTGCTTGCCGCAAGGTTGCCCGCCCAGCAGCGGCTTGGCGTAGACGCAATTCAGCGTCTGGCCGGTCGCCCAGGCGTTCGCGGCCTGCGTGTTGGCAACGCACTGGACACGCGAGGCGTCGGCGCCGAACTCGGCCTTGACGATCTTGCAGACCTGCACGAGGCGCATCGCGTACCAGTTCATCTGCAGCACGCCGGGATTGCCACCCGCGGCGAGTTGCGAGGCGAACTGGGTCTGCGATTGCTTCGCGACCCACTTCGTCGCGGCAAACGAGTAGTTCCACATCTCGTTGCCGTACTCGAGATACAGCTTCGTGCCGCTGGCCAGGTGCGTGTGGGCGAGCTGGGCGAACGACTTCACGTACGCATCGGTCGCATACGGCGGGATGTTCATCCACGAGTCCGCACCGGTTGCGCTGGCGAGCTCGAACATCCGCTCGACCGGCGCGCCGACCGTGCCGCTCCAGGTCCGTGCGTTGGTCGGCTTGCGATCCGTCCAGTTGACGGCGGGAGTCGCGTTGGTCATGCCCCAATCCATGAAGCGGATGGTCCGGAAGCCCTTGAGGCTCTTGAGGAAGGCCGGATGCCACAGGGACGACGCGGCGGGGAAGTTCTCGAACGCGACGAAATTGCCCTTGCCGCTGGTGCAGGCGGCCTCGGAGGCGACATAGGTCGAATAATCGCCGGAGCACGCGCCGCCCGGCGGGTAGACACGGATGTTGCGGACGTAGTTCGCGGGATCCGTCGAGGTGATGCTCAGGTAGAACGGCAGCGTGTCGGTGTTCTCGACGCTGACGATGTCGCGTCCGGCGCGCGAGGAGGCCGCGACCTTCTTGGCGGCGCCCGAATAGACGACGGTGCCGCTGCCGTCGTAGACGACGGTGTAGTTGCCGGCGACCTGGACGCCGTTCTCAGCGACCTTGGTCGTCGCCGTCCGGAACATCACGCTGCCATCGCTCGACGAGGGCAGGCTCTTCACCCAGCCGGCGTCGTCGACGTCCAGCTTGGCTTCCTCGAGCGTGTCGAAGGACGACGCGCCCTTCGGATAGGTCTTGACGCAGCCCTGCCCGTAGACGCACTGCGTGAGCCAGCCACTCGACTTCTTCATCAGGTCGATCGTCGGCGTTTCCGAGGAATACGACGTGATCCCGGCCAGGTTGATGCCGACGCCCGAACGTGCGGACTTGCTCGTCGCCGGGTTGGTCACCGTGACCACACCGGAAGTCGCGCCAACCGACGTCGACACGGCCGGCGTCGCGGTGGCCGAGCCTTCGGTCGGGGCGGTGACCAGGCCGTCGGACGCCGTGCTCGACGCCCCGGCCAGGGTGGTGAGCGAGGGGGTCGTCGCGACCGCGTTGTTCGTCACGGACGCGATCGTGGTCGTGGTCGCGCCCGTGGAAGCGCTGGTATCGGTGGTGGTGGTGGTGTCGTCGGACACCAGTGCCGCCAGCTTGGCGGCGACGGCCTGCGCGGCATCCGCCGTGGTGGTGCCATTCGCGGCGATGTCGGCGGTGATGGCGTCTTGCGATGCCGCGGTGGCGGTCGAGGCATCGACCGCGGCGATGGTCGACGTGTCGGCCGTGGCGGCGCCGGTCTCGGCGGTCGCGCTCATGGCGGACTCGGTGCTGCCGCCGCCGCAACCGGCCAGAGTGGCGGCTACGGCGAGGACGAGGGAGGCAGCACGGGTGGCGGCCAGTTCGAAAGTCATGTCGGAGTCTCTCGGTGAGGGGTAACAGGGGGCCGGAGCGGCGGAGTAAACCGCTCCTTGTCCCGACCCATCCCTCATCGACAGATCCGTTGGCGCCGTTAAATTTGAATAGCCCGTGTTCCCGGGAGTTGTTTCAAAATTTCTGCCCGGTGCGTGAAAAACTAGCCCCGCAACAGGGCCCTGAAGATTTGACAGATCTCCTGTTGGGTTACCCGCTTCGCCGCCTTGCGCCGCCGGACAGCACAGCGCCACCGCCGCGACAAGTACGAGGCCGGCATGCAAGCTACATGTCCTTACTTTGCTTACGGCACGCTCGACAGGAGAGCAGCTCAGCTCAAACCCGCCAGTTGCAAGCGCGCGGGCGGAGCCATCGCAGCGACGATGTCCTTGATGAACTTGTCCTGCACCTGGAACGCGGCCTTGGTATCGCGATCGATCGAGGACACCCGGAAGAGCAATCCATCGACGATCTCGCCACGCAGGCCGTGCCTGATTTCTGCCACCTTGCGATCCAGCCCCCCGAGGCTCTGCTGGTCCCCGATGACCGTCCAATAGGTCACCGGCTCATATTGCGTGTCGCCGATATGGGTCTCAAGTCGACGCACGCGGATATTACCCATCGGCGACTGGACGACGTCGATGCGATTCGACGCGACCTGATGCCCCTGGGCGGGATAACAGACCTCGGGATAATGCAACTGGACGCTGTCATCCGACTGATCGTCCCCATAAGCAATGGATAACATTATCCGGTGGCCCGCTGTATCAAGATACGCACGGTTGAGCAACTGGCTGTAAAGCAAGTTAAGCATCGCTTCGGTCTGCGGGTTCACGATGCCGCCTTGCGAACGCGGATCGACGTGCCAGTCGCCGAACGTCGTGGGCACCAGCGTCTCGAGGCTGAACGGGCCGCGCAGCTGCGCCATCCGCTTCGTCGGCACGAGCGATTGCCCGGTCGCGGAAGCGGCTGCCATCACGGCAGCCGCGATGATGGCGCGTCGGGTCAGGGTCGAATCAGGCATGTTGCGGCTGCGTGTGGGTGCGTGCGACGATCCAGCGCAGGCCGCTGTCCGTCGCGATGATGAACATCAGCGCCGTCATGAACAGCACCATGCCCGCGAATCCGTGCAGGAAGCCTTGCCCGGCCTCGTCGCCGAAGTGGTACGTGATGAGCGCCAGCACCATCACGCGCGTCACGTTGGCGGCGAACGAGATCGGCACGATCAGGATCGCCAGCGCCACGTTGCGCATCACCGAGGTGTGGCGCACCACGTTCAGGTACAGCAGGCCCATCGCCTCGAGCGAGAACAGCGTGTGCAGGCCCGCGCAGGCGTCGGCCACGAGCAGCTCGTACTGCCCGATCTGCAGGATCACGCCGGTGCGCGCGATCGGATAGCCGACCGCGAACAGCACCGAGGTCGCGACGCTGGACACCGCGAGCTTCAGCGGCTGCGTGATCGATGCGACCAGTGCACCCGGCAGCGGGATCAGGAACAGCATGAAGAACATCGGGAACAGCGCGGCCCGCAGCTGCTTCGGCCCGCGCAGCAGCAGGATCAGGCCGGGCAGCAGGAAGATGACCGACAGCGTCTGCGCGCTCAGGATGCGCTGCGAGCGCCCGAACACGTGCAGCAGCAGCGCGATCACGACCAGCGTCCACCCGAGGACGGGCTTGGGCTGGCTCGCTTCCACGTCGTCGATGCGCGGCCAGGCGCGCCAGGCCAGCCACACGCAGATCGCCAGGACCACCGGGCCCTGGCTCTGGTCCTCCGTCTGCCAGATCGTCGTGATCAACCCGTACAGCGTCGGCGTGTACAGGGCAATCAGCCCCAGCACACAGAACCACCACGGCATGAAGCGAGGGGAGGTGTAGCGACGCAGCAGGTCGTTCATGGCAGTCAGAGCTCGTTCATGATGACACCGGCGAGGCGCACCTGGCCGGCTTGCAGCGAGCCTACCAGCTCCTGCAGTCGCGGCACCTTGTTGGCGTCCTTGCGCGTCACCACCAGCGCGGAGCCGCAGCGCGACGCGATCACCACGCCGTCGGAGCCGAAGACGGCGGCCGGCGTGTCGACGATGACGTGGTCGAACTTGATCGACACCTCGCGCAGCAGCATGCCGAACGACGGGCCTTCGACCAGCTCGAGCGGGTTGGGCGGCTGCACGCCGACCGGGATCACATACAGGTTCGGGATGCCGGGCACGGACTTCACGACGCCCTTGCCGCCGCGACCGGACAGCACGCCCGACAGGCCGGCGGTGCCGGGCACGCCGAAGACCTGGTCGAGGCGCGCGCCGCGCATGTCGGCGTCGATCACGACGACCTTGCCGCCGAGCTGCGCGAGCGCGACCGCCAGGTTGGCGCAGAAATAGGTCTTGCCGTCGCCGCTGTCCGTGCTGACCACGGCGAGCGGGCGCCGCTGGCCCTTCGCTTCCGTCTGCGTGCGCATCAGGATCTGGCTGCGGATGGCGCGGAACGCCTCGGCCTGGTGGCCGAAGGGCTGGTTCAGCATCACGAGCTCGGGCGCGCTGCGGCGTGCTTCCTCGTCGCCGTAGGCGTACTTGAACTGCTGCGCGAGCGCCTGCAGGACGTCTTCGGTATCCGCCAGGCCGAGCGCGATCGCCGCCTCGCCGAAGCGCAGGTCGTTCTCGCGCTGGTAGCGGACGATGCGATCGAGATCGTCGGCCGACAGATTGCGTGCGTCCTGGATCAGCTCGCCGATCGCCTTCGATCGCGGCGTGCCATCGAGGGGCTGGCCCTCACCGATGACGAGATCAGGTCCTTCCAACTTGTCGCTCATGCTTGGCCCTTGTCAGGCGCCGCCAGTCGGCGGCCGGAAATCACGCGATCCTGGATCAACGCCATCTGTCCGCGCAGTCGGCGGTTCATCGACGGGCTCGGCATGATGCCGATCACAGGGAGACCAAGGAAATCGACCGCGTCGGAGGTCGTGCGCAGACGCTTGTCGAACTGCTCGAGGATGATCGCCGCGGCCACGCCGAGGCCGATCGCCGCGAACAAGCCCACGACGATCACCGCCAGGATCTTCGGCGACGACGGCTCGCCCGGCGTGCTCGCCTGGCTGATCACGGTCGCGTTGCTCTGGCGGTTCTGGCTTTCCAGCCCGGTCTGCGCCGCGCGGGTGTAGACGAGGTCGTACGAACGCTGGGCGTTGTCGACGTCGCGCTGCAGCACGGCCAGTTGGTCGCGCTGGTCCTTCAGTTGAAGCACCTTGGCGCGCTGGGCGTCGAGCGAGGCCTGGATCTCGGCCTCGCGCGCGCGGCTGACGCGCGCGTCGACGCCGACCGCGCCGGTGACGTCGCTGGTCGCGCGCGCGAGCTTCGCGCGCAGCTCGTTCACGGCGGCACGCGCATCCTGCACCTGCGGGTTGCGGTCGCCATAACGCGACGACAGCTCCTGCAGCTTCAGCTCGGCGGTCTGCAGGTCGCCCTTCAGCCCGCTGACGAAGCCGTTGGACAGCACTTCCTGCATCTGGTTCGGGTTGCCCACCTGCCCCTGGCGCGTCGACGAATCGACGCGCGCGGCCTGCACGGTGACCAGCTGCTGGGTCAGCAGGTTCAGGCGGCTCGCTTCGAGGTCGAAACGATCGTCGGAGCCCACGATGCCCTTCTCGCGCTGGAAGGCCGACAGCTTGTTCTGCGCGGCTTCGAGCGCGTCGCGCGCGGTCTTCTGCTGGTCGGTGAAGAAGCCCTGGTACTGCTTGGCAGGGTCGACGCGCAGCTCGATCGAGGTTTCGAGATAGGCCTGCACGTAGGCGTTCGCGCCGGTGGCGGCGAAGCGCGGATCCGGCGACTTGTACGTGATGTTGATCACGTTGCTGCCCGGGTTCGAGACCTTCATGTCCAGCCCGGCCTGCACGAAATTCTTCAGGAACTCGGGGAAGGTGATACCGCTCTTGGCCTGCGACTGCCAGGCCGAGCGCATGTCGGCGAGGTCGGCCAGCTTCAGGTTCTGCACGACGCGCTGGGCGACGCGCTCGCTCTGGATGATCTCGAGCTGCGTGTTGATCAGCGCCGGCGTGGCGCCACCGTACAGGATCGAGCTCACCGGATCCGGCTTGGCGTCGATCAGCAGCGACGCCGTGGCGCTGTAGATGCGCGTCGCGAAGACCAGGTACGAGACCATCGCCGCGATGACGATCAGGAACACGATCGTCGCGACGATCCAGCGTGCCCGCAGGACGGCGAGGAAGTGGGAAAGGGTCATTTGGAATTCCTCGGCATCAGAACAGGCTCTCGCGGATGAACATCACGTCGCCATCCTTGAGGGTGTCTTCCATCGTCGGCTCGATCGTCTGCATCTTGCCATCGGCGCCACGGCGGGTGACGCGCACGCCCTTGAGCGTGCCGCGTTGCGTCGCGCCGCCGCCGGCCGCGAGCGCCTGCATCACGGTCATGCCACGTTCGAGGCGCAGCGGGCCGGGATGCTGGATCTCGCCGTACAGGTAGATCGTCGGGGCGCGGTCGACCCAGATCGAGTCGCCGGGGGCGACCACGATGTCGTCCGCGCTGCCGCCCGCGGCGAAGATGCGCGGCAGGTCGACTTCGTGGCGGTACGGCTTGCCTTCGCGCTGGCCCAGCAGCACGACGGTGTCCGAACCGACGCCGTTGATGACGCCGCCCGCCAGCGCGAGGACTTCCGTCAGGCGCATGCCGGCCATGTCCAGCGGATAGCGGCCGGGCTTGCCGACCTGGCCGAGGATGTTGACCTGGTTCGCGCGCACTTGCGTCACGACGATCATGACCTGCGGATCCTTGACGATCTCGCCCTTCTTCAGCAGCTGGGCGAGATGCGCCTCGGCGCCGTTGACCGTCTGGCCGGCCATCTGCACGCGCCCGAGCAGCGGATAGCTGATGACGCCCGCTTCGGTGACGCGCGCGTCGATGCTGAGGTCGGGGCTCTGGTAGACCGTGATGTGGATCGTGTCGCCGGGGCCGATGCGGTACGACTCCGGATCGTTGGCGGTGGGCGCGAGCGCGGCCTGGGCCGTGGCGGTGCCGGCGGCCTGGGCGCCGGTGGACGGCAGGACGAACGCGGTGGCGGCGAGGAACGGCGCGACGGCCAGCGCGAGGCGCCGGAGTTGGCGGGAGAGGAAAAGCGTCGACATGGATGGATCCTTGCTGTTACTTGTTCACGGCAGACGCGCCGGTCTGCGGCGGCAGGCGCACTTCGACCGACGAGGCGGCCGTGGGCAATGAGACCCGCACGCCGGGCGCCTGCGACGGCAGCGTCACCTGCACGCTCGACGTCGGCGCCGTGCCCGGCAGGCTGACTCGGACGCTCGACGTCGATTGCGCCGGCAACGTCACCTGCACGCCCGATGCGGCGCCGGCGTCGGGCAGCGACACGCGCGCGGCGTCCGGCGACGGCGCTGGCACGTCAGTCGGGATGTCCTTGGTGGTCAGCGTCGGCGCGGACGCGGCCAGCGAGGCATAGGGTGCCGAGTATTCGATCTTCGCCGCCGACTTCAGGGCCGCGAGGCTGGTCTCGGTCGCCTTGCGGCGCGCCTCGATGGTCAGGAACTGCGAGATCGCGGGCTTGGCACGCTCGTACGCGACGGGCTGCGACTCGGACTTCACCACGTACGTGATGTGCACCTGGTCGCCGGCCGAGACCACCAGGCCGTGGCCGTCGGGCAGCGCGGCGAGATCCTTCAGCGCGCCCAGCGGCACCTGTTCGGCGGGATGCACGCCCTCCTGTTCACGGAACGGGAAGTTGTGCGACTTCAGCCACTCGGTGACATCGGCGACCGGCTTGCCGGCGTCGACCAGCGCCTTCAGCGCGGGGATCTGGTCGGCCGGCACGCGGCCGAGGAACTCGTGCAACGTGTAGATGCGACGGTCCGAGAACAGGCCGGGGTTGTCGTCGTAATAGCGATGCAGCACGTTCTCGGTCGGCGCCGGGACGGCGAAGCCGACCTGCTCGATGTACGCATGCGCCAGCACGTCCCGCCGCGCGGCGGCCATCGCCTGCTGCGCGTCCGGCGCCTTGTCCAGCTTGTCCTTCTCGGCCTTGTCGACGAGCAGTTCCTCGTCGATCAGCTGTTCCAGCACCTTGCGGCTCGCCGCGTCCATCTGCTCGGGGCGCAGGTTGCGCTCGCGCTGCAGGCGGTAGTTGATCTGGTGCACCGTGATCTCGTTGCCGTCGACGCGGGCCGCGGACTGCGTGACCTCTTTCTGTTTCTTGCTGCACGCGATCAGCGTCGCGCCCGCCACGACGGTGAGCGCGACGAGCGTCGTGACACGAGCAAGCCTGGACATCTGCGTCATGTGCCGCGTTCCCCCCGAGCCGTTCACGGCTCCAAATTTGATTTTCACATGCGTCCGATCGGTTGATAGTCGACGCCGGCGTCGCGAACCAGCTTCGGTTCGTACAGGTTGCGCCCGTCGAAGATCACGGGCGTCTTCAACGTCTTCGCGATGTGCGCGAAGTCCGGGCTGCGGAATTCCTTCCACTCGGTGACGATCGCGAGCGCGTCGGCGCCCTCGAGCGCCTGCTCCGGACTGGTCGCGTAGGCGATGCGCGGCTCGTCGCCGAAGATGCGCTTCGCCTCGGTCATCGCGACCGGATCGTAGGCCGAGACCGTGGCGCCGCGCGCCAGCAGCTCGCCGATCAGCACGCGGGCGCTGGCCTCGCGCATGTCGTCCGTGTTCGGCTTGAACGCGAGACCCCAGATGGCGAAGCGGCGGCCGCCGAGGTCCGCGCCGAAGCGCTTGACGATCTTCTCGACCAGCACCTGCTTCTGCGCGTCGTTGGCGTCCTCGACCGCCTGCAGCACCTTCAGGTCGCGGCCGGTCTCCGACGCCGTGCGGATCAGCGCCTTCACGTCCTTCGGGAAGCACGAGCCGCCGTAGCCGCAGCCGGCATACAGGAAGTGGTATCCGATGCGCGGGTCGGAGCCGATGCCCTGGCGCACGAGCTCGATGTCGGCGCCCAGCGATTCCGCCAGCAGCGCGAGCTCGTTCATGAACGAGATGCGGGTGGCCAGCATCGCGTTCGCAGCGTACTTCGTCAGCTCGGCCGACCGCACGTCCATGATCACCAGCTTCTCGCGATTGCGCTGGAATGGTGCATAGACCGCACGCAACAGCGAGATCGCGCGCTCGCCTTCGGCGCCGACCACGATGCGGTCGGGCTTCATGAAATCGTCGACCGCGGCGCCTTCCTTCAGGAATTCCGGGTTCGAGGCGACCGAGAATTCCAGCGAGACGCCGCGCGCGTCGAGCTCGGCCTGGATCGCCGCCTTGACCTTGTCGGCCGTGCCGACGGGCACCGTGCTCTTGTCGATGACGAGCTTGTAGTCCGTCATCAGGCGGCCGATGTTGCGGGCGGCGGCGAGCACGTATTGCAGGTCGGCGGAGCCGTCCTCGTCCGGAGGCGTGCCCACGGCGATGAACTGCAGCGTGCCGTGCGCCACGGCGGCGGCGGTGTCGGTCGTGAACTGGAGGCGTCCGGCCGCGGCGTTGCGCTGGACGACCTTGTCCAGGCCCGGCTCGTGGATGGGGATGCCGCCGTTGTTGAGCGTCTCGATCTTGCGCGGGTCGACGTCCAGGCAGACGACGTGGTTGCCCATTTCGGCGAGGCACGCCCCCGAGACGAGGCCGACATAGCCGGCGCCGATGACTGTGATTTTCATGAGCGTTCAGTACAGGTCAAACGTGGGCCTTGGCAATTTCGGCGCCTGCCACTCATTGCGACGCGGCGCTCGCGGCGTCCGGGGCGGCGACGATGGGCTCGGGCGACGCGGAAGCCGCCCCCGCATCGGCCGGCGCCGACGCGGCGCTAGGCGCGAACTTGCCCAGATAATCGATCTTCGCAGCGGCGCGCAGGGTCTTCGCCTCGGCTTGGAGTGCCTCGCGCTTGTGCTGGTTCCAGAGCCCCTGCTCGATGCTCGCCTGGGCCTGCTCGAAGCTCACCGGACGCGGCTGGACATCCACCAGCGTCAACGCGCTCATGCCCCCCGGCTGCGCGATGACGATCGTCTGGCCCGGCTTCATGGTCGCGATTTTCGGCAACAACGGGCCCAGCGACTCCGCCGGCTGCGGCGTTTGGGCGACGTTGGTGGCCGTCGCGCCGGCCTTCAGCAGGTCGACGACCTGCGCCGCCGACGTCGCCGCCTGCGCGCTCGCGGCCAGGGCCTGGGCCTTGTCGGCCGCCACCTTCGCGTCGACCTTCTGGATCGTGTAGACGCTGCGCTGCGCGAAGTTCAGCGGGTGGGCGTCGTAGTACTTGCGGATGTCGTCGGGGGTCGGCTTCGGGATCTTCGAGGTCAGCTGCTCGACGTAGAAACGCGCCAGCGCATCCTTGCGCGTCGCCTCCAGCGCCTGCAGGATGCCCGGGTTGCGATCGAGCTTGTCCTTCTCGGCCTTCTGCGTCACGAGGCGCTGCTCGACCATCTCGCGCAGCACCTGTGCGTTCTCGGGCGCGGACGCCGCCGGGTGGGCCGCGACGATCTGCGACTTCACGAAGTCCAGCTGCGACTGCGTGATGTTCTCGCCATTGACCGTGGCCAGCACGGGCGAGTTGTCATACGTGTTCTTGCCGCAGCCCGCCAGCAGGACGGCGGCGCCGGCGAGCGTCAACGAAAGTGCGATTCCCGAGCGGATGTTCATTTTTGAGCCGGAGTGTTCTGCGACGCCGAAACCGCGGCGCCGCTGGCCGCGGGTGCGGCGGAAGGAGGAACGGACGCGGGCGCGGTGGCCACCGGCGCGGCGGCGGCCGGGGCGGACGCCGCGAAACGGCCCTCGTATTCGATCTTGGCGTTGTCGCGCAAGGTCTTCTGCAGGTTCGTGATGACGTCGCGCTTGCCGACCTGGGCCAGGTACTGCTCGATCGACGGGCGCGCGTCGGCCAGCGTCTTGGGCGCCGGCACGCTGGAAACGAGCGTCACCGCCGTCACGCCCGCCTGCGACGGGATCACGGTCGATTCGCCGTCCTTCATCGCGGCCAGCTTGTCGAGCAGCAGCGTCGGGAGCTGGTCCGAAGCGCCCTGGTCCTGCTTCACCGTGAACGGCAGCTTCTGCGACTTCAGCCAGTCGGTCAGGTCGTTGACGGACTTCAGGGACTGGACGTGCGCGTCGATGTCCGAGCGGCGCTCCTCGGGAGCCTGGATGTCCATGCGCTGCAACGTGTAGACGCGGCGCTGCGCGAACACGGCGGCGTGGCCGTCGTAGAACTTCTGGATCTGGTCGTCGGTCGGCTTGCCGGCGGTCTCGGCGGCGGTCTCGACGAAGCGGCGCACCAGGATCTCGCGGCGCGCGGCCTCGATCTGCTCGGTGACCTGCGGATCCTTGTCCAGCTTCGCGGCGAGCGCCTTCTGCACGACGATCTGCTCGTCGATCAGGCGTTCGAGCGCCTGGTGGCTCGCGGCGTCGGACGCATCGGGCGGCGCGCCGCGCTGGTGCTGGACGACGAGGTTGATCTGGCCGACGGTGATGTCGTCGCCGTTGACCTTGGCCGCGACTTCGGCGCCGGGGCCGTCGGCGGAGACGGCGTCCTTCTTCTGACTGCAGGCCCCCAGGAACACGGCCGCGGTGGCGGCAAAGGCGATGGTGCCGAAACGCGCGCGGCGGGTCAGACTCTTGGAACGGAACATTGGCGAAAGCCCCCTCATGGCCTGTCTCGGCTCGATTTCGATGCGGACGGTCCCGGCAGAACCTCCCCGCTCGGGCCGCACAGCGGCAAACGCGCGATTGTAGAGACTAACTTATGGCTTTCTCGCGACGATCAGGGGAAGCGAGCAAAGCTTTCTTGAAGCTGCATTCGTCGTGAGAAAGTGCCGCCGCCGCGAAACCGCCGCGCCCGCCGACCCGACCTCGCCGCCCGCGAGCCGGCGGCACGATGCCTGCTTCGACCCATGGCGCGGAGCGCCGCGTGGCGGATAATCCCGCCGGTGTCGCCCACTTCCGCCTGCCTCTCGCGCTCCCCATGATCAATCCCCTGTCCGACGCCGTTGCCTCGAACGGCCAAGCGCCCTTCGGCGGTCGCCGTCCCGCCGAGGGAGCGGCGGCGTGAAACGTCTTGTCGATGTCGCGCACGACCGGAGCAACAACTTTCACCTGCTGCGACTGCTGGCGGCCACGGCCGTCCTGTTCTCGCATTCGTTTCCGCTGGCGACCGGCGACATCTCCATCGAGCCGCTGCGTCGCCTGATCGGGTGCACGCCGGGGTCGATCGCGGTGGACCTGTTCTTCCTGGTGAGCGGTCTGCTCGTCACCATCAGCCTGGTGAAGCGGAACAGCGCCGCCGATTTCGCGCGCGCGCGTTTCTTTCGAATCTGGCCGGCGTTGACCGTGGCGCTGCTGATCTCGGTGCTGGTGCTCGGCCCCGCGTTCACCACGCTACCGATCGTCGACTACCTGGCGTCGTTCCGCACCTGGCGATACCTGGGCCAGAACCTGGTGCTGCTGCACGGGATCATCTACCGGCTTCCGGGCGTGTTCCTGCACAATCCGGCGCCGGAAGCCGTCAACGGCTCGCTCTGGACCTTGCCCAGCGAAATCCGCTGCTACCTCTGGCTTCTTGCGGGCTGGTGGGTCCTCAGGCGCCTCGGCGGCGCCGCTTATTTCAAGTACCTGGTCGGCGCGGTCTGGCTGGCGCTGTTCGCGTGGCACGTCCACTCGCTCGCGAACGTGACGCTCGAGAACTCGCCCGCGCGCATGTACCTGATGTTCTGCACCGGGGCGGCGCTGTACCTGTTCAGGAGCGCCGTGACGCTGTCTTCGCGCTGGCTGGCCGTCGGGCTGGTCGCCGTCGTCCTCGCCGCCGTGACCGGCTCCGGCCTGCTGTTCGGCCTGGCCTACACCGTCGTCATTCCATACGCGATGCTGTGCGCCGCCTACCTGCCATCCGGCTGGGTGCTGAAATTCAACCGTTTCGGCGACTACTCCTACGGCACCTACATCTTCGCCTACCCGGTGCAGCAATCGCTGATGGCGTCGCTGCCGTCACTCGGCATCGCCGGCCTGTTCTTCGCTTCCCTCGGCATCACGACGGTGCTGGCCGTGGCCTCCTGGCACTTCATCGAGAAGCCTGCGATGCGGCTGGCGCGGCGCACAGAGCCGGCCTCGTCGCCGATCGCGCGCCCTGCCAAGGCCGCCTGACACCGCGCAGCCGCGGCGCCGTTCAGCCCGAACGCGCCGTCAGCGACCGCCGACCCAGCACGCGCCTCACGCGCGCCAGCCCGCGGTAGGCCACCGGAGGCAGCCACTGCTTCAGGTACTGCTCCACCCGGAACTTGCGTGCCTCGGCCTTGTTGGCCGCGGTGTCGTCGGGCCGCGCCATGTACATCGTGGAGACGTTGGGGGTCTCCTCGTAGACGGCGTGCGAGGCGGAGTAGTAATAGAGCGCCATCGACCGACGGGTCACCCCGTCCGGCACCAGCAGCGGATCGGGATGGCCGTGCCAGGTGTCCGCCTCGGTGCTGAACACGACGCACCGATTGAGCAACGGCGACACGCGCTTGACGCAGTTCTTCATGTCGCGCGACCAGAGCTCCAGCTGCCCCGCCCAGGCGTCGTCCCACTCCGGGTTCAGGTAGATCAGCAGGTTCAACCGGCGCTGGACATGGAGCTGCGGATTGATGCGGAAATCCGCGTGGACGCCCAGGCGCCCGCCGCGCGTGATCTCGTGGAAGCCCCCGCCCTGGTAGTACGGGTCGGGCAGCAGGCCGCTGATGCCGGTCAGGCCTTCGAGGAACTGCAGCACGGGGCGCGAGTTGAAGAACTGGAACACCTCGCGCGAAAACCGGTTGCAGTCCTCCGGCATGATCTGGCGCTTGTGCTCGCCGCCGTAGCCGATGTTGAACACGCCGTCGCTGGCGCGCTCCCCGGTCGGGAAATTCGCGAGGATCTGCGCCGGGAGACCCGCAGGCAGGAAATCGTCCAGCACGATGTGGGGAAACGGATCCGCATTGGCGTAGTCCTCAGCAAAGAACTCGCCGAGCGACCGCGCTTCCGCAGCGTCCATGCTCAATCCGTCACCGGTCTCGATCGGCAGAGTCACCGAGGGAACCTGCAGTTTGGCGTCCATGCTTTTCGCTACTCCGTGTTGACTCTCAAATCATAGCCCAGCGACCTCCGCGGCCACCGTCTCGCGCTGTCGCGCGAGGCCCTCTGTCGTGCCGTGCCGGCCGCATCTTCCGCCGCGGCCCGCGGCAAATCGCACCCCGAGCGAGAGGACAGCAACCCTGCCCCGTGATGACGCAAGGTCTGCGCCGCGCCGGCGCCCGCTCCGGTCACCGACTCACCCACCCGGCAACCCGCGCCGATACTGCACCGCCTCCGCCATGTGCACCGGCTCGACGCGCTCCTCGCCCGCCAGGTCGGCGACGGTGCGTGCCAGCTTGGCCACGCGGTGCAGGCTGCGGCCTGACCAGCCGAGCCGTTCGGCGACCTGTTCCAGCAGCGCGCGTGACGGCTCCGCCAGCCGCAGCCCGGCATCGACCTGGCCCGCCGGCAGCAACGCGTTCGGCACGCCCTGACGCGCCAGCTGCCGCTCGCGTGCCGCGCGCACGCGCGACGCCACGGGCGCCGATGCCTCGGCGACCGCCACCGGCTTCGAGGCCTCGTCCGGCGCCGGCGGCATCAGCTCGGCCGGGCGCAGCGCCGGCACTTCGATCTGCATGTCGATGCGATCGAGCAGCGGCCCGGACAGCCGCGCCTGGTAGCGTCGCACCGACTCGGCGCTGCAAAGGCACTGCCGCCCGCTGGCGGCGAAGGCCCCGAGCCAGCCGCAAGGGCACGGGTTCATCGCCGCGACGAGCTGGAAGCGCGCCGGGTATTTCGCCTGGTGTGCGGCGCGGGAGATCGTGATGTGGCCCGTCTCCAGCGGCTCGCGCAGGGCCTCCAGCGCGCCGCGCGGGAACTCGGGCAATTCGTCCAGGAACAGCACGCCCGCATGGGCCAGCGAGATCTCGCCCGGCCGCGGCGGCGAGCCGCCGCCGACCAGCGCCACCGCGCTCGCGCTGTGGTGCGGCGCCCGCACCGGTCGCTGGCCGAATCGGCGGACGTCGAGCCCTTGCGACGACACGCTCAGCAGCGCCGCGCTCGACAACGCCTCGGACGACGTCATCGGCGGCAGCAGGCCGGCGAGCCGCTCGGCGAGCATCGACTTGCCGGCGCCCGGCGGCCCGATCAAAAGAAGTCCGTGCGCCCCGGCCGCCGCCACCTCCAACGCCCGGCGCGCGCCGGCCTGGCCCTTGACGTCGGCCAAGTCGGGCAACGCCGGCGGCGCCTCGCTGCGATCGCGCGGCGGCCCGGGGAGTTCGACGAGGCCAGCCGGGCCGCCGTCGCCGGGCAGGAACGCCTCGACGACATCGCCCAGCGTGCGCGCCGATCGCACGTCGACGCCCTCGACACGCGCCGCCTCGATCGCGCTCGGCGCCGGCAGCACGAGGCGCCGGTCCGAGCCGCCCTCGCGCACGGCGAGGGCCAGCGCGAGCGCGCCGCGCACGGGGCGAAGCTCGCCGGCCAGCGAGAGCTCCCCCGCGAACTCGAAGCGCGCGAGCCGCTCGGCATCCAGCAGGCCCTGGGCCGCGAGGACGCCGAGGGCGATCGGGAGATCGAACCGGCCGGACTCCTTCGGCAGGTCGGCCGGCGCGAGGTTGACGGTGATCCGCTTGTTGTGCGGAAACGCGAAGCCGCTCTGCGCCAGCGCGGCGCGCACGCGCTCGCGCGCCTCCTTCACTTCGGTGTCGGCGAGGCCGACCAGCGTGAAGCTCGGCAAGCCGTTGGCGAGGTGGACTTCCACCTGCACCTCCGGCGCATGGAGCCCGACGAGGGCCCGGCTGTAGACGACGGCGAGGGTCATGGGATCAGCATCGGAAGGCTTGTCCGGAGGGCCGCGCCAGCCGCGGGCGCCCCGTCGATAACGTTGTTAAAAATGGGGTCAGATTCTTTCTGACACGAAGACACAATTCCTGGCGCACAAGTTGCATGACCCCATTTCGGAAAAGAGGCCTGGGTGGGCTTTTCGACCGTCCGGAGCGCGCAATTCATTCTGCGGCCACCGATAGCGCACCAAGGCGCGCCCGGAGCGAGGTTTCGCGGCATGTCGCCGCACTTTTTTGGTGCGCATTTCGAGTGCGCGCCCTGTTTTCACGCGCACCGTCCGTGCGTGTGACGGGGTGTTTCCGCGCCTCATGAAAGTCGGCCGACCCTATCGGTTTCCCTGATCTTCGAGATGCCTGCGGCGCGATGACGCGATCGCGTTGCGCGCCGGATTTCCCACGCCGCCGCCTCTCGGCCGGCACCGGAACGACCCCGTCGGGACGACGGGCCGACGCACCCGCCACGTCATCGAACTCGACCGCGTGGCACGGAACCTGCGTCACCGGCCCTGAAGAACAAGAGATCCCACCCAGATCGCGATACGACCCCACCCACCTCTTTTCCATCCCCTATCGGAGATTACTGATGAAGAAAACCGCGCTCGTTCTCGTTGCCGGCCTCGCTGCCAACGTCATCCCGACGCTCGCTTTCGCTGACGATGCTCCCGCCAGCCCGATCACGTACAACATCGGCGCGGTCACGGACTACAAGTACCGCGGCCTGACGCAGACCAAGTTCGTCCCGGCCGTCCAGGGCGGCGTCGACTACGCGCAGGGCCCGGTCTACCTCGGCACGTGGCTGTCGACGATCGACTGGATCAAGGACGCGGGCAAGGCCTCGGGGGTCGACACGGGCAATGCGCCGGTCGAATGGGACCTGTACGGCGGCACCAAGGGCGACATCATCAAGGACACGCTGTCGTACGACGTCGGCGTCCTCGGCTACATCTACGTCGACCAGAAGCTGCACAACGTCGGCCTCGCGAACCCGGACACCGGCGAGGTCTACGGCGCGCTGACCTACGGCATGTTCACCGGCAAGATCTCGGTCAGCTTCACCGATCTGTTCGGCGTGCCGGACAGCGTCGGCAGCCAGTACTACGACCTGACGGCCAACATCGACCTCGGCGCCGGCTTCTCGCTGACGCCGGAAGTCGCGTACCAGAACATCACCGGCCACTTCATCCAGGACGCCGGCGGCCGCGACCCGTCGTACGCGCTGTTCTCGGCCACGCTGGGCAAGGACTTCGGCAAGGGCCTGAGCGCGTCGTTCCAGGTCGTCGGCACCGATGCCCACAAGGAGGACTACCAGACCTCCAACCACAAGTTCAGCGGCCGCACCGGCGTGGTGGCGGGCATCAAGTACTCGTTCTGACGCGTGTTTCTCGTTGACCCGGGACGACCCCGGGTCGTGTTCGTTCGACAAGCGGCGCGTTCGAAGCGCCTGCAAGCCTGGAGATACCGACCATGAAGATGGTGACTGCCGTCGTGAAGCCCTTCAAGCTCGACGAAGTGCGTGAGGCCCTGAGCGCGATCGGCGTGCAGGGCATCACGGTGACCGAAGTGAAGGGCTTCGGCCGCCAGAAAGGCCATACCGAGTTGTACCGCGGCGCGGAATACGTCGTGGACTTCCTGCCCAAAGTGAAGATCGAGGCCGCCGTCGACGACACCATGGTCGACCAGGTCATCGAAGCCATCGAGACCTCGGCCCGCACCGGAAAGATCGGCGACGCGAAGATCTTCGTCTCGGCCCTCGAGCAAGTGGTGCGCATCCGCACCGGCGAGACCGGCAAGGACGCGCTCTGAGCGCCGCCGCAGCAGCCCCTCGCCGCCAGATTTCCGACCGACCCACACCGCCACACGCTTCCAACTCCTGAAAGCACTGCAACCATGAGAAAGCTCATCGCTTCCCTCGCCCTGGGGCTCGCCGCCCTCGGGTTCTCCGCGACATCGTTCGCGGCGGACGACGCGGCCTCCGCGGCATCCGCCCCGGCCGTCGCGGCGGCGTCGGCACCCGCCGCCGCCAGCGCGCCCGCCGCCGATGCCTCCGCAGCCGCGGCCGCCGCACCGGCTTCCGCAGCGTCGACGCCGACGATCGTCGAGACGGTCAACAAGGGCGACACGACCTGGATGCTGGTCTCCACGGTCCTCGTCATCATGATGTCGATCCCGGGCCTCGCGCTGTTCTACGGCGGCCTGGTCCGCAGCAAGAACATGCTGTCGGTGCTGATGCAGGTGTTCGTCACCTTCTCGCTGATCACCGTGCTGTGGTTCGTCTACGGCTACAGCATCGCGTTCACCGAGGGCAACAAGTTCTTCGGCGGCTTCTCGCGGCTGTTCCTGAACGGGATCTTCGATCCGGTCGCGGGCACGTTCACGAATGCGGCGACCTTCAGCAAGGGCGTGATGATCCCCGAGATCGCCTTCGTGGTGTTCCAGGCGACCTTCGCGGCCATCACCTGCTGCCTGATCGTCGGCTCGTTCGCCGAGCGCATCAAGTTCTCGGCGGTGCTGCTGTTCATGGTGCTGTGGTTCACGTTCAGCTACCTGCCGATCGCGCACATGGTCTGGTTCTGGCAAGGTCCGGACGCCTACACCAGCGCCGACGTCGTCGACAAGGTCAACTCCACCGCCGGC
>JASLEM010000230.1 GCA_030151165.1 Burkholderiaceae bacterium
TCGCGCGCCACGCGCGTGACCTCGGCCGAGAAGTTGCCGAGCTGGTCGACCATCTTGTTGATGGTCTTGGCGGTGCGCAGGAACTCGCCTTCGAGCGGCCGCGCGTCGACCTCCAGCGCCATGCTCTTGCTGAGATCGCCCTGGGCGACGGCGCCGATCACGCGCGCCACTTCGCTGGTCGGGTGCACGAGGTCGTCGATCAGCGAGTTGATGCAATCGATCGACTCGCCCCAGAAGCCGCGCGCCTCGCGCAGCGACGCGCGCTGCTTGAGCTTGCCTTCCTTGCCGACAACTTGGCGCAGCCGCGCGAGCTCCTCGGCCATGTTGGCGTTCTGCTCGACGACGTCGTTGAACGCGTCGGCCACGCGCCCGGCGACGCCCGACCAGTGCATCGGCAGCCGCACCTGCGCGTCCCCCTTGCGCAATGCGACGAGTGCCCCCAGCAGTTGCTGCATCTCGCCGGCGGCATCCACCGCGGGCCGCGTTTCCATGATCGTCATGAGTTCCGTCTCCAAAGGCGCAACGCTGCGGCTTTGAAAAAGGGGCGACCGCGCGCGACTGCTCGACCGCTCACTGCAGAATCCATGCCAGACGATTCCTACAAGCTCTGCCGGGCACGCGGCGTGCAGTTCACCGGGCGTCGTCGCAGGACGGCCGCGCGGCGTGTCGATGTGCAGGCGAACGCGCAGCGCCAAACTCGGTAAGCCTTACCGCAATGGCGTCGTGCGCGTTTCCCCTGAGCGCGACGCGGTCGGCCGCGCCCGCCGCGGCCTCAATGCAGCACGAGATCCGCTTCCGTCGCCTTCGGCGCATGCGTCTCGAGCCGCTCGAACTCGGCGATCACCTGCGCGCCCAGCAGCACCAGCGTCGCGCCGAGCTCCAGGCTCAGCAGCACGACGATGGTCGTCGTCATCGAACCGTAGACCACGCCCACCTGCGACAGCGTCGTGAAGTACCAGACCAGCACGTGGCGCGTGATCTCCCACAGCAGCACGGCCGCGGCGGCGCCGAACAGCGCGTGCCGCACGTCGAGCCGGCCCTTGGGCATCACGACGTAGATGGAGGTCAGCAGCACCACCTCGCCGCCGAGCCCCAGCAGGTACAGCAGCACCCGCGAGAACTTGTCGAGCGACCAGCTGCGACCGAGGAAGTCGATGCTGCGCTGGCCCAGCTCCTCGAGCCCGCCGGCGACCAGCGTCACCAGCAGCAGGCCCACCGCGAGGCACAGCACGTAGACGTAGGGCAGCAGCAGCGTCGCGATGAACGAGCGGTTCTTGTTGGCGATGCGGTGCGTGAAGATCACCGACAGCGCGTTCTCCAGCACCGCGAACGCGAGCGAGCTGAAGAACAGCATCGTGCCGAACAGCACCCAGCTGACGACGTCCTTGTGGTCGAGGAAGCCCTTCAGCTCCGTGACGACCGCGCCCGACTGGCTCGGCACCAGCCACGCGAGGTAGCGGCCGATCGTGGCCAGCAGTTCGTGCTCGGGGATCAGGTGCGACAGCGCGATCACGCTGAGGATCAGCAGCGGCACGATCGACAGCAGCGCGTAGTACGCCACCGCGCCAGCCAGCAGCAGGCCCTGGTTGGCCTTGAAGCCGCACAGCACGCGCCACGCGAACGCGCGCGGGTGCGCCATGCACTGCCGCGCCGCGGTCATGTGGTGCGGCGGCGGCGCGAAGACGGATCCCCGGTGCGGCGCGGTCGTGTCGCTCACGTCGTTCCCTTCGCGGCCGCGCGCCTCAGCGCGCCGCGATGTCGCGCGGCGCCATGCTGGCGTGGGCGGGGTGCGTCGAGGCGGACGCCATCACCGGCATCTGCATCGGCACGCCCTTGTTCTGCTCGAACACCTCGGCGAAGGTCTTGGTCTCCGGGATCACGTAGGCGACGCCCGCGTGCTTGCCGAACACCGGCGAGATGCGGCGGTCGAAGAAGTCGATCGGGATGTTGATGCAACCCCACGAGATGCGGCGCACGTTCGGGTCGGGCGACACGATGCGCGTCAGCCGATGTTCCGACTTCACCTTGTTGATCACGCGGTGCATCGCGAGCGCGGCGTCGTAGTCGAGCCAGACGACGTCGGTCTTGTCCTCGTCGAGGCCCGGCCGCGTGACGAAGCGGCCGGCGGCCGTCGTGCGCTGGAAGGGCTTGACCTGCGAGATCGGCACGTCGCCGATGCCCGGGAAGGTCTCGTCGCCGCGCGACTGGCCCAGCAGCACGTTGGTGCTCTCGAGCGCGGTGCCGTCGGGCTGGAAGACGTAGAGCGTGGCGTTGTGCTTGTCGAGCACGACGAAGGGCATGCGGCCGTTGTCGTGCCGCGTGACGATCCAGTCGGCCATCTCGCGCGCCGCCGGGGACGGCGTCATCGCGCCGAAGTCGGCGACCGCGATCTCGGGCAGCACGTCCGGCAACGGCGCCGGCATCAGCGAGGCGATGTCGGGGTCGAGCGACGCGGTGGTCACGGGCGCGTCACCCGTCGCGGCGGCGGTGGCGGCCGGGGCCGGGGCCGCGGACGCCGCGATCTCCGGCTGCGGCACGTTCGCCGGCGCGGCCATCGGCCGATCCTCCAGCGCCGCCAGCGCCCGCTCGCTCTCGCGCGCGGCGCGCATCGCCTCAAGCGACATCGGCGCCGGATGCAGTTGCGACATCTCGTGGATCGCGAACAGCGCCGCCACGCCCATCGCCGGGCCGACGACGCCCATGATCAGCAGGTCGCGCGTCCGCCGGGCGAGCGTGTCGATGAACCGCTCCTTCTCGGGAGCGGGGGAACGGCGCGGCGACGTGGGCCGCGAGGCCTGGGAGTCGGGGGTTCTTGCGGGCATGGTGGGCTGGAACGGCAAGCGGCGGGCCCGCGGTGCCGACGCCCGGCAGAAGCCCCTCGAACAGGCCGTTCGACGCACGCTCGCGGCATGCCACGGCACGCGGCCTGCCGAGGCTGCGCACAGGAACCCGCCATGACACGCCACCCAACGTCCCGCAAGAACCGCACGCGCCCGGCCGGCGCGCCGGCCGCCTCGTCCGCCGCGACCCCGCCCGCGCCGCCCGGCCTGGTCTGGGTCAGCGACGCCGAACCCGGCCTCAGCCGCGTCCGTCACGGTGACGGCGTACGCTACGTCGACATCGACGGCCGCGCCGTCACCGACGAGGCGACGCTCGCGCGCATCCGCAAGCTCGCGATCCCGCCGGCCTACGAGCAGGTGTGGATCTGCGCGCGCGCCGACGGCCACCTGCAGGCGACCGGCCGCGACGCGCGCGGCCGCAAGCAGTACCGCTACCACCCGCAGTGGCAGCAGCAGCGCGGCGACGACAAGTTCGAGGCGCTGCGCCGCTTCGGCGCCGCGCTGCCGCGCATCCGCCGCCGCGTGCAGCGCGACCTGGGCACGGCGAACACCAAACCACCGACCCGCACCCTCGTCCTCGCGACGCTCGTGCGCCTGCTCGACACCACCTTCATCCGCATCGGCAACGAGGAGTACGCGCGCGACAACGCGTCGTACGGCCTGACGACGCTGCGCGCACGGCATGCCGGCGTGAGCGACGGCGGCGTCAAGCTCACGTTCAAGGGCAAGAGCGGCGTTCGCCACGAGGTGCGGCTCGACGACCGCCGCGTCGCCGCCGTCGTGCGCCGCTGCAAGGCGCTGCCCGGCCAGGAGCTGTTCCAGTACGTCGACGAGGCCGGCAACACGCACAAGGTCAACTCCGCCGACGTCAACGACTACCTCGCCGAGATCGCCGGCACGCGCGTCACGGCCAAGGACTTCCGTACCTGGCACGGCAGCGTGCTCGCGCTCGAGTTCACCCGCCTCGCCTGCGCGGGCGAGCGTGTCGCGGGCGCGGCCAAGCAGGTCGTCGCGCAGGTCGCGGCGCGGCTGCGCAACACGGTCGCCGTCTGCCGCAAGTCCTACATCCACCCGGCCGTGCTCGCGCTCGGGCCCGCGCTCGGCGACGACGAGTCGCGCTGCGCCCTGCTCCACCAGCGCTGGGTCGACGCGGGCGCGAGCACGCGCGGCCGCTCGCTCAGCGCGGCCGAGCGGCGCCTCATGGCGCTGCTGGGCTCGGCCGAGGCGCGGCGCGATCGCCCCGCCAGGGCCGGCGCTGCCACGAAGACCGCCGGACAGGCGGCCAACAAATCGGCCAACAAGACGGCTAACAACAGCTCGCACGGGCGCGCGATTTGCCTGACGCCCGCTGACCGCCCGGTCGCCAACGCCGTCCATCGCAAGGGACCCCATGCAAAAGATCTCGGATTTCATGACGCGCAACGTGCAGGTCGTCCGCCCGGAAGACAGCCTGCAGCGCGCCGCGCAGGTGATGGATGAACTCAACGTCGGCTCGCTGCCCGTGTGCGACGGCGGCGGGCTCGTCGGCATCATCACCGACCGCGACATCACCGTGCGCGCCACCGCCGCCGGGCTCGCGCCCGAAGCGACGTCGGTGGCCGACGTCATGACCGACCACGCGCGCTTCTGCACGACGGAGCAGTCGGTGTCGGAGGCGATGCAGCAGATGGCCGACGTGCAGATCCGTCGGCTGCCGGTCGTCGATGCCGACCACCAGGTCGTGGGCATCGTCTCGCTCGGCGACCTCGCGACCCGCCACTCGGGCCACGTCGCCGCCGCGCTGCGCCGCATCTCCGACCCGTCGACGCCCGACCGGCCGGCCGCCTGACCGAAACGAGACCGATGCCGAATCCGCCGCATTCCCCCGCCCCGCCCGGCCGCCACCATCGCCTCCGCAATACGGCATTGGGTATCGTCGGCGTCCTGTTGACGCTGGTCGTCGCCATCGGCATCTGCGAGTTCCTCGAGTGGCCGTTCCTGCGCGGCCCGGCGCAGGACAAGCTCTCGAAGCTGCTCGATCGCGACGTCCGCTTCGGCGACCAGTTCGGCGTGCGCCTGATCGGCTCGGTGCGCGTGCACGCCAACGAGATGACGATCGGCCCGGCCCCGAACGGCGGCCCGACGCTGGTCGACGAGACCGGCAAGCCGCGCGACTTCCTGCACTCGAACAACGTGCGCCTCGCGCTCGGCTATGGCGCGCTCTATGACCAGTACAAGGGCACCGGCAAGCCGCTGCAGGTGCGGCTGCTCGATGTCGACGGCCTCGAGGTCAACCTCAAGCGCAACGCCGACGGCCACGCGAACTGGCAGTTCGGCGCCGCACAACCGGCCACCGCCGCGAGCTCGCCGCAGCTGCCGCAGTTCGAGCACCTGATCGTGCGCAACGGCGAGGTGCGCATCGAGGACCAGCCGCTGCAGATCGTCGCCGACGCGCACGTGACCACCCGCGAAGGCACGGCGGCGGCGAACGCCTCGGGCGCGAGCGCGCCGGTCGCCGCGGCGTCGACGTCGGCCTCGGCCCCCAGGCCGATGTCGCCGTCGTCCACGCCGCCGGCCGGCCTGGGCATCGCGGTCTCGCCGACGGGCGAGCGCATCGCGTCGAGCGTCGTGGCCGCGGCGGCGTCGGCCTCGGCGCGGCTCGACCAGGCCGGGCCCGACGACGATGACGACACCCCCGGCCTGCGCGTGCTCGGCACCGGCACCTACCGCAAGGCCCGGCTCGTGATCGCGCTGCGCTCCAGCGGCCTGCTGCCGCTCGCGAACTCCGACGCCGATACCCCCGCCGTGCCGCTGTGGCTCGACGCGCGCGCCGGCAAGTCGCACATCCGGCTCGACGGCTCGGCGACCGACCTGTTCCACTTCGGCGGCATGGACGCGTCGTTCAGCGCCTCGGGCCCGTCGCTCGCGGCGGTCGGCGACGCGCTCGGCATCACGCTGCCCACGACCGCGGAGTTCAAGACCAACGGCCGGCTGAAGAAGCACGGCGGCGTCTGGAACGCGGACGTCGCGTCGCTGGACATCGGCACGAGCCGGCTGCGCGGCGACTTCACCTTCGACACCACGCCCGCCGTGCCCAGGCTCACCGGCACGCTCGGCGGCTCGCGCCTCGCGCTCGCCGACCTCGGCCCGGCCTTCGGCGCGCCCGCGCCGGATGCACCGGCGTCCGCGGCGTCCGCGGCGTCCGCGACTTCAGCGGCGGCGCCGGGCAAGGCGGCGTCCGCGCCGCTGGCGAAGACCGCGCCGAAGACCGCGACCAAGACCGTCAAGGCGACGCCCGCCAACAAGCCGACGCTGACGGCCGCCGCGACGCAGTCCAGCGCCGCGCCCGGCCGCGTGCTGCCGCAGCGCGAGTTCGACATCCCGTCGCTGAAGGCGATGAACGCGGACGTCGGCGTCGACCTCGCGGTGCTCGACCTCGGCACCGACAAGCTCGAGCCCTTCACGCCGATCCAGGCGAAGATCACGCTGCAGGACGGCGTGCTGAGCCTGCACGACCTGCTCGCCAGGACCTCGATGGGCCAGGTGCGCGGCATGATCGGCCTCGACAGCCGGCCCGCGCTGCCGAAGTGGAACGCCGACCTGCGCTGGTCGGGCATCGAGCTCGCGCGTTTCGTCAAGACCAAGGACACGATGGTCAAGAAGAACGCCGACGGCACGCAGCCCGACACCGGCTACATCAGCGGCTCGCTCGGCGGCGACGCGAAGCTGACCGGCGCCGGCAAGTCGACCGCGGCGCTGATGGCCTCGCTCGACGGCACCACGCGCATGTGGGTGCAGGACGGCCAGGTGTCGCACCTGCTCGTCGAGGCCGCGGGCATCGACATCGCCGACGCGCTGGGCCTGTACCTCAAGGGCGACGACAAGGTGCCGACGCAATGCGCGGTGGCGGAGCTGACGCTGTCCGGCGGCAAGGTGACGCCGGACGTGATGGTGATCGACACGCACGAGTCGACGCTGGTCGTCGGCGGCAACCTGTCGCTCGCCGACGAGACGCTCGCGCTGCGCCTCAACGCGCACCCGCACAACTTCTCGCCGCTGGCGCCGCGCCACTTCTCGCCGCTCGCGCCGCGCACGCCGGTGGACGTCGACGGCACGTTCTCCGACCCGCACGTGCACCTCGACGCCAAGCCGCTGCTGATCCGCGGCGGCGCGGCGGTCGCGCTCGGCCTGATCAACCCGCTCGCCGCGCTGCTGGCGCTGATCGACCTGCGCCAGCCCGAGCGCGACGTGTGCACGCAGGCGGTGGCGCAGCTCTCGCAGGCCGACCGGCCGGGCGCGGTCGCGCCGGCGGCGTCGTCGGCGGCGGGCAAGCCGGCGCGTGCCGCGGCGAAACCGGCGCTGGCCGCGTCCGCGACGAAGGCGCACCCGTGAGCGCGCGCCCGCGAAGGGCGCCGCAGGGAGCGACGACCTGGCCGCCACGCTGACCCTGCGACTCGCTCGCGCGCGCAAGCTGCCATGCTGACCGCCACGCTGCTGCTGCTGGGCGTCGTGCTGCTCGCGATGTGCCTGTTCGAGCGCCACGTCACGCGCCTGCCGATGTCGCCCGCCACCGTCTACCTCGCGGTCGGCTGGATCGCGGGCGAGATGGCGCACGCCAAGGTCAAGCTGCCGCCGACCGCGCCCGAGCGCGCGGACATGCTGGTCATCATCACCGAGACCGCGGTGCTGATCTCGCTGTTCGCCGTCGGTCTGCGGCTGCGCACGCCGTTCACGCTCAAGGGCTGGCGCGTGGCGGCGATCCTCGCGAGCACCGGCATGGTCGCCACCATCGGCCTCGCGACCATCGCCGGCGCGTGGCTGATGCCGTCCCTCGGTTGGGTCGGTGCGCTGCTGCTGGCCGCGATCCTCGCGCCAACCGATCCCGTGCTGGCGTCCGAGGTGCAGATCCGCTCCGAGAACGATGCGGACGCGGTGCGCGTCTCGCTGACCGCCGAGGGCGGCCTCAACGACGGCACCGCGCTGCCCATCGTGATGCTGGCGCTCGGGCTGCTGGGCGTCGGCACGTTGGGTGAGAACGGCCTGCACTGGGCCTGGCACGCGCTCGCGTGGCCGATCCTGGGCGGCGCGCTGCTGGGCTGGTGCTTCGGCCGCGCGCTCGGCTCGACGGTGCACCGGCTGCTGCGGCGCGGCCACGGGCTCGGCTGGGACGAGCTGCTGTACCTGGGCATCATCGCGCTCGCCTACGGGCTGTCGCGGCTCACCGATACCTCGTCGTTCCTCTTTGTGTTCACCTGCGCGCTCGGCCTGTTCAGGCTGTCGGCCGAGGAAAGCGACCGGCTCACGGCCGCGGGCGTCGACGGCGCCGAGCTGGCCGACCGACTGCTCGAGTTCGGCCACCGCTGCGAGCGGCTCGTCGAGGTCGCGATGGTGCTGATGCTCGGGTTCGCGATGGCCTGGGTCGCGTGGCGCGCGGAGCTCGTCGCCTACGGCCTGCTGCTCGTGGTCGTGATCCGGCCGCTGAGCGTCTTCATGACGGTGCCGCGGCGCGAGATGCCGAAGACGCAGCGCCGCCTCGTCGCCTGGTTCGGCATCCGCGGCATCGGCTCGCTGTTCTACCTGGCGTATGTGATCGACGCGGGCATCGCGCCGACGCTCGCGAGCGACCTGGTCGACGCGACGCTGCCGGCGATCGCGATCTCGATCGTGCTGCACGGCATCTCGGCGACGCCGCTGATGGCGCTGTATCGCCGGCGCCGCGTGCTGCAGCGGCGCGAGAAGCGGCTGCAGGCGCGGCGCGCGCCGTCACGCCAGCGCTGAGCGGCGAGCGGCGCGGCCTCGCAAGCCGCGCCTGCCCATCGTCAGACGCCGCCGTGCGCCAGGTCGGGATCCTTGACGACGACCGGCGCGACCTTCACGCCCGGGCCCGGGCCGCCGGTGGGCAGGCCGCCGCCCTCGCCTTCCCAGGTCTGCACTTCTTCCGGCTTGGCCGCGGGCTTGGCGTGGTAGCGCGAGGTGTGGACCTTGCTGACGCGCGTCAACGCGAGGTAGCCGATGCCGAGCAGTGCGAGGCTGTTGAGAAGTCTCATGGCGGTTCTCCTGTATGCGGCGCGCGGTGGCGCTCAACTAGTGGACGTAGTAGCGGCGGTTGTCGGCCATCCAGTGGTCGTCGCCGAGATTGGGCCAGGTCTTCGAGGTGAAGCCCGGCGCGGCCTTGAGGCGGGCCTTGTCGATGTCGAGGATGCGGTCGTCCTTGGTGCCGAGCGTCAGCGCCTCCCACGGCACGGCGTGCAGCCGGTCGCCGACCCCGAGGAAGCCGCCGGTGGAGATGATGGCGAGCACGACGCGGCCGTGGTCGTCGAGGACGAGGTCGCGGATGTCGCCGACCTTCTCGCCCGCCTTGTTGTGCACCTCGCTGCCGATCATCTTGCTGACGCGGTGCGAGCGTTCCCAGTCGTGCCGCTCGGCCGGCGTCATGCTGGCGCCGGAGGCGGCGGCGTCGACGCCCTGCACGCCCTGCGCCCGGACGAACGCGCTGGCACAGAGCAAGGAGGCGGCGAGCGAGGCGGCGGTCAACACCCGGGCGTGGTTCATGGATTCCCTTCGATAGGCTGGCATGGCTTGTAGACGTGCGGCCCACCGTGAGTCGGCAAGTGCCATGCCCGACAGTGGACGCCTCTCGATTCTGCCGCGACTCGCCGCGCTTGGGGCGCCTGCGTGCACCGCCTTGACGTGCCACCGCGCGGGCGCGTGACGCGCGCGCCCGGTGTCCGCTCAGGACTGCTGTTCGCGCGGCGCGGCGGGCCGGCGCCGGAACAGGCGCGCGATCCACGGGCTGACGAAGCCCAGGAGCGTGCTGGCGGTGCCCGGCGTGACGGTCTTGCGCACCGAATGCGGCATGTACGGCCAGATCAGCGGCAGCAGCGCCGCGAGCGACAGGCCGGCCTCGCGCGCGAGGTGCTCGCCGGTCGAGTGCTCGCCCGCCGGCGCCGCCGCGGCTTCGGGCGCGGGCGCGCTGGCCGGGCCCTTGCGGCGATTGAGCCACCATGCGAGCGCGACGCCCGCGATGCCGATCACGAGCCCGCCACCGGCGTGGCGCAGGGTGTTGCTCTTGACGCGTCGCACCAGCGCATCCGTGCGCTTGCGGATGCGCTCGTCGCGCCGGATCACCGCCGCCTCGGCGAGCGCGATCTGTTCGTCGAGCGTGAGGAGCGGCACCGTGGGCAGTTCGGCGACGCGCGAGGCGTCAGGGCGCGTGGTCATCGGCATGCTCCGCATCGAATCGGCGTTGGCGTTCGTCCTCCCGCTCGCGCGAGTCCGAATCGGTGAGGCGGCGCAGCGTCGCGGGCAACGCGAGCAGCGGCGCGAGGGCCTTGACGCGCAGCAGCGCCCACGCCGCCGCGCTCAGGTTGACGAACAGCACCAGCAGCACGACCCACGGCCAGGCGAGGCCAAGTGCGATCATCCCGGCCGCGAACCCGGCCCACAGCGTGAACCAGGCGGTCGCGAACAGGATGGCGGCCAGCAGCCCGAGCGCCACCATCTCGCCGAGCGCCCCGGAGGCGCGGCGCAGTTCGAGCGCGAGCAGGTGGACGCGGTCGGTCAGCAGGCCCGGCAGGTCGGCGAACAACGCACTGACCGCCTTCGGCAGCGACAGGTTCTCGTCAGGCGCGGCGTCGGGCGGCGGGGGTGCGTCGTCTTGCATGCAGGGGTCAGCGGTCGTTGTTGGCGGTGAGGCGCGCAATGATCGCACCGATCGCGAGCGCGGTGCCGACCGCGGCGAGCGGATGTTCGCGGATCGTCAGGCGCAGGCTTTCCGTCCACTCGTCCTTCAGGTCGACGGCCTGGTCGGCGCGCGCGCGCAGCGAGTCGGCGGCGTCGTCGTAGGTGCCCTTGAGGCGTTCGACGGCCGGGATCGCCTTGTCGGCGATGCGGTCGATGGCTTCGTGCGCGCCCTGCACGACGCGGCGCATCACGTCGCGCTCGGCGGCGGCCGCGGAATCGATCGCGGCGTCCGCGGCGGCGGCGGCGTCCGACAGCGGGCGCGAACCCGAGCCGCCCGAGGCCGGCGTGCTCGGCGAGGCGGAGCTGGGCGAGGTCATGCCGCTCTTCGGGAACGTGTCGTTGCTGGGATTGTTCGTCGTATTAGCCATGAAGGTCTCCGGATTGACGTCAGGCGGGCGCGGTGCCCGGTCGCCGGGGGTTGTGGCAACCGGTGTGCCAACCCGACAGTCGGCGGGCATCGCCGGGTCGACGGCCGCTGGCGCGGCCGTCGCGTCCCGATCGCCCCGCCGCCTCGCCCGCAAGATCGCCGCATACCCCAGGGGGCATGTTCGGC
>JASLEM010000253.1 GCA_030151165.1 Burkholderiaceae bacterium
GACCGAGGCCTCGTCGCTGTCGGAGATCGTGCACGAGCAATGCGACGCGCAGGCGGAGGCCGGCGCGCTGGTGCTGGCACTCGACGACACCCTGCCCGCGCTGCCGCTCGATCGCGCGCGCATCCGGCTGCTGCTGCGCAACCTGGTCGACAACGCGCTGCGCCACGGCGCGGGGGCGGCGGCGGTGCCGGAGGTCTCGACCGTGCCCGCCCCGGCCGACGCGCATCGGGCCGCACCGGCTGTCGCTCCACCCCGAGCTCGACCCGAGCGACTGGCGCGTCGTGCGCCGGCTGCCGGACGGCTCGCGCGTCGTCTTCGGCCTGGCCGACATGTCGCACGAGGCCCGCGCGCGCCACGTCGGCTGGGTCACGCTGGCCGTGCTGCTGATGCTCACCGGCTTCGCCTACGCCGCGGTGCGCCACATGCTGCATCCGCTCGTCGCGCTGCGCGCCGGCGCGGTGCGCTACGGCCAGGGCGACTTCTCGCAACCCATCGTGCCGCGCAACCGCGACGAGCTGGGCGACCTCGCCGAGCAGATCAACGGCATGGCCGCGCGCCTGCACCACATGCTGGACGCGAAGCGCCAGTTGCTGCTCGCGATCAGCCATGAACTGCGCTCGCCGCTCGCCCGCGCGCGCCTGAACGCGGAGCTGGTCGACGAGAGCGCGGAGCGCAGCGCGCTGCTGCGCGACCTCGGAGAGATGCGCGACCTCATCACCGACTTGCTCGAAAGCGAGCGCCTCGCCGACGTCCAGGCCGGCGGCCACGCCGCGCTGCAGACGGAGCCGACGACGCTGTCGGAGATCGTCCACGTGCAGTGCGACGCCCAGGCCGAGGCGGGCCAGCTCCGGCTGCAGCTCGATGACGGCCTGCCGCCGCTGCCGCTCGATCGCACGCGCATGCGGCTGCTGCTGCGCAATCTCGTCGACAACGCGCTGCGCCACGGGGCCGACGCCGCCGAACCGCCGCTCGTCTCGACCCGGCGCGCGCCGGAGGACGGCAGCCTGCACCTCGTCGTCCGCGACCACGGCCCCGGCATGGACGACGCCCAGCTTCGCCACGCCACCGAGGCCTTCTACCGCGCCGACACCGCCCGCCTGCGCAGCACCGGCGGCGTCGGGCTCGGGCTGTACCTGTGCAAGCTGGTCGCGGAGGCGCACGGCGGCACGCTCACGTTGCGCAATGCGCATCCGGGGCTGGAGATCGACGCGTCGTTCCCGGCGCCACCCGACGCGGGCTGAGCGCGCGATCCGCACCGCTGTCCGCACCGCTCGCGCCTCATCGGTCGCGCCGCACGATCCCGTCGCCCTCGGAGCCGCCGCTTCTTCGGCAGATTCGCGACACGTCCGCGCCTTCGGGCAGGGACGCGAGCCCGCCTTTCGAGGGAGCGCAGTCGCGTTACCCCCACGCGGAGAAGACGCCCGGCGGGCATGAGCCCCCGGCGGGGCCGACTTGGACTATCGTCGAGTTTTCGACCGCGCCGCCATGGCCCGGTCGCCGGGCCCCGGTCTTGCCTGACCGGGTCATCGGCCCCCGATCGGAGGCAAGGAGACACTCGATGAACCAGTTCCGCGTCATTGCATCCATCGCCGTCCTGGCTGCCGCGGCCGGTGCCGGCGCCGTGATGGCCCAGGCCGTCAACCTCGACGGCTCAGTGAGCGCCAACTCGCCCAAGAAGCCGACGATCGCCGCGACGGCCGCCAGCTCGCTCGCGAGCGCCAACGTACCGTCCACGCAGACCGACCTCAAGGCCGCCGCCGACGCCGACCTCAAGAAGCGCAACGTCCTCCCGCACGTGCAGGCGAGCCGCGAGAACCTGAAGGGCGACGCCGCCAAGCGCTCCATCGCGGAACGCCAGAACCCGTCGACCTACGACCGCGACATCCAGAACGGCGACATCGACCACACCGAGCAGGTGACCGACCTCAAGGTCACGATCAAGAAGTAAGGCGGGCCGGCCTATTTAGGCCAGGACTCCGGCCAAGGCCCGGGAAAAAAGCTCGCGCCACGCTCCCACGCGGCGCGAGTTCAACGCCCTTCTTCATTCCGTGCGGACCGCGCGACGTTCAGATCCGCGTCGTCAGCGCCAGCCAGGCGTCCGGCAGGCGCTCGTTGACCCAGGCTTCGACGACGTGGTCGCCGCCGCTCAGGATCAGCACGCCGACGCCCACCAACAGCACGCCCATCGCCAGCTTGGCGGTCGCGGCGTGGGCCAGCACCCAGCCCCGCACGCGGCCGAAGCCCGCGCGTGACGCGTAGGCGGCGCCGACCAGCGGCAACGCCGCGCCGACCCCGAACAGCCCCAGCAGCAGCGCGCCGCGCGCGGCGCCGCCGGAGGTCGCGACGAGCGCGAGCGTCGAGCCGAGCAACGGCCCGGCGCACGGGCTCCAGACGAGGCCCAGCAGGCCGCCGAGCGCGAACGCACCCCACAGGGCGCCGGTGTGCAGCCGGGCGGTCGCCGAGTTGGCCGACGTCGCGAGCGGCGACATCAGCGCCGAGAAGCGGCGCTCCAGCGGCGGGATCACCATCACCGCGCCGAACGCGACCAGCAGCCAGGCGCCGACGCGGCGGACGTCGTCCGGGCTCAGCGCCAGCGAGCCGCTCAGGCTGCCGACCAGCAGGCCGATCAGCGTGAACGTCACCGCCATGCCGACGCCCATCGCGACCGGCGCCGCCCGATGCCGCTGCACCGCGCCGCCGATGACGACCGGCAGCAACGGGAAGACGCAGGGCGACAGCGTCGTCAGCGCGCCGGCGACGACGCTCAGCGCGAGTTCGGTGGCGCCGCTCATGGCCGGCCACCTTCGCGCCAGACACGGCGGGGCGCCGCCCGGGCCCGTGCCGGGGCGTGGATCAGGTCGGACATGGCCGCCTCAGATCGCGCTTTGCAGCACGGCTTTCAGCCTGGCCGGGTCGGTCTCGCCGGTGGTGCGGCTGCGCTCGGTCGCGCCGTGGAAGACGACCAGCGTCGCCTGCGCGTTGACCTTCATCTGTTTCTCGAGCGGCTTTTCCTTGTCGTAGTCGGCTTCCATCAGCGTGACCTTCAGCGACGGGTCGGCCTTCAGCGCGTCGAACACCTTGTCCTGCGCGCGGCAGGTCGGGCACCAGGACGCGTGGAAGTGCAGCACGACCGGCTCGCCCGCCTTCTGCGCGGCGGCGAGGGCCTGCGGGCTGTACGGGACGACGGTCAGCGCGTGCGCGAACGAGGCGGCCAGCGCGAGCGAGGCGGCGAGCGCCAGGCGGGGCAGCGAACGAAGACGGGACGACGACATGGACATTCTCCGGGGATCAGGATGGCTTCGCGGCGCGCCGCAAGGCCCGGGTCAGGCCGTGCGGACACGATGGGGTGCATGAAGCGCGACCAGGCGGGTGCATGGTGGCACGCTCTCCGGCATTCGTCGCCGCGGGCCGCCGAATCCTTACAGCCGCCTCACCGGGTGGCCGCGCGGAAGGCCCGAGCCGGCTGCCCGACCGGGCGCGTGCATTGCTGCGCACGCTCGGCCGCGCCCGGGCTCGGGCGTCGGCCTCGCTTCGTCAATCGCCACGCCAGATCGCCACGTCAGGACATGCCATGAAATCCCGCCAGCCGCCCGCCTTCACGCTCGCCAACCCGTTCCTGCTGTGGAGCACGCTCGCGCTGAAGACGATGCAGATGCAGGCCGCCGCCGCGCAGGTGATCGCGATCCGCACGACGCGCATGGCCGTCGCCGGCGCGAACCCGGACGCGCGCGACCGCCGCGAGATGCACAAGATGGGCGCCGAGAAGGTCGACGCGTTCTCGCGCGCCGGCGCGGCGCTCGCCACCGGCGCGATGCCGCTGGTCGCCGGCATGGCGGGCCAGGCGTTCCGCAGCGGGATGGACGTCTTCACCGCCGCCACGCGCCTCGCCGCGAGCCGCTCGCTGCCGCAGACGATGCAGCGCCAGCGCCTGCTCACGGACACGCTGATGCGCCACGCGCCCTCGGCGCAGCAGCAGGGCGCGACGGCCGCCGCGCGCCTCGCGCACCGCGCGCTCGCGCCGGTGCATTCGACCGCGACCGCAAACGCCCGGCGGTTGAAGAAGGCGCGTTGAACCTCATCTGATCGCCATGGATTTCAAGGACTACTACAGCGCCCTTGGCGTCGCCCGCGACGCCAGCGACGACGACATCCGCAAGGCCTACCGCAAGCTGGCCCGCAAGTACCACCCCGACGTCAGCAAGGAGGCCGACGCCGACGCGAAGATGCGCGAGATCAACGAGGCGCGCGACGTGCTGCAGGACAAGGACAAGCGCGCCGCCTACGACCAGCTCGCCGACCACGTCGCGCGCGGCGGCAGCCCCGACGGCGGCTTCCGCCAGCCGCCGCCGGGCTGGGACGAGGGCTTCGAGTTCCACCGCGGGCCCCACCCGGGTCCCGCGGGCCATGCCGACTTCAGCGAGTTCTTCTCGTCCATCTTCGGCAACCGCGGCGGCATGGGCGGGATGGGCGGCGGCGCGCAGCGCGGCCCGTACCGCGAGCGCGGCGAGGACCATCACGCGGCCATCGAGATCTCGCTGGAGGACGCGCTGCACGGCGCCGAGCGCCAGCTCACGCTGCGCGCGCAGGAGATCGACGCGCAGGGCCGGCCGCACCTGGTCGATCGCACGCTGGACGTGAAGATCCCGGCCGGCGTGCGTCCCGGCCAGTACATCCGCCTGGCCGGGCAGGGCCTGCCGGGCCACGGCGGCGAGCCCGCGGGCGACCTCTACCTCGAAGTGCGCATCGCGCCGCACAAGCTGTACCGCATCGAAGGCCACGACCTGTACATGACGCTGCCGGTGACGCCCACCGAGGCCGCGCTCGGCGCGCACGTGACGGTGCCGACGCCCACGG
>JASLEM010000257.1 GCA_030151165.1 Burkholderiaceae bacterium
CATCTCGTTCACGCGCGACCGCCGCATCGTGATGACCAACGCGCGCTTCGACGAGATGTTCGGCTGGCCGCGCGGCTCGCTGCAGAACCAGTCGCAGCGCATGGTGTGGCCGTCCGACGAGGCGTACGGCGAGATGAGCGCCATGGCCGGGCCGGCGCTGTCGCGCGGCGAGCAGGTCGACCTCGAGGTGCCGATGATGCGCCGCGACGGCACGACCTTCACCGGCCGCCTGCTGGCCAAGGCGCTCGACCCGGCGCAGCCCGCGAGCGGCACGATCTGGCTCGCCGAGGACATCACCGACCGCCGCCTCGTCGAACAGGCGCTGGCCCGCGCACGCGACGAGGCCGAGGCCGCGAACCGCGCCAAGAGCGCGTTCCTCGCCAACACGAGCCACGAGATCCGCACGCCGCTGAACGCGCTGGTCGGCCTCGCGCAGCTCGCGCGCACGCCCGAGGTCGACGATCGCCGGCGGCTGCAGTACATCGAGCAGATCTGCGACTCGGCCGACACGCTGTCGAAGATCCTGTCCGACATCCTCGACCTCTCGAAGATCGAGGCCGGCAAGCTCATCGTCGACCGCGTCGGCTTCGACCTCACCGGCCTGCTGAACACGTTGCGGCAGGCCTACGGCGCGCTCGCCGACATCAAGGGGCTGGCGCTGCACGTCGACGTCGAGCCCGACGTGCCGACGCACGTGCTCGGCGACCCGGTGCGCATCCGCCAGATCCTCAGCAACTACCTGACCAACGCGCTGAAGTTCACGTCGCGCGGCAGCATCCTGCTGAGCGTGCAGCGCGTCGTGGGCTACCGCGTGCGCTTCGAGGTCATCGATACGGGGGCGGGCATGGACGGCGCCGGCCTCGCGATGCTGTTCCTGCCCTTCAGCCAGGTCGACAACTCGATCACGCGCAAGGTCGGCGGCACCGGCCTCGGCCTGTCGATCTGCAGCGAGCTCGCGAAGCTGATGGACGGTACGGTGGGCGTCTCGAGCGAGCCCGGCAAGGGCAGCATCTTCTGGGTCGAGCTCCCGCTGCCGCCGGTCGACGCCGAGCAGGTCGACACCCACGTCAGCACCTCCGGCCTCGACGCGCTGCAGGGCACGCGCGTGCTGATGGTGGAGGACAACCCCGTCAACATGATGATCGCCGTCGCGCTGCTCGAGCGCTGGGGCGCGATCGTCGACCAGGCCGACGACGGCGTCAGCGCGCTGCACGCCGTCGACCACGCGCACAAGTCGGGCAACCCGTTCGACGTCGTGCTGATGGACGTGCAGATGCCCGGCATGAGCGGCCACGAGGTCACGCGTCGGCTGCGCCAGCGCTACGACCGCAACGCGCTGCCCATCGTCGCGCTGACGGCGGCGGCGCTCGTCTCCGAACGCGAGGACGCGATGGCCGCCGGCATGAACGACTTCCTCACCAAGCCGATCGACGCCGAGCGCCTGCGGCAGACGCTGCAGCGGGTGATCGCGGAGTCGGAAGCGAACGTGGCGCGGTGAGGCCCGCGGGACGGCCGGCCTCTGCCTACACTGCGAGCATGCACGCCCTCACCATCACTCAACGCCCCCGCATCGGCTGGGGCCTCCTCGGCACCGGCGGCATCTGCGACCAGCACGTGCGCGCGCTGTCGCACGTGCCCGAGGCGCGGCTCGTGGCCGTCGGCTCGCGCGACGCCGCGAAGGCGCGCGCGTTCATCGACGCCGATCGCGGCGACGAGGCGCCGCGCGAACCGGTGCGCGCGCATGGCAGCTACCGGGCGCTGGTCGACGATCCGCAGGTCGACGTCGTCTACATCGGCACGCCGCATCCCGACCACGCGCCGTCGATGGCGCTGGCGCTCGCGGCCGGCAAGGCGGTGCTGTGCGAGAAGCCGTTCACGGTGAACCGGCGCGAGGCCGAGGCCGCGGTCGCGCTCGCGCGCCGGCACGACGTCTTCCTGATGGAGGCGATGTGGATGCGCTACGTGCCGGCGATGATCGAGCTGAAGCGCCTGCTCGCCGCGGGCACGATCGGCGAGGTGGTGTCGGTGTCGTCGGACTTCGGCTTTGCGGCCCACGGCCTGCCCGCCGACCACCGCGCGCTCAACCCGGCGCTCGCCGGCGGCGGGCTGCTGGACGTCGGCATCTACCCGCTGAACTTCGCGGCCTTCGTGCTCGGGCCGGTGGCGGCGGTGCAGGCCGCGGCCGAACTGGGCCCGACCGGCGTCGACCTGCACACCGTCTTCCACCTGCGCCACGCGAGCGGCCGGCTGAGCCAGGGGATGTGCTCGCTGCGCACGACCACCGCGTGCCGCGCGACGGTGATGGGCACCGACGGCCGCATCGACGTCACGCCGCCGTTCTACGCCGCGCAGCAGCTGCGCGTCGGGCGCGGCTCGATGCCGTGGGAAGAGACGCCGGTCGAGGTCATCGACAAGCCCTGGCGCGGCAGCCGCTACGTCGGCCAGATCGAGGAAGTGCACCGCTGCCTGCGCGCCGGTCTCGCCGAGAGCCCGGTGATGCCGCTCGACGAGTCCGTCGCCCTGGTCGGCTGGATGGACGCGATGCGCGCGCAGTTCGGGCTGCGCTATCCGGGCGAGTGAAGGGATCGGCCCCGCGCGCGTGACGCGCGAGGCGTCAGACGTTCTCGGCCGGCACGTCCACGCGGAACGGCGCGTCGCGCAGGATGCGGTGCACGCCGTGCGCGACGCTGCCGAAGAGCGTCGCCGCGACGACGATCGCCAGCACCACGGTCAGCACGTACTGGATCACCGCCACGGCGAGGCCGCGCAGGTAGGTCGTGCCGAGGATCAGCATGTAGCCGAGCGCCGCCGCGAACACCGCGAGCGCGCCGCCGCCGTGGAACAGGCGCAGCGCGAAGCCGACGATCAGGTACGACACGATCAGCGCCACCAGGCTCGCGCCGAAGCCCTTGTTGCGCGCGCCGACGATGCGCGCACCGATCATCACCGGGACGACGCAGACGAGGAGGGCGATGACGAGGGCGATGATCCACATGGCTTGAAGCTTCTTTCGAGAGTCGGGGGCGTGTTGCCGCGCCCGCGCGTGCGCGGGTTGCGCGGCGCGCGAGGCCGTTCAGGCACGACCGCGCCGCCGCATTTTCGCCGGAGGCGCCGACGCGTCAACCGAGCGTGACGACCGCGCTCACGGCGCCTGCGCGGTCGGCGCGCGCCGAGACCGTCACGGCCGCGCCCTGCGGCCCGCGCACGATCCATTCCTGCAGCGTGCGATCGGCCGTCAGCGCGCGATCGGGCAGGAAGGCCTGCAGCGAGCTGCGAGGCGCGTGGCCCTCGAGGTGCTCGCCGATCTCGCGCGACTTGCCGCTCGCGAGCGACACGCCCTCCGGCAGCGCGATCTCGAACACCGTGCCGCGTGCCACCTTGCGTTGCTTCGCGCGCTGCGTGACATACGCCGGCAGGTATCCCGCGTTGGCGACGGCCAGGCGCACCCGCCAGGTGTCGCCGGAGCCGTCGTGCCCGACCGGCTCGCACGTGGCCTGCAGCACCTCGAGCTTCGGCAACGAGAGCGCCAGCTGCGTGAGCCAGGCCGGGAAACGCGCGGCCTCGCGCTCGCGCAGGTGCGGCGGCGGATTGCGCCAGAAGTTCATGCGATCCCAGCCGCCGATCTCCACCGCGCCGAGCTGCGGGTGGTCGAACGGCGTCCAGTCGACGTGCGCGCGGCCGCCGCACTGCTCGTCGCTCCACTTCAGCAGCTTGAGATCGTCCTCGGGCGGATGGTCGCGGTACCAGTGGATGAAGTCGTACTTCTCGATGCCCGCCTCCTTGTTCGGCGC
>JASLEM010000295.1 GCA_030151165.1 Burkholderiaceae bacterium
AACACCGAGCGCTACGCGAAGCTGGTCAACGAGATGTCGTTCAAGGGCACGCAGTTCCTGTTCATCTCGCACAACAAGATCGCGATGGAGATGGCCGAGCAGCTGATCGGCGTGACGATGCAGGAGCAGGGCGTGTCCCGCATCGTCGCGGTCGACATGGAGGCCGCGCTGTCGATGGCCGAACTCAACTGATCCCGGCCGACCCTGACCGACATCCCCGACATCCCCGACATCCCCGACATCCCCGACGACGAGACCACCCGCCGATGCCGCTGAACCTCACCACCGCCCTGATCGCGCTCGCCGTCCTCGTGCTGGCCGGCATCGTCGTTCAGGGGATGTGGAAGGCGCGCCGCATCGCCGCCTCGCAACGCGGCGCCGCGGTGCCGCCGGCCGACGAGGGGAATGGCCCGGGCGACATGCGGCGCGAGCCCTCGATGGCCGGCGCGACGCCGCAGGCCGACGGCGACCCCGCCGACGCGTCGCACGCGCTGCCGACCCGCGCGGACGTCCGCCCGCCGACGCTGCGGCGCGCTGTCCGGCTCGACGCGCTGATCGACGCCATCGCCACGCTCACGATCGACGCGCCCGTCGCCGGCGAGGCCGTGCTGCCGCACGTGCCCGGCTCGAACCGCGCCGGCACCAAGCCGTTCTTCATCGAAGGCTTGAACACCGAGACCGGCGAGTGGGAGAGCATCGCGAGCGCGTCCCGCTACAGCGAGTTCCAGGCCGGCGTGCAGATGGCCAACCGCAACGGGCCGCTCAACGAGATCGAGTTCTCCGAGTTCGTGCAGAAGCTCGAGGCCTTCGCGCAAGGCATCGGCGCGGCGACCGACCTGCCGGACATGCTCGAGACCGTCGCCCGCGGCCGCGAGCTCGACGCCTTCGCGAGCCAGCACGACGCGCAGCTCGTCGCGCTGCTGCGCGCCAACTCGGTCGCGTGGTCGGTCGGCTACCTGCAGCAGGCCGCGCAGCGCCACGGCTTCACACCGGGCGCCGTCCCCGGCCGGCTCGTGCTGCCGTCGAACGAGGAAGGCGCGCCGCCGGTGCTGGTGCTGTCCTTCGACGCGCAGGCCGCGCTCGCCGACGACCCCGGCCACGCCGCGGTGCGCGAGCTGTCGCTGGGCCTGGACGTCGCGCAGACCGAGGAGCTCGCCGAGCCCTTCGCCGCCTGGCACGGCGCCGCGCGCAAGCTCGCGGAGGATCTCGACGCCGGCATCGTCGACGACCAGGGCCTGCCGATCACGCTGCACGCGTTCTCGGCGATCCATGCCGAGCTGACGCGGCTCTACGAGGCGCTGTCGGCGCACGACCTCGCCGCCGGCTCGACCGGCGCGCGACGCCTCTTCAGCTGACGAGCCGCCCGCCGATGGCCGCGCCGCTCCTCGACTGGCGACCGGCGTCGGCCGACGACGTCCCTGCGCTCGCCGCGCTCTACCGCGACGCCGCGCAGTCCCTCGGGCCGCGCGTCTACGGGGCTGAGCAGGTCGCCGCCTGGGCCTCGTTCGCGGACGATCACGCCGGCTTCCGGAAATACGTGCTCGACGCCGACACCTGGGTTTGCGAGCGGGTTGGCGCACGGGTCGGTGAACGTCTCGCCGACCCCGCCATCCTCGGCTTCTGCGGCGTGAGCCTGCACGACGACGGCCCGAGCGAGGTGCATTCGCTGTACGTGGCGCCGCTGTCGACGCGCCAGGGCATCGGCACCGACATGCTGGCCCGCACGCTGCGCCGCGCCGAGGCCGCGGGCGCGCGACGTTTCGCCGCCTGGGTCACGCCGTTCAGCCGGCCCGTGTTCCTGCGCGCGGGCTTCGTGCTCACGCAGACCGTCCTCTCGCCGTTCGCCGGCACGCTGTTCGAGCGCTACCGCGTCGAACGCGGCTGACGCGCCGGGCGTCGCACGGCCGCGACGCTCGTCTCGTGGGAGTGCGGTGGCGGCATGCGCCGCCTAACATGCGGTTCCAACTCGAACCGGGGAGATTCCATGCGCCTGCCATTCGCACTCGCGGCCATCGCCGTCGCCAGCCTGTCCGTCATCGTGTCGGCCTCCGCGCAGGAGGCGGCGTCCACGCCGACCGCCTCGCCCGCGCCGGCAACCGCGGCAACCGCGGCGGCCAGCGCCGCGACCGCCGGCGGCGCCCTCGCGGCCGACACGCCGAGCGCCACGCCCGCGGGCGCGACCTTCACGGCGCCGGTCGGCTGGACGCTGCGCACCGCGTCGACCTTCGTCGTGCTGCAGCCGCCCGAGCCGGACTCGCGCGTCGTGCTGGCCGACGTGGCCTCCGGCAGCGCGAGCGACGCCGTCGCGGCGGCGTGGGCGGCGTACCGGCCCGATTTCCATCCCGTCCTGAAGCTCGCCACGCCGCTGCCGGCGCGCAACGGCTGGGACGAGACGCAGGTGTTCACGTACGAGACCTCGCCCAACGACCGCCTCGAGATCGGCGCGCTCGCGCGCCGCCACGGCACGGCGTGGACGATCCTGCTGCGCGACGGCACCGAGCCGACCTTCGAGAAGCGCGCCGCCGCCGCCGGCCTGATCGTGCAGAGCACGCGGCCGGCCGGCTACCAGCGCGAGAGCTTCGCCGGCCGCAAGCCGCATCCGCTCGACGCCGAGCGCGTCGCGCAGATGCAGGCGTTCGTGCGCGATGCGATGAAGGAATTGCAGATCCCGGGCGCGTCGATCGCGCTGGCGCAGGGCGACCAGGTCGTCTTCGAGGGCGGCTTCGGCGTGCGCGAGCTCGGCAAGCCGGCCAAGGTCGACGCCAACACGCTGTTCATGGCCGCGTCCAACACCAAGGGCATGACGACGCTGCTGCTGGCGGAGCTCGTCGACCAGGGCAAGCTGCGCTGGAACGAGCCGGTCGTCGACGTCTACCCGGCGTTCAAGCTGGGCGACCCGGCCATCACGCCGCAGGTGCTGGTCGAGAACCTCGTCTGCGCCTGCACCGGCCTGCCGCGCCAGGACATGGAGTGGATCTTCGAGTTCAAGCATGCCACGCCGGAAAGCTCGATGGCGCTGCTCGGCACGATGAAGCCGACCAGCAGGTTCGGCGAGGTGTTCCAGTACAGCAACCTGATGGCCGGCGCCGCGGGCTACATCGGCGGCCATGTCGTCTACCCCGACCTCGAGCTCGGCGCGGCCTACGACAAGGCGATGCAGGTGCGCGTGTTCGACCCGCTGGGCATGCGCTCGACCACCTTCGACATGCCCAAGGCGCTGAGGTCCGACCATGCGAGCCCGCATTCCTGGGGCATCGACGGCAAGGTCGGCGTCGCGCCGATGGACTTCAACTACTCGATCATGCCGCACCGGCCGGCGGGCGGGGTGTGGACGTCGTCGCACGACCTGATCCGCTACGTGCAGCTCGAGCTGTCGCAGGGCGTGCTGCCGGACGGCAAGCGCCTCGTGTCCGCCGAGAACCTGCTCGCGCGGCGCCGCGCCGGCGTGCCCGTCGGCGAGGACATGACCTACGGCATGGGCCTGGAGACCGACCGCACCTGGGGCGTGCCGGTCGTCCACCACGGCGGATCGATGGCCGGCTACAAGAGCGACCTGATCGTGCTGCCGGACGCCGGCATCGGCGCCGTGCTGCTGACCAACTCCGACGAAGGCCAGCTGATGCTGCGCCCATTCATGCGCCGGCTGCTGGAGATCGTGTACGACGGCAAGCCCGAGGCCGCGGAGGACGTCGCGGCGCGCGCGAAGCGCGAGGCGGCCGAGATCGCGCAGGAGCGCACGCGGCTGGTCGTGCCGGCCGCGCGCGCCGAGGTCGCGAAGCTGGCGCGGGCCTATCGCAGCCCCGAGCTCGGCGACCTGGCCGTGCGCACCGGCCAGGGCGGCACGGTGTTCGACGCCGGCGAGTGGAGGACGCCCGTGGCCTCGCGCCGCAACGACGACGGCACGGTGTCCTTCATCTCCACCGAGTACGGGCTGATCGGCTTCGAGTGGGTCGTCGGCGAGCGCGCGGGCAAGCGCGTGCTGCTGCTGCGGGACGGGCAGCACGAGTACGTGTTCACGGAGGTCTGAGGGCCGGCATGGCGATTGCCATCGGGACGGCAGTCCCTGAAGCCATCGACTATTCGAAAGCCACACCATGACCACCGACGCTCCCGTGAAGACCGAACACCTCGCCCTCGACCAGGCCGGCCTCGACGCCGCGAAGAAGAGCCTCGACCAGGGCGCCGTGACGCCCAGCTACGGCCCGTGGCGCGACGACATCGTCAAGCTGCTGAACGACTCGCTCGCCACCGAGCTGGTCTGCATCCTGCGCTACAAGCGCCACCATTTCACGGCCAAGGGCCTGGCCTCGCCGGCGATCGCCGAGGAGTTCATGGTGCACGCGCAGGAAGAGACGGCGCATGCCGACAAGATCGCCGAACGCATCGTGCAGCTCGGCGGCATGCCCGACTTCAACCCGACCAGCCTCACGCAGCGCAGCCACGCCGACTACGACGAGTCGACCGACCTGAAGGCGATGATCCGCGCGAACCTGATCGCTGAGCGCGTCGCCATCGAGGCCTACAGCCAGATGTCCAAACTGATCGGCGACAAGGATCCGACGACGCGCCGCATCGTCGAGCAGATCCTGGAGCAGGAGCAGGAGCACGCCGAGGAGCTGAGCGACTGGCTCGAGAAGTAAAGCCTGCCGAAGGCGCATGGAAAAGCCCGGCCGCGTGCCGGGCTTTCTCGTTCCCGCTTCTTCCGGTCAGGCTGTGCGGACGGCGTCGTCGGCGACGCGGCGCAGCGCGATCGTCAGCCCGATCGACACGCTCACCAGCCCCAGCACCAGCCCGACCCAGAAGCCGTAGACCTCCATCGGGCCATGCCCTGGCAGGCCGCGCAGCCCGAGCCAGGTGCCGGTGGGCACGCCGATCAGCCAGAACGCGACCAGCATCAGCACCAGCGGCGCAAGCGTGACCTTGTAGCCGCGCAGCGCGCCCATCGCGCAGACCTGCGTCGCGTCGAACAGGATCCAGAACGCGGCGAACAGCAGCAGGTTGGCGGCCAGCGCGCGCACGGCGGGGTCGCTGCTGTAGACGATGGCGACCTCGTGGCGCAGCAGGATGATCGGCACGATCGCGCCCAGGCCGATCAGCACGCCGGTGCCCATGCCCGTCCACGCGACGAAGCGCGCCTCGCGCGCGTCGCCGGCGCCGAGCGCGTGGCCGACGCGGATCGCCATCGCCGCCGACAGCCCCATCGGCAGCATGAACACGAGCGCCGCGAAGTTCAGCGCCACCTGGTGCGCCGCGATCTGCACCGCGCCGAAGCGGCCAACCAGGATCGCGACGCTCGAGAACGCGGCCACCTCGGCCAGCCCCGCGCCGCCCATCGGCAGGCCGATGCGCAGCAGGTGCTTCTGCGCCTCCCAGCGCGGCAGCGTCCACGAGCGCCAGACGTAGGTCGACCGGTACGCCGGCGCGCGTGCCGTCCACGCGACGAGCGCGAGCACCTGCACCCACATCCCGATGCCCGTCGCCCAGCCGCAGCCCGCGCCGCCCATCGCCGGCAGGCCCAGGTGGCCGTAGATCAGCAGCCAGTTGAGGACGGCGTTCACCGCGACGCCGACCCAGGCCAGCATCATCACGGGACGGGTCTCGTTGATGCTGGACGAATAGAACGTCAGCGCGCGGTAGACCAGCGCCGCGGGCAGGCCCAGGGCGATGCCCCACAGGAACACGCCGGCACGTTCGGCGAGTGCCGGCTCGATGTGGAACAGCATCAGCAGCTGCGGCGCCCACGGCACCAGCACCAGCGGGACCGCGCCGGCGAACAGCGCGAGCCACACGCCCTCGCGCGCGTCGCGCACGACGGCCTCGCGGTCGCCGGCGCCGAAGTGGTGGGCGATCAGCGGCG
>JASLEM010000347.1 GCA_030151165.1 Burkholderiaceae bacterium
TCCGCGGGGGCGCCGGCCGGCGCGCCGTTCGTGGCAGCGGGCGTCGCCAGCGCGCGGTCGAACACGGCCCCGATGCGTTGCGGCGGATGCGAGGTGATGAAGCCGCTGCCGGTCGGCGCGACGGCCGCGTGGCCCGGCGCGGCCACGGCGGCCTCGCGCGGCGCGAGCGCGAGCTCCAGGCGCACCGGCTTGCCGGCGAGCTCGCTCAGCACGGACTCGATGCGCGAGCCGTACTGCGACCGGATCCAGTCCAGCTTGAAGCGGTTGGGGACGCGCACGTGCGCGACCGCCCCCGTGTCGCCGAGGTCGGTGAAGTCGGCCGGCGGCAAGGGCCGGATCCATATATTGAATTGTTCAGGCAGCTCGGTGGCGAGTCGTTCGCAACTGCGGTGCCAGAGGTCTAGGGACATTGTGGACAAGTTCTTCTCGAGCGGGCGGATTCTACCCGTGCCGGAACGGCGAAACCGTGGTTATCCACAGAAAGAAGAGCGCGGTCAATCCCCCCGCATCGCACGGCCGTACGTGCCAAGTCGTTGACTCAGAAGAGCTTTCTCTGCTCTAATCGAGGGTTCCCCGGAGATTTTTCATCATGAAGCGTACCTACCAGCCCTCCAAAGTCCGTCGCGCCCGTACGCACGGCTTCCTCGTTCGCATGAAGACCCGCGGTGGCCGCAGCGTGATCGCTGCCCGTCGCGCCAAGGGCCGCAAGCGCCTGGCTGTCTGATTCCGGGCATCGGGCTTGTCGTCAAGCTCGGGCCTGAACGCACCGCCAGACATGAACTCCGGGGCAGTCACCGCTGCCCGCGCCGGAGCCGCGATGCATTCCCGCGGGGATGCGCCCGCGGCGTGGCACGCGGTTCTGCTTCTGGACATGCCGGTTGATCCGGTCTGGAAGCCATGACCCCTGGCGATCCCGACTCCCCGTTGCTGGGCCGCGTCGTGCGGCCGGCGGACTACGTGCGCGTGCTCGCCACGCCGATGCGCCTGCGCAGCCCGCATTTTGCCGTCCATCACCTGGAAGGCCGGCCGCTGCCTTTGAAGAAGCCGATGGCACGCGCGGGCACGGTTCAAGACGGCGCGGCGGACGATGGCACGGTGCGGGACATCTCGGCGACCGACCCGGTGGAAGCGGGCGCCGCAGAGGGCCATGCACCGGTTACTGCCAGCTTGTCTACAGAGTTATCCACAGGCGTGGCGCAGTCTGCCCCCGATTCTGTGGACGACTCGTCCGCCATCATCGGGGAAAGCCCTGATGCGACGGCGGCTCCCGCGTCCGGCCCGCAGCGCTGGCTCGGCCTGGTCGTGCCCAAGCGGCATGCCAAGCGGGCCGTCACGCGCACGTTGGTGAAACGCCAGATCCGCAACGTCGCCGCCGACTGCGCCGCGCGCCTCGCGCCCGGCCTGTGGGTGGTGCGCCAGCGTTCGCCGTTCGATCCGAAGCAGTACCCGAGCGCGGCGTCCGATGCCCTGAAGCAAGCGGCGCGGGACGAGTTGCGCGCGCTGTTCGAGCGTGCCGCCCGCGGCGAGCGCGACAAGCTCAAGCCGCGCAGCGCCGATGCGGCGGCGTCACGCGGCAAGTCCGGCAAGTCCGGCAAAGGCAAGCCCGCGAAGCCGCAAGCCGCGCCGGCGACGACGTCCAGTCTGCCACCCGCCACGCCGGAAGGCTCGCCATGCGCGGCATGACGCGTGCGATCACGCTGCTGACACACGCTCCGCGCAGGCTGTTGGTCGGCGCGGTGCGCACGTACCGGCTGCTGCTGAGCCCGTGGGTCGGCCAGAGCTGCCGCTTCACGCCGACCTGCTCCGCCTACGCGATCGACGCCCTGCAGCAGCACGGTGCGGTCGTCGGCAGCGGGCTGGCCGCCTGGCGCATCCTGCGTTGCAATCCGCTTTGCCAGGGCGGTTGCGATCCGGTGCCCGACAATATGCCCTGGACGCGCGCGCAAGCCGCATCCGCCACCCCTTCCGCAGCGGGCCTGTTCACCGGCCTGCTGCCACGTGACCCCGGCAACGATCCGGCCGACGCGCACCCCGCGCCGGCCGCGAGCGCCGATCCAACCCTGTCCAAGACGCTCTCATGAAGAACGATTTCCGCACCACGCTGCTCTCAGTGGCATTCATGATGTCGCTGTTCATGTTGTGGGACCACTGGAATGTGTTCCACGGTGGCCGCTCGATGTTCGCGCCGCGCCCCGCCGCGACCGCCGAGGCGCCGAAGCAGAGCCCGACCGTGACGACGACGTCCGCCCCCAACGGCATCCCGGGCGGCGCGGCCGTCGCCGGCGCGGCGCCGGCCAGCGGCGTGGAGCCGGCGCTCGTGCCGCAACTGGTCACGATCTCGACCGACGTCGTCAAGGCGACGTTCAACACGCGCGGCGCGGAAGTCGTCGACCTCGACCTGCTGAAGTACCACCAGGTCTACAGCCACAGCGAGCTGCTCGAGCAGGCGAAGAAGCTGGTCGGCCTGAGCGTCGCGCCGCATCCGCAGGGCGACGTCAAGGTCTTCGGCAGCGACGCCGAACCCGGCGGCGCCGACTTCTACCAGACACAGACCGGCCTGCTGCCGATCGCCGGCAAGGACCTGCCGCACCACTCGACCGTGATGCGCCTCGTCAGCCCCGAGCGCACGCTCGCCGACGGCAAGAACGAGCTGACGCTGCGCTTCGAGTCGCCCGAGATGAACGGCGTGCAGCTGGTCAAGACCTACACGTTCCATCGCGGCAGCTACGCGATCGACGTGACGCACGAGGTCGTCAACCACACCGGCGCGCCGATCGCGCCCGAGCTGTACCTGCAGCTGGTGCGCGACAACCACATGCCCGCCGGCGGCTACCTCAACGGCCCGAGCTCGTTCACGGGCCCGGCGGTCTATCGCGACGGCACGTTCCACAAGGTCAGCTTCTCCGATCTCGACAAGAACAAGGAGAAGGATTCGGTCGACATGGTCAGCGGCACGACCAACGGCTGGATCGCGATGATCCAGCACTACTTCTCGTCCGCCTGGATCCTGCCTCCGGGCACGGAGCGCAAGTACACGGTCGGCTCGCTGAGCGCCGACGTCAACGGCGTGCCCACGTACCGCGTCGCGATGACGACGCCGGTCGGCAGCATCGCGCCGAACGCCAGCAAGCAGGTCAAGGCGACGCTGTTCGCCGGCCCGCAGGAAGAAAAGCTGCTCGAGCCCCTGGCGCCCAACCTCGAGCAGGTGAAGGACTTCGGCCTGCTCAAGATCATCGCCCAGCCGCTGTTCTGGCTGCTGAACAAGCTGCACACGGTGATCGGCAACTGGGGCTGGTCGATCGTCGCGCTGGTGGTGCTGATCAAGGTGGCGTTCTACGGCCTGAACGCGAGCGCGTACCGCTCGATGGCCAAGATGAAGGCCGTCGCGCCGCGCGTGCAGGAACTGCGCACGCGCTACAAGGACAACCCGCAGCAGATGCAGCAGGAGACGATGAAGATCTACCGCGAGGAGAAGGTCAACCCGCTGGGCGGCTGCCTCCCGATCTTCATCCAGATGCCGATCTTCTTCGCGCTGTTCACGGTGCTGACGTCGTCCGCCGAGATGCGCGGCGCGCCGTGGATGCTGTGGATCAAGGACCTGTCCGTGATGGACCCGTACGCGATCCTGCCGATCCTGATGACGGCCACCAGCCTGTTGCAGGTCGCGATGCAGCCGAAGCCGGCCGACCCGACGCAGGCCAAGATGATGTGGATGATGCCGCTCGCCTTCAGCGTCGCGCTGTTCTCGTTCCCCGCCGGCCTCGTGCTGTACTGGGTCACGAACAACACGCTGACGATCCTGCAGCAGTGGATGATCAACCGCCAGATCAACGGCCCGAAGCCGCCGAAGGCGAACGTCTCCGACGCGAAGATCGTCAAGACCTGATCCCCGCCGGCCACGCCGGCCGACGCCCGCGCGGAACGCCGCGCATCGACGCAAGCCAGGCTTGCCGCGATGCGCGGCGTTTTTCCATGGGGCGCCGAGAGTCCGCGCCGCGCGCCGGCGTCGAGCCCTCGGGCGACAATCGACCCTCGATGAACACCACCGCCTCGCTCGCCCAGCTCAACGACCCGATCGTCGCGATCGCCACCGCGCCCGGCCGCGGCGCGGTGGGCATCGTGCGGGCCTCGGGGCGGGACGTGTCGACGTTGATCGCGGCGGTCTGCGCACGCACGTTGACGCCGCGCGTCGCGCACTACGGGCCGATCCTCGACGCGCAGGGCCAGGCGCTCGACCAGGGCCTCGCGCTGCACTTCCCGGCGCCGAATTCGTACACCGGCGAGGACGTGCTCGAGATCCAGGCGCACGGCGGCCCCGTGGTGCTGCAGCTGATCCTCGCGCGCCTGCTCGAGGCCGGGCGCGGCATCGGGCTGCGGCTCGCGACGCCGGGCGAGTTCACCGCGCGCGCGTTCTTCAACGACAAGCTCGACCTCGCGCAGGCCGAGGCCGTCGCCGACCTGATCGACGCCAGCACCGAGGCCGCCGCGCGCTCGGCCGGCCGCTCGCTCGCGGGCGCGTTCTCGAAGGAGATCGACGGCCTCGCCGCGCGCATCGTGCACCTGCGCATGCTGGTCGAGGCGACGCTCGATTTCCCCGAGGAGGAGATCGACTTCCTCGAACGCGCTGGCGCCCGCCGCCAGCTCGCCGACATCCGCGTCCGGCTCGACGCCGTGATGCAGCGCGCGCGCCAGGGCGCGTTGCTGCGCGAGGGCCTGCGCGTGGTGCTCGCGGGCGCGCCCAACGTCGGCAAGAGCTCGCTGCTCAACGCGCTCGCCGGCGCCGAGCTCGCGATCGTCACGCCGATCGCCGGCACCACGCGCGACCGCATCAGCGAGACGATCCAGATCCACGGCGTGCCCGTGCACATCGTCGACACCGCGGGCCTGCGCGACTCGAGCGACGAGGTCGAGCGCATCGGCATCGCGCGCAGCTGGCAGGCGATCGCCGACGCCGACGCCGTGCTGTTCCTGCACGACCTGAGCCGCGCCGACGACCCGCTCGCGCAGGCCGACGACGCCGCGATCGCCGCCGCCCTGGCCGACGCGCACGCGGCCGAGCCGCTGCACGTCTTCAACAAGCGCGACCTCGCGCCCGGCCACGCGTTGCCCGAGGGCGCGCTGGCGTTGTCCGCGCAGACCGGCGCCGGCCTCGACGCGCTGCGCGACGCGCTGCTCGAGCGCGCTGGCGCCACGCACGTGCCCGACGGCGTCTTCATCGCCCGCACGCGCCACGTCGAGGCGCTGGCCCGCACCGACGAGCACCTGCAGCTTGCGCAATCGCACGCCGACCGGCGCGACGCCGCGCTCGATCTCTTCGCGGAGGAACTCCGCCTCGCGCATACCGCGCTCGGCGAGATCACCGGCCAGTTCACGGCGGACGACCTGCTGGGCGAGATCTTCGGGCGGTTCTGCATCGGAAAGTGACCGCCGGCCGGCATACGGCCCGCGGGTATCCCCTGCCCGTGCCCGCCACGCGGCGCGGGACGGCCGCTGATCACTCGCACCGCGGCGTTGTCCGGTTGCGTCTAATGCGACAGACGGGGCCGCTGCTCCGACGGACGACGCGCAATACCTTGCCGTCCCGGAGGTCAGACGTGACAATCGGTGTCAACGGCCTGTCATCAGGCACGATGGGCGGATCGGACTCGCGTGGCGGAGTCGGCCGCCATCGGCAAGGGACTCCAGAAATGAATGTTGCACACCTGGTCCAGGCAGTTCACACGCTGAATGCCTACGACGCCTTCCGTCCGCGCTTTTCCCCGGAAAACTGGCGCGTCGTGGGCTCGTACCTGATCCGGCGCGAGATGAAGAGCGGCGACGTCCTGATCTACCAGGGCGACTCCGACCGGACGATGTACTTCATCGAGTCGGGCACGCTGCAGGTGTACGTGCGCGGCACGGCGACGTCCGCCGCCAAGATCGCGCTGCTGCGCGCCGGCGCGATCGTCGGCGAGCCCGCGCTGTTCGGCGAGACGGTGCGCATGGCGCAGGTCGACTCGATCTCGCCGAGCGTCGTCTGGGCGCTCAGCCGCCCGCGCCTCGACGAGATGCTGGCGAGCCAGCCCGAGCTCGCCTACGAGATCCTGCGCGCCTCGGGCGCCGTGATGGCCGAGCGCATGCGCGGCACGCTCGAGCGCGGAACGCCGGTCGCTTAGGCCCCCACGCCCGCTGGCGCGGGCTGCCCCCCGAGGGGGAGTGCCGCGACTGGACCGGCAAAGCCGGCTCCAGCGCTCCCTTGAACTTCGTTTGCACCGGGTGAGCGGCAGCGCCGGCAACGCCTCGTACGCCGCTGCGCGGCAACGCGTCAAGCGCCGGTCGTGAGTTTTTCTTCGGCGAGGCGCAGCGGCTCCGGCATGCCGGCCAGCACCAGCGTGTCGCCGGCCGCGAGCTTCTGTTCGGTGCGGGCGTCGACGACACGGCCGTTCGATAGCCGCAGCGACACCACCTGCACACCGCCATGGGCGATGCCGACCTCGCCGAGTGTCCGGCCCGCGCAGGCGGCGTCGGGCGGCACGGTGACGCTGGCGAGGCGCGCCTGTTGCTGCTCGCCCGCGGCGTCGTCGTCGGCGCCGTGGAAGAAGCCGCGCAGCAGGCCGTAGCGGGCGTCGCGCGCTTCCTGCGTGACGCGCAGCACGCGGCGCATCGGCACGCCGACCAGCGCGAGCGCGTGCGCGGCGAGCATCAGCGAGCCTTCGATGGCCTCGGGCACGACCTCGGTCGCGCCGGCGGCGCGCAGCGCCTCGAGGTCGGCGTCGTCGATCGTGCGCACGATGACCGGCACGCGCGGCGCGTGCGTGTGGACGAGGTGCAGCACCTTCAGCGCGGACGGCGTGTCGTGGTAGCTGACGACGACCGCGCTGGCGCGCGCCAGGCCGGCGGCCATCAGGCTGGAGAGCCGCGCCGCGTCGCCAAACACCACGTTCTGGCCCGCCGCCGCCGCTTGGCGCACGCGGTCGGGGTCGAGGTCGAGCGCCATGTACGGGATGCGCTCCACCTCGAGCATGCGCGCGAGGTTCTGCCCGGAGCGGCCGTAGCCGCTGATGATCACGTGCTTCTCGGTGTGGATCGCGCGCTTGGCGATGGTCGTGAGCGCGACCGACTGCATCAGCCAGTCGCTGCTCGCGAGCTTCATCACGATGCGGTTCGCGTAGAGGATGACGAAGGGCGACGCGAGCATCGACAGCACCATGCTCGCGAGCACCGGCCCGACCCAGCGGTCGTCGAGCACGTGGTTCTCGGTGCCGAGCGTGAGCAGCACGAAGCCGAACTCGCCGGCCTGCGCGAGGTACAGGCCGGTGCGCAGCGCGACGCCCGGCGCGGCGCCGAACACGCGTGCCAGGCCGGCGACGAGCGCGGCCTTCGCGACGATCGGCAGCGTCGTCAGCAGGATCACCAGCAGCCACTCGTCGGTGAGCGTGCGCCAGTCCAGCTTCATGCCGATCGTGATGAAGAACAGGCCCAGCAGCACGTCGTGGAACGGGCGGATGTCGGTCTCGACCTGGTGCTTGTATTCGGTCTCGGCGATGAGCATCCCGGCCACGAACGCGCCGAGCGCGAGCGACAGCCCGGCCATCTCCGTGATCCACGCGAGGCCCAGCGTCACGCCCAGCAGGCTCAGCATGAACAGTTCCTCGCTCTTGCGGCGCGAGATCGCCGTGAGGAACCAGCGCATCACCTTCTGCCCGCCGGACAGCAGCACCGCCAGCACCACCACCGCCTTGATCAGCGCGGGGACGAGCGTCGCGACGAGGCTGTGCGCCGTGCCGCCGCCGAGCGCGGGGATCAGCACCAGCAGCGGCACGACGGCCAGATCCTGGAACAGCAGCACGCCCATGATGCGTCGCCCGTGCTCGCTCTCCAGCTCGAGCCGCTCGGCCATCAGCTTGACGACGAGCGCCGTGCTGGACATCGCCATCGCGCTCCCGAGCACCGCCGAGCCTTGCCACGACAGGTCCCATTGCCGGCCGATCATCGCGAAGCCCCACACCAGCGCCAGGTTGCCGGCGACCGCGCCGAGGATCGTCAGCACGACCTGCGACGCGCCGAGTCCGAAGACCAGCGTGCGCATCGCGCGCAGCTTGGGCAGGTTGAACTCGAGCCCGATGACGAACATCAGGAAGACGACGCCGAACTCGGCGAGGTTGCGCACGCCCGCGGTGTCGTGCGCGAGCTCCAGCGCGTTCGGGCCGATCAGCACGCCCGCGACGAGGTAGCCGAGCACGGGCGGCAACCGCAGCATGCGGAACGCCACGACGCCGGCGATCGCGGCGGCGAGGTAGAGCAGGGCGAGTTCGAGGGTCGATGCCATTCGGTGCGAAATATTAGAATCCACCCCATCGTAGAACACGGACCGCCCACTTTGAAAAACGACCTGCCGTTCGACGCGGAACGCGCGCTGCACCTCGCGCGCCAGACCTTCGCGATCGAGGCCGATGCACTGCTCGGATTGCAGCGGCGCCTGACCGCGGAGTTCGCGCGCGCGGTCGAGGCCATCCTGCGCTGCGAGCACCGCGTCATCGTCATGGGCATGGGCAAGAGCGGCCACGTCGGCCGCAAGATCGCGGCCACGCTGGCCTCCACCGGCACGCCGTCGTTCTTCGTCCATCCGGCCGAGGCGGCGCACGGCGATCTCGGGATGGTGACGTCGGGCGACGTCGTCATCGCGATCTCGAACTCCGGCGAATCGAACGAGCTCAACGCGATCATCCCGGCGATGCGCCGGCTCGACGTCACGCTGATCGCGATGACCGGTGGCGCCGACTCGTCGCTCGCGGGCGTGGCCGACATCGTGCTGTCCAGCGCGGTCGACAAGGAAGCCTGCACGCTGAACCTCGCGCCCACCGCGAGCACCACCGCGCAGATGGCGATGGGCGACGCGCTGGCCGTGGCGCTGCTGGACGCGCGCGGCTTCCACGAGAACGACTTCGCGATGTCGCACCCCGGCGGCGCGCTCGGCCGCAAGCTGCTGATCCACGTCCACGACCTGATGCGCACCGGCGACGCCGTGCCGCGCGTGGGCCGCGACGCGACGTTCTCCGAGCTGCTCACCGAGATGTCGAGGAAGGGCCTGGGCGTGGCGGCGATCGTCGACGGCGACACCCCCGTGGGTATCTTCACCGACGGCGACCTGCGGCGGCTGATCGAGACCGGCGACGACCTGCGCGCGCGCGTCGCGCACGAGGTCATGCACCCGCGCCCGCACCTCGTGCGCGCGGACGCGCTGGCCGTCGACGCGGCCGACGCGATGGAGAAGTTCCGCGTCACCAGCATGCTCGTCGTCGACGCGTCGGGCGCGCTGGTCGGCGCGCTCAACACGAACGACCTGCTGCGCGCGAAGGTCATCTGATGGCCGCGCCCCACCTGCGTTTCGCCCCCGAAGTGCTGCTGCAGGCGCAAGGGCCGGGCGCCGGCATCCGCGCCGCGATCTTCGACGTCGACGGCGTGCTCACCGACGGCAGCATCTTCATCTCCGCCGACGGCGAGACGCTCAAGGCGTTCAACGTGCAGGACGGCCAGGGCCTGAAGATGCTGGCGCAGGGCGGCATCGTGCCGATCGTCGTCACCGGGCGCGACTCGCCCGCGGTGCGCCGGCGCATCGCTGACCTCGGCCTGCCGCACGCGTCGTACGGCGTTTCCGACAAGCTCGCCTGCGTTGCCGGCTGGCTCGGCAAGCTGGGTATCGCGTGGGACGAGCTCGCCGTGATCGGCGACGACTGGCCCGACCTGCCGCTGTTCGCCCGCGCCGGCTTCGCGTGCGCGCCCGCGGACGCGCACGCGGAGGCCGTCGGCGCTGCCCACCACGTCACGGCGCGCGCGGGCGGCCGCGGCGCGGCGCGCGAATTCTGCGACCTGCTGCTGATGGCCAACGGCCGTTACGCGCAGCTGCTGGCCGCGCTGCACGTCACGCTCGACGCGAAGTGAGGCGGCCGCCCGGCGCAGCGGCGACAATGCCCCGATGAAAGGCGAACTCCACCTTCCCGACCTGCCCGAGATCCCGGTCGCGCTGAGCCCGGTGGGCGGCATGCCGGAAGCGGGCGAGCGCCGGGCGCGCCCGAACTGGGCCCTGCGCCTGCGCGACAGGCTGATGGGCTACACGCCGCTGCTGCTGATGACGATGCTCGCGCTCGGCACGTGGCTGATCGCGAAGAACACGCCCGGGCTGATCTCGCCGTCCGCGCCCGGCGCGGTCAAGCACGACCCCGACTACACCGTCGACCGCTTCACGCTGCAGCGCTTCGCGCCCGACGGCTCGCTGAAGGTGCAGATCGACGGCGATCACATGCGCCACTACCCGGACGACGACACGATGGAGGTCGACAAGATCCGCGTCGTCTCCAGCGATCCCGACGGGCGCAGGATGACCGCCACCGCGCTGCAGGGCCGCGCGAAGGGCGACGGCAGCGAGGTCTGGCTCGACGGCCAGGCGCAGGTGGTCAGCGAGGCGGCCAGCCAGGTGCCGGTGCAGATGAACGGCGAGCACCTGCGCGCCGAGCCCAAGCTCAAGCGCGTCGACTCGGACTGGCCCGTCATCGTGCAGCAGGGCGACAGCGAGTTCCACGCCGAAGGCATGTTCTACGACGCCGACACCCGCGTGCTCACGCTGCGCGGCGCCACGCACGCGTTGCTGCAGCAGTCGCTGAAGCAGCAGGCGGGCTCGAAGCCGCCGCCGGCCACGGCCACCAGGCCGGCCGGCAAGGCTGCCGCGAAGTGACGGCGCCGCTGCTGTTCATCACCGGCGCGTCCAGCGGCATCGGCCAGGCGATGGCGCTCGAATGGGCGCGCCGCGGCGGGCGGCTCGCGCTCGTGGCGCGGCGCGGCGACGAGATGCGCGCCTGGGTCGCGGCCCAGGGCTGGCCGGCCGACCGCGCCGCCGTCTACGTGGCCGACGCCCGCGACCTGCCCGCGATGACCGCGGCCGGCCGCGCCTGCATCGCCGCGCAAGGGCTGCCGGACGTCGTGATCGCCAACGCGGGCATCAGCGTCGGCGTGGACACCGCGATCGAGGCCGACATCGAGGTCGTCCGCGCGACGCTCGAGACCAACAACCTGGGCGTCGTCGCGACGTTCCAGCCGTTCATCGCGCCGATGTGCGAGCGCCGCAGCGGGCGGCTCGTCGGTATCGCGAGCGTCGCCGGCGTGCGCGGGCTGCCGGGCCACGCGGCCTACAGCATGAGCAAGGCCGCCGTCATCAGTTATTGCGAGAGCCTGCGGCTCGAATGCCGGAGCGCCGGCGTGCGCGTCGTCACCATCGCGCCCGGATATATCGATACCCCGCTCACGCAAGGCAACTCATATTCGATGCCGTTCCTGATGCCGGCCGACAAATTCGCGCGCCAGGCGCTGGACGCGATTGCGGCGGGCGTGTCGTTTCGCGTGATTCCCTGGCAGATGGGGATGGTCGCGCGCCTGTTGAGGATATTGCCCGACAGTCTTTATGACCGCGTGCTGGCCGGACGGCCGCGCAAGAAGCGATTGGGGCAGTAAGCGCCCGGTCGCGGAGAACTCATCCGGGAATCGACCCGAACAATGGTCGATCGATCAATCCCATGAAGCAGGGCCGCGCGATGCGGCCCTTCTTGCGTCGTGCGCGAGCGTCGTGCCCGCGCGATCGATGTCGTGGCGCGCCATCGCGTCCGGGTCGCGCCCCGAGGCGTCGAGGCACCGCACAAGGAACAAAGCCCCGGGCCGTGAGGCGCCGGGGCTTCGTCATTCAGTCCGACAGATGCGTGTCAGTAGCTGAGCGTGCGGAATCAGTAGCCGCCGCGGCCACCGCCGCCGCCGCCGTAGCCGCCGCCACCGCCGGAACGGCCACCGCCGCCACCGCCGTAGCCGCCGCCACCGGAGCGGCCACCGCCGCCACCGCCGCCGTAACCACCGCCACCACCACCGCCGCCGTAGCCGCCACCACCGCCGCCGCTACCGCTGCGGCCACCGCCGCCGTACGGGCTGCGGGGGGCGCCGCTGAAGCCGCCCGGACGCTCTTCGCGCGGACGTGCTTCGTTGACGACCAGGGGACGGCCTTCGAGCGGCTGACCATTCATGCCGTTGATGGCTGCTTGCGCTTCCGGATCCGAGCTCATTTCCACGAAGCCGAAGCCCTTGGAACGACCGGTTTCACGGTCCATCATGACCTTGGCGGACGTGACGGTGCCGAATTGCGAGAAGGACTCTTGCAGCGATTCGTCGCGGACGCTATAGGCCAGGTTGCCTACGTACAGTTTGTTTCCCACGGGGGAAGCCCTTTCAAAGATAAAAAACCATGTGGAGCTTCAACCCAGCGTGATCCATCAAGCGAAGGCGCCGCGTCCAGACACA
>JASLEM010000142.1 GCA_030151165.1 Burkholderiaceae bacterium
GCGCTCCGCGACGGGACTGGCGAAGCCAGCTCCCGCGCTCCCTTGGAATTCCTGTGGCGAAGGGCGCGCGGCAGCGCCGGTCAGCATCGAGGAGGCCACCACGCTCGCTGGCGCTCGCTGCCCCCCGAGGGGGCGCTCCGCGACGGGACTGGCGAAGCCAGCTCCCGCGCTCCCTTGGAATTCCCGTGGCGAAGGCCGCGCGGCAGCGCCGGTCAGCGTCGGCATGCGTTCCGTCGTCTCGGTGATGGTCATCGTGGTGGCAAGCATACGCGCGCGCTGTCGCATGTGGCGCGGGTCGTCATGCGCAAAAAGCGGATCGATGTGCGTCAGCGGCCCGGGAACAGTACTTTGAAGAAGCCGCGCAGGCTGACGAGGCTGCCCGGATTGCTGGTCTCGTCGAGCACGCCGGCCATCTTGCGCAGCAGCTTCTGGCTCCTGCGGGCGCGCCAGATCAGCAGGTCGGTGAGCCAGAGGAAGCCGTTGACCTTGTTGGCGTGCTCGTACAGCGCGAAGCGGGGCTTCAGCGCGAGCAGGCTGGCGTCGTAGCGGGCGCGCACGGCGGCGGCGGTGCCGGGCGGGATGGCGGCGTCGGCGCTGCGTTGCGACAGCAGGGCCTCGGCGGCCAGCAGCCCGGTCTCGAGCGCCTTGCCGATGCCTTCGCCAGTGAACGAGTAGGTGCTGCCCGCGGCCTCGCCGGTGACGAGCATCCCCGCCTTCGAATAGCGCGCGCCGTCGAGGCTGAAACGCAGCGGCGCGCCCTTGAGCTCGCCGTCCAGCGTGCCGGTGCGCATCAGCTCGCGCGCCGGCGGGTAGTGCTCGCAGAAGGCGTCGAACACGCGGCGCAGGTTGACGTCCTTCATCTTCGCGGGCTGGCCGTCGACGATCGGATGGCTGTGCGCGACGCCGACGCCGATGTTGAAGCGGCCCCCCGGCGCCGGGAAGATCCAGCCGTAGCCCGGGCTCAGGCTCTTGTGCCAGACGACCTCGAGCGCCTTGATGCGCCCGACCATCGCGTCGTTCTTCACGTAGCCGCGCAGCGCGATGCCGCTCGGCGAGCGCCGCTCGCACATGCCGGCGGCCAGCAGCGCCTGCGGCACCGCGCCGGTGGCGAGCACGACCCAGCGCGCGCGCACGTCGCGCGCCTGGTCGCCCTGCCTGAAGCGGGCGCCGACGACGACCTCGCCCTCGAGCAACGGCGCCTCGAAGCGCCACGGCGTGAACAGCTTCGCGCCCGCGCGCACGGCGGCGCGGCAGACGATCTCGTCGAGCACGCGCCGCGGCAGCACCGCGACGGTGCCGGGGACGTCGATACGTCCGCCGCGCGGGCCGATGCACGCGACGTGCTCGGCGGGGTGGGCCGCGGCCATCACCTCGTCGTACACGCCCAGGCGTTTCAACGCATGGTGCGCATCGGGGATCAGGCCGTCGCCGCAGACCTTGTCGCGCGGGAAGTCGTGCTGGTCGACGAGGACGACGTCGACGCCGGCGCGCGCGAGCCACTGCGCGCAGGCGGCGCCCGACGGGCCGGCGCCGACGACGAGCACGTCGCACTGGGAGGGAAGATTCGCGGAAGACATTGGGCGCCGATTGTAGAGATCGGCTCCCGCGCCGACCGCGGCGTCAGGCGTCGACCGGCGCGGCCGAGTCGTTGAAGTCCGGCGTGACCTTCATCGTCACGCGGCCGTCCTGGCGCGCCCGCGCGATGTCGGCCTCGACGGCGCGCAGCGCGTCCGGCGTGCCGGCGGTGGTGCGCACGATGCCCACCGCGCAGTTGCGGCCGTGGTTCTTCGCGGTGTAGAGCGACAGGTCGGCCAGGTTGACGGCCTGCTCCCAGGTCACCGGCAGGTGGCTGGCCGGCAGCGGGAACGCGGCGTAGCCGATCGAGACGGAGACGTGGATCGACGCGCTGCCGTCGAGCGCGATGGGCGCCTGGTTCATCGTGAGGCGGATGCGCTCGGCGAGCTGCTCGAGCTCCGCGCCCTCGACGTTCGGCGCGAACGCGAGGAACTCCTCGCCGCCCCAGCGCGCGACGAGATCGTCGCCGCGCATCGCGGCCGCGAGCCGGCGCGCGACCTCGACCAGCACGCGGTCGCCCGACGCGTGGCCGTGCTGGTCGTTGATGCGCTTGAAGTGGTCGACGTCGACCATCAGCAGCGCGCCCTTGAACGCGCGCTCGCCGCCGCGCACGCGCATCACCTCGCGGAACTGGCGCCGGTTGGCCAGCCCGGTGAGCGCGTCGCGCTCGCTGTGCGCGCGCAGCAGCGCCTCGTGCTTGACCAGCGTGCGATTGAGCTCGCGCATGCGCAGGTACATCAGCACCGCCAGCGCGCCCAGCAGCACGAGCCCGGCGCCGGCGAACATCCACAGCCGGCGCGTGAGCACCTGGTTGCCGAGCTCGGCCGACTTCAGCTGGTTGTCGCGCGCCAGCAGCTCGATGCGGCGCTTCTGCGACTCCTGGTCGTAGCGCGCGCGCAGTTCGGCCTCGGCCGCGGTCTTGTTGGCGGCACGGATCTCCTTCGACAACGCCTCTTCCTTGTGGAACAGGTCGAGCGCGCCGGCGACGTCGCCCGCGTTCGCCAGCGCGTCGCCGAACTCGCGCAGCGCGACCTGGCGCTGGCCGGGGCCGGTGTCGCGCTGCCACAGCTCGAGCACGTGGTTCATGTCCGCCTTGGCCTCGGCGACGCGGCCGAGCGCGAGCTTGGCGAGCGTGGCGTTGTGCAGCAGCAGGCGCTCGGTGCGCAGGTCGTGGTGCAGGCGCGCGACCGGCAGCGCGAGCTCGATCATCGCCAGCGCCTCCTTCGGGCGGCCCTGGTGGATGTCGTTGTCGCTCAGGTTCGTGCGCAGCAGCATCGCGGCGCGCTGCAGGTTGGCGGCCTTGGCGATGACCAGCGCGGCGTCGAAGTCGTGCTCCACCACCTCGGGTTGCTGGCGCTTGTGGTGCAGCAGGCCGTCGATCACGAGCACGCGGATCTCGACCCACGGCGAGCCGTCCACATGCGCGAGGCGCTGCGCCTGGGCCATCAGCCGGTTCGCCGACGCCGTGTCGGCGTTCGCGTCGGCCAGCAGCGCCGACACTGCGAGCGCCATCGCCTCGCGCGCGCGGTCGCCCGCGTGGCGCGCGACGTCCAGCATGGCCTGCGCGTAGCTCGCGGCCACCACCGTGTTGCCCTGGTCGTTCGCGCCGCGCTCGGCGAGGTCCAGCGCGCGGTACCAGGCGCGGTAGTCGCAGTCGGGGCGTTGCGCGGGGCCGGGCTGGCAGTTCGCGGAATAGTTGCGCAGCGCGGTGCGCGCCTGTTCGTACGACGCCTCGCCGTGGCCGGCGTTGACCTCGAGCTCCGCGCGGATCAGGTGCGCGTCGGCCTCGGCGAGCGGGTCGGGCGGCTGCTTCATCGCGAGCAGCGCGTCGACTTGCGCGAGCGCCTCGTCGGCGCGGCCGTCGCGCGCGGCGACGAGGCCGACGTTCATCAGCATCATCCGGTGCTGCGCGGGCGATTCGGCGCCGTTGAGGCTGCCCAGTTCCTCGAGCGAATCGATCGCGACCTGCGGCGTCTCGTCGCCCTGGCGCACGAGGTTGTCCATCAGCTCGGCGATGTCGCCGGCGTGCGCGGCCGGGGACGCGACGGCGGCCCCGAGCGCGACCAGCACGCCGGCCGAGACACGGCGGACGCGGCGAAGGAAGGCGGCGCGCGTCACGACGCGGCTCCCTTCACCGGCGGGCCGGGCTGCAGGTGCAGGTCGGCGCGGCCGTCCTGCGCCGCCTTCTCGAGCGACAGCACGATGTCCTCGAGCTGCGCCATGTTCGCGGCGTCGACGCGGCGCACGCTGCACGCGCCGTTGCGCCCGCGCGCCTTGGCCATGTACATCGCGGTGTCGACGAGCGCGATCGCGCGCTCCCACGGCACGGCGAGGTCGGGCTGCGCGCCGCGCGTCGCCATCGGGAACAGCCCGAAGCCGATCGACGCCGACACCGGCACCGGCGCGCCGTCGTGGATCACGGGCGCGTCGGCCAGCGCGCACAGCAGGCGCTGCGCGAGCGCCTCGGCCTCGGCCTGCGGCAGCGGGCGCACCAGCACGAGGAATTCCTCGCCGCCCCAGCGCACGATCAGGTCGTCGTCGCGCAGCGTCTGGCGCAGGCGGCGCGCGATCTCGACGAGCACGGTGTCGCCGCCGGCGTGGCCGCAACGGTCGTTGATGTGCTTGAAATGGTCGACGTCGAGCAGGTACAGCGTGCCCTCGAGCCCCGGGCCCGCGCGCTGCGCCATCACGGCCTGCAGGTGGTGGCGGTTCGACAGCCCGGTGAGCGGATCGATCTCGGCCTGGATGCGCAGTTGCTCGTTGCTCACCGACAGCAGCTGGTTGCGCACGCGCAGGCGGCGCGCGAGCGCGGCGACCACGGCCAGCAGCAGCAGGCTCGACAGGCCCGCGGCCGTCCACTGCTTGATCTGCAGGTCGTGGTGCAGGATCTCCTCGTCCTTCAGCTTGCCCTCGCGCGACAGCATCTCCAGCTCGTGCTGGCGGCTCTCGTTGGCGAAGCCTTCCTGCAGCTCGATCAGCGCGCGCTGGCGATCCTGCTGGTTCAGCTCGTCGGACATCTGGCGGTACTGGTGGTACGCGGCGAGCGCGTCGCTCAGGTAGCCGGCGCGCTCGAGATAGCCGCCGACTTCCTCGGCCGAGTCGGAGATGCTGCGCGCGGAGCCGGCGCGCTCGTCGATGCTCATCGACTCGCGCACCAGCGGCAGGCCTTCGTCCTTGCGGTGCATGCCGATCAGCGCGAGCCCGGTGTTGGCGAGCGCGAGGCTCTCGGCCGACTCGTCGTGGATCTCGCGCGCCATCGGCAACGCCCGCTGCGCCTGCTCGTACGCGGTCTGGAAGTCGCCGTGCGACAGGTAGTAGTCGGCGATGTTGCCGGTGCCGATGACGACCGAGCGCTTGTTGCCGGACAGGCGCGCGTGCTCGAGCGCGGCGCGCATGTCGGACAGGATCTGCGCGCTGTCGGGCCCGTGCGTGAGCATGATGGCGCGTGCGGTGTAGGCGCGCGACATCCCGTACTCGTCGCCCGACTCCGTCGCCAGGCGCATCTGCTCCTGGTTGTACTCGGCGGCCTTGTCGTTCTGGCCGGCCTCGAGCAGCGCCGCCGCGACCTGGCGGCGCAGGTCGACGCGGCGCCACACGGGGCCGCTGTCGTCGACCATCCGCAGCGCCTGGTTGTAGCGCGCCAGCGCCTCGTCGTAGTGGCCGCCGCGGCGCTTCACCTCGGCCCAGCTGGTGAGCAGCATCAGGCGCAGGTAGGACGGGGCGTCGGCCGGCAGCAGCGCGGAGGCCTCGATCAGCTGGCGCTCGGCCTTGCTGACCTCGCCGTGGCCCTGCAGCCAGTAGCCGCGCAGCAGCATCGCGGCCGGGCGCGCGAGCGACAGGCGGTCGGACATCGCCTCGATCTGGCGCGCGACCTGCTCGACCTCGTCGTCGTTCGACAGGTTCACGTATTCGGCGCCGAGCTCCATCAGCACTTCGAGCCGATGCGGGTCGTCGTTGCGCAGCGTGGCCAGGTAGCGGGTCAGCTCGGCGGCGGCGACGTCCGGTTGCGCACGGCCGATGTACTGCAGGCGCTCGAGCTCGGTCTGCGGCTTCGATCCCGCGCCGTCCGGGCTCGCGCCGGTCGACAGCGCGGTGGCCGGCGACGTGGCGAGGCCGTTCGGCGCGGGCGCGCTGCCGGGGCTGGCGATCGCGATCGCGTGCGCACTCGCGCTGCCCGGCGCGGCCGACGCGCGCCGCG
>JASLEM010000143.1 GCA_030151165.1 Burkholderiaceae bacterium
GGCCGACCCGGCGCACGTGGCGAGCACGGCCGCGGCGGCGGCGCGCGCCGCGACGCCCGCGCGCGTGCCGCTGTTCGCGCCGACCGACCCGCGCTACTCGCTCGCCGTCGCGTTCTACGGCCGCGCGCGCCAGATGGTGGCGGTGCTCGCGCGCATGCAGGCGGCGCTGCGCGGCGAGGCGACGCCGCTGCCGCTCGCGCGCGACGAGCTGCAGGTGTTCATCTCGCCCGAGGGCTGGCCGCTCGCGGCCGTGCGCACGCAGCTCAACCTCGAGTCGGCGATCTTCCGCCACGCGGTGCGACTGAGCCTCGCGCTGGGCATCGCGTACTTCATCGGCCTCGCGCTGCCGTGGGCGTCGCATCCGCACTGGCTCGTGCTGAGCGTGGCGGTGGTGTTGCGCGGCAACCTGGAGCAGACGCTGTCGCGCCGCAACGACCGCGTGCTCGGCACCGCGATCGGCTGCCTGCTGGTGCTGGCGCTCGCGCAGTTCGGGGCGCCGTGGCTGTCGACGCTGGCCTTCCTCGCGTCGGTGGGCATCGCGCACTCGTACATCACCGCGCGCTACCTCGTGACGGCCGCGGCCGCGAGCGTGACGGCGCTGATGCAGGCGCACATGGCCGCGCCCGAGACCTCGCACGGCTTCGGCGTGGCCGAGCGCATCGCCGACACCATCCTCGGCGCGGCGCTCGCCTGGGGCTTCAGCTACGTCTGGCCGTGGTGGGAGCGGCGCGGCATCGCGCGGCTGAACGCGCGCGTCATCAAGAGCCTGCACACGCTGGCCACCGAGATCCTGCGCATGCCCGACCCGGCCGTGCCCGACCTCCAGCTTCGGCTCGCGCGGCGCGAGGTGTACGAGGCCGTCGGCGCGATCGCGTCGGCCGCGCAGCGCACCAGCGCGGAGCCGTCGCGCGTGCAGGTGCCGATGTACGCGCTGGCCGAGATGCTCACGCGCTGCCACGTGCTGATGGCGCAGCTGCTGGCCGTGCGCCTGCTGCTCGCGCGCCGCGCCGCGCAGTTCGAGGGCACCGACGCGCAGCAGGTGCTGAACGCGGCCTGCGAGCAGTTGCAGGCGGCGCTGGAGCCGTCGAAGACGGGGCAGGCGGCGCACGCGGCGCGCCAGACGGCCGCGACCGCGGTGCGCAGCGAGGACGTCGACCACACCGCCATCCCCGAGGCCTTGCCCGACAGCGCCGTGCTGCCCTGGCTGCGCCGCCGGCTGTCGCTCGCGACGCGCGCCGCGAGCCGCGTGGGGCTCGCGGCGGAGGCGCTGAGCGTCGCGGCGCGGTAGGAAAGCGCGCGAGCGCGTCGCGGATCGGGGTCAGGTCTTGCCCCGCAACTCGCGAATTGCCAGGCAAGACCTGACCCCGCTGGGACCCCGATGGCTTCCTACGGATCTTCGCGATCCCGGCGGTCAGTACTTGTTGCGCTTGGCCGCCTTCGCGCGCCGCTCGGCGATCGCCGCGGCCTCGGCGGCGCGGGCCTTGTCCTTCTTGTTCGGCTTCTTGCCCTTGACGCCGCCGGTGCCGTTCGGGCTCTCGCGCGAGCCCTTCTGCGGCGCGACTTCCTTTGGCTCGAAGCCTGCGACGACCTCGCGCGGCACGCGTTGGTCCTGGCGGTTCTCGATCAGGCGGAAGTGCGCCTCGGTCGCGGCCGTCACGAAGCTCACCGCGAGGCCCGCCTCGCCGGCGCGGCCGGTGCGGCCGATGCGGTGCACGTGGTCGTCGGCCGAGCGGGGCAGGTCGTAGTTGACGACGACGGGCAGCTGCAGGATGTCGATGCCGCGCGCGGCGAGGTCGGTCGCGACCAGCACCTGCAGGCGCGCGGCCTTGAAGTCCTCGAGCAGCTGCGTGCGCCGGCCCTGGCTCAGGTCGCCGTGGAAGGCCTCGGCCTTGAGCCCGCCGACATGCAGCTTGGACGCGACGTGCTCGCTCGCGTACTGCGTCGCGACGAAGACGAGTACGCGCTTCCAGCCGTGGTCGCGGATCAGCTTGAGCAGCAGCTGGGTACGGGCCGGGGTATCGACCTTGATCGCGCGCTGGACGATGCCGGCGCCCGTCGCCGCGACGGCCGCCGCGCTGTCGCTCGCGACGCCGGGGACGTCGATCGTGAACGGGTCGTGCAGCATCGACGTCGCGAGCACCTGCACGGCGCGCGGGAACGTCGCGGAGAACAGCAGCGTCTGGCGCTTCCCGGGCAGCAGCGCGAGCAGCTTCTTCAGCTCGTCGGCGAAGCCGAGGTCGAGCAGGTGGTCGGCCTCGTCGAGCACCAGCGTCTGCACGTCGCCGAGCGTGACCGCGTTCTGCGCGACGAGGTCGAGCAGGCGGCCGGGCGTCGCGACGACGATGTCGGCGCCGCCGCGCAGCCGCATCATCTGCGGGTTGATCGACACGCCGCCGAACGTGATCGCGATCTTCAGCGCGACCTTCAGGTGCTGCGCGTCCTCGCGCAGCGACTCGCCGATCTGCGCCGCGAGCTCGCGCGTCGGGGCGAGGATCAGTGCGCGCACCGGGCGCTTCGTGCCCTCGGGCGGCACGCCGGCGTCGGCCAGGCGCTGCAGCACGGGCCAGCCGAACGCCTGGGTCTTGCCGGAGCCGGTCTTGGCGCTGCCGAGGACGTCCCGGCCTTCCAGCGCCGGCGGGATGGCCGCGGCCTGGATGGGCGTCGGGCCGACGTAGCCGCGCTGCAGGGCCGCGCGCTGGAATGCAGGGCCGAGGCCGAGGGATTCGAAGGTCATGGGGCGTATTGGACACCACAGCCCCTCGAAGGGCGATTCAGCGCCTCAACCCTTGGCCTGGCGGCGCTTCTGCCACGCCAGCAACTCGCCGACGAAGCCCTTGCGGAACGCGACCACGCACAGCACGAAGATCGCGCCGATGATCACGCCCGTCCACGAGCCGGCGCGGTCGGAGAGGTAGTTCTGCAGGCCGATCACGACGAACGCGCCGAGCGCCGGGCCGGCGAAGGTGCCGAGGCCGCCCAGCAGCGTCATCAGGATGACCTCGCCGGACTGCTCCCAGCGGACGTCCTGCAGCGTCGCGAGGTGCATCACCAGCGTCTTCAGCGCGCCGCCGAGGCCGGCGATCGCGGCCGAGAGCACGAACGCGAGCAGCTTGTAGCGGTCGACGTTGTAGCCCAGCGAGATCGCGCGCGGCTCGTTCTCGCGGATCGCCTTGAGCACCTGGCCGTAGGGTGAGTGCACGATGCGCAGCGCGAGCAGGAACACGCCGACGGTGATCGCGAGCGCGAAGAAGTACAGCGTCAGGTCGTTCTCGAGCGACAGCACGCCGAACAGCTTGCCGCGCTCGATGCCCTGCAGGCCGTTCTCGCCGCCGGTGAACGGCGCCTCGAGGAAGAAGAAGTAGAGCATCTGCGCGAGGGCGAGCGTCACCATCGCGAAGTAGATGCCCTGGCGGCGGATCGCGATCGCGCCGACCACGAGCCCCGCCGCGGCCGCGGCGAGCACGCCCGCCAGCAGCGCCAGCTCGGGCGGCCAGTGCTGCGACTGCAGCAGCCACGCGCACACGTAGGCCGCGCCGCCGAAGAACGCCGCGTGGCCGAACGAGAGCAGGCCGGTGAAGCCGAGCAGCAGGTTGAACGCGATCGCGAAGATCGCGAAGCACAAGCCCTGTGCGACGAAGATCGGATAGACGCCGATGAACGGGGCGACGATCAGGAAGGCGAGCGCCGCGATCCACGCGAGCTTGCCGGTGCGGTCGGTGCCGGTGCCGAGCCAGGTCATCATTTCTCCTTGCCGAACAGGCCGGCGGGCCGGATCATGAGTACGATGGCCATGATGAAGAACACGACCACGTTCGAGGCCTCGGCGTAGAACACGCGCGTCAGGCCTTCGACGAGTCCGAGCACGAGGCCCGTCACGATGGAGCCGATGATCGAGCCCATGCCGCCGATCACGACGACCGCGAACACCACGATGATCAGGTTGCTGCCCATCAGCGGCGTCACCTGGATCACGGGCGCGGCGAGCACGCCGGCCAGGCCCGCGAGCGCGGCGCCGGCCGCGTAGGTGAGCGTGACCATCAGCGGCACGTTCACGCCGAAGGCCTGCACCAGCGCCGGGTTCTCGGTGCCCGCGCGCAGCAGCGCGCCGAGCGGCGTGCGCTCGACGAGGAACCACGTGCCGAAGCAGATCACCAGCGAGGCCAGGATCACGAAGCCGCGGTAGTTGGGCAGCACCATGAAGCCGAGGTTGGTCGCGCCCGACAGCGCCTCGGGCGTGTCGTACGACTGGCCGGACGAGCCGTAGTACTGCAGGAACACGCCCTGCAGCACCAGCGCGAGGCCGAAGGTCAGCAGCAGGCCGTAGAGCGGGTCGAGCTTGTACAGGCGCTTGAGGAACAGCCGCTCGACGACCACGCCCATCACCGCCACGACCAGCGGGCCCAGCAGCAGCGCCCACCAGAAGCTGACCTGCCAGCGGTCGGACACGAACCACGCGACGTACGCGCCCACCATGTACATCGCGCCGTGCGCGAAGTTGACGACGCCCAGCAGGCCGAAGATGACGGCCAGGCCCAGGCTCAGCATCGCGTAGAACGAGCCGTTGACCAGGCCCAGCATCAGTTGCCCGAAGAGCGCCTGGATGGGAACGCCGAATATCTCGGTCATGGGGAATCCACTCCAACTCTCATGTGCGCCGGGCCGTCATCGCGACGGCCCGGACATTCTCTCGACGCGCGCGCGGCGGCGCGCGTCACGCACGCATCATGCGCGCATCACTTCCAGGCGGCGCACTTGGTCTCGGCCTTCGTGGTCCAGGCCGCTTCGCCCTTGATCGTCTCGACCACGTTGTAGTAGTCCCACGGCTCCTTGGACGTCTCGGGCGTCTTGACCTGCATCAGGTACATGTCGTGGATCATGCTGCCGTCGGCGCGGATCCAGCCGTCCTTGGTGAAGACGTCGTTGATCTTCGAGGCCTTCAGCTTGGTCAGCACCTTGTCGGTGTCGTCCGTGCCCGTCGCCTTCACGGCGGCCAGGTAGTTGGAGACGGCCGAGTAGTCGGCGGCCTGCAGCGAGCCGGGCATCTTCTTCATCACGTCGAAATAGCGGCGGCCGAAGGCGCGCGTCTCGGGCGTCTTGTTCCAGTACCAGCTGTCCGTCAGGTACATGCCCTGCGTCGTCTTCAGGCCCAGCGAGTGCACGTCCTGGATGAACATCAGCAGGCCGGCCAGCTTCATCGTCTTGGTGATGCCGAACTCGTTGGCCGCCTTGATCGAGTTGATCGTGTCGCCGCCGGCGTTCGCGAGGCCCAGGATCTGCGCCTTGCTGGCCTGCGCCTGCAGGAGGAAGGACGAGAAGTCGCTCGCCGACAGCGGGTGCTTGACCACGCCGGCGACGGTGCCGCCGTTGGCCTGGATGACCTTGGCGGTGTCGGCTTCCAGCGCCGCGCCGAACGCGTAGTCGGCCTGCAGGAAGTACCAGCTCTTGCCGCCGGCCTTGGTCACGGCGCCGCCGGTGCCCTTGGCGAGCGCGGTGGTGTCGTAGGCCCAGTGGATCGTCGTCGGCGCGCACTGCTCGTTGGTCAGCGCGGAGGTGCCGCCGCCGACCGAGATGATGATCTTGTGCTTCTCGGCCGCGACCTTGGCCATCGCGAGGTTGGTGCCCGAGTTCGTGCCGGCGATCAGGATGTCGACGCCCTGCGTGTCGAACCACTCGCGCGCCTTCGCGGCGGCGACGTCGGCCTTGTTCTGGTGGTCGGCGGTCAGCAGCTCGATCTTCTTGCCGTTGATCGCGCCGCCCGCGTCGGCGATCGCCATCTTGATGGCCTCGACGCCGCCCTGGCCGTCGATGTCGGCATAGACGCCCGACAGGTCGGTGATGAAGCCGATGCGGATCACGTCGCCCGAGAACTGCGCGTGGGCGCTGCCGGCGAAGCCGAGCGCGGCGACGCACGCGAGCGCGACGGTCTTGAGCGTGGCGCCGACGCGGGCGGTGTTGGACTTGAGCATGGGTGAAGTCTCCTGTTCGTATGGGGTCTGGCGTGCGGGGGAAAAGAGCGGCGGCGCGCTGAAGCGGTCAGACGCCGAGGTATTCGTGGAGCCGTTCGATGCGGCTGGGCAGCTCGGCCTGCGTGAACTGCTGGATCACCTGGCCGTGCTCCATCACCATGAAGCGGTCGGCGAGCGGCGCGGCGAAGCGGAAGTTCTGCTCCACCATCACGATCGTGTAGCCCTGCTTGCGCAGCGCGATCACCATCTCGGCGAGCTTCTGCACGATGACGGGCGCGAGGCCTTCGGAGATCTCGTCGAGCAGCAGCAGCCGCGCGCCGGTGCGCAGGATGCGCGCGACGGCCAGCATCTGCTGCTCGCCGCCTGACAGCCGCGTGCCCTGGCTCGGCGCGCGCTCCTTGAGGTTGGGGAACATCGCGTAGATCTGGTCGATCGGCATGCCGCCCTGGGTCAGCACGGGCGGCAGCATCAGGTTCTCCTCGCAGCTGAGGCTGGAGAAGATGCCGCGCTCTTCCGGGCAGTAGCCGAGGCCCAGGCGCGCCACCTTGTGCGTCGCCATGCCGATCGTCTCCTGGCCCTTGACCTTGATCGAGCCCTTGCGCGCGCCGGTCAGGCCCATGATCGCGCGCATCGTGGTCGTGCGCCCGGCGCCGTTGCGGCCCAGCAGCGTGACGACCTCGCCTTCGTCGACGTGGAAGTCGACGCCGTGCAGCACGTGCGATTCGCCGTACCAGGCGTTGAGGCCCTTGATCTCGAGGAAAGGGGTGGGCATGCTCAGCGCCCCGCTCGGCCGCCCGGAGGAAGCTGAGCGCCCCCTCGGGGGGCAGTGAATGAAATGAACGTGGGGGTGGTCATTCAATGGGCTCCCACGAGTTCGGTCTGCGTCGAGCCCATGTAGGCCTCGATCACCTGCGGATTCTTCGACACCTCGGCATACGGCCCCTCGGCCAGCAGCGCGCCGCGCTGCAGGACGGTGATGGTGTCGGCAATGCTGGAGACCACGCTCATGTTGTGCTCCACCATGAGGATGGTGCGGTTGGCCGAGACCTTCTTGATCAGCTGGCGGATGCGGTCGACGTCCTCGATGCCCATGCCTTGC
>JASLEM010000399.1 GCA_030151165.1 Burkholderiaceae bacterium
CGACAGGTTGCAGCCCGTTTTTCATCCCAGGGAAACCTGGTGCAGAATAGCTTTACGACTGGCCCTATCGTCTAGAGGCCTAGGACACGACCCTTTCACGGTCGTTACAGGGGTTCGAATCCCCTTGGGGTCACCAGTCACACCGCGAGCGCAACCCGCTCGCACCCGCCTCGGGCGCTGCCCGGAGCGAGCCGCCACGTGGAGTGGTAGTTCAGTTGGTTAGAATACCGGCCTGTCACGCCGGGGGTCGCGGGTTCGAGTCCCGTCCACTCCGCCAGATCATGGGTTGCAACAGCGATGTTGCAGCCCATTTTTCTTTTCCGGCGTCGTTCGGGTGCGTGCCGCCCCGGCCGCCCGTGCGCAGGATTGACGGTGTGCCGCCCGTGCTGGTCGAATTCCAGGTGAGGCCGCGCCATCGCCGGCCCTCTTTCGGGAGCCGCATCGCCATGACGACCCTGCGCCGGAGATCCATCGCCCTCCTGCTCGCCGCCGCACCGCTGTGCGCCCTGGGCGCGTCCACCGAAGCGCCGGTGCCGCCGGTGTACTTCTCGCACCTGTTCGTCGTGCTGGACGCCGCCAGCTACGACGCGATCCGCGACTCGCCGTTGATCGCCTCGCTGGCCGCGACCGAGGAGAGCCACGTCGACGCGGGCGCGACCGGCTGGACGGGCTTCTACATCTCCGGCCGGCGCACGTACATCGAGCTGTTCAGCGCGAAGGTGCCGCCGCCCGATGGCAAGGAGGGCGACACCGGCCTGGGGCTGACCGTCGAGGCCGTCGGTGGCGTGCCGGCGCTCGCGGCTCGCCTGCGCCCGTCGTTCGGCGATCGCGTCACGGTGCCGGCCCAGCGCGCGACGCTGGCGGACGGCCACTCGGTGCCGTGGTACATCGCGGTCGAACTCGACGGCACGAAGACGCCCCCCGCGATGGAGACCTGGGTCATGGAGACCGACCCCGGCTACCTGGCGGCCAAGCACCCCGGCGCCCGCATCGACGACCCGCTGAGCCGCGAGCGCTACCAGTCCTGGAAGTATCAGCCGCAGAAGGCGTTCGAGGACGTGGTCGGCGTCCGCGCCGCGCTCGCGCCGCTCGAGAGGTCCGAACTGGAGACTCAGTTGCGCGCGGCCGGGTGGGCGATCGAACCGCGCGCGGGCGGCTTCGTGGCGCGCGGGCCGGACGTCACGCTGGACGTCGTCCCCGCCGGCAAGCGCGCGGGCATCCAGGAGATCACGCTGCGGATGGCGCATCGCGTCGACCGGCAGTCCGTCACGCTGGGGCAGGCGACACTGGAGCTGGACGGGCTCGAAGGGCGCCTCGCGTTCTGGCCGCGCGAGTGAGCGGCCCGGCGTTCAAGCCGTTGTCGAACGCCGTTTCCGGCGCCAGCGCCGGACACCATGACCCCCCAGGTGGACGCCGCGGCATGCCAGGAGGGCGACGGCGCCCGTCACCGCCAGCATCGCCGCCGTGTGCAGCGCGACGGCCGCCAGCGCGAGCGCGATCGAGCCCGATGCCGTGATCTCGCGGGCCGGCGAGTCGGCGACGCACAGCGGCGCCAGCGCGGGCACCAGCATCATGCCGACGCCGTGCGCGGTCGATGTCGCGAACGAGCACAACGCCAGCCCGGCGCGGCTCGCGGACGCCTGCGCGGCTCCCGACAAGCGGCCTGACAGCCACGCGAGCGCCGCGACGACGCCCAGCCCGCCGGCGATCCCCTGCAGCGCGCCGCGATCCAGCGCGACGCCCAGCGCCACCGCGCCGGCGACGAGCGCGATCGACGCGGCGTGGCCCGCGGCGATCGGTCCGAGCGCGCGCAGCGCCTGCGCGGGATCGTTCGACCGGACGCCGCGCGCCGCGGCGATCATCCAGCCCGCGGCCGGATTGAGCCCGTGCAGGGCGCCGATGCCGGCGACCACCAGCCACGGCCAGGCGTTCGTCATGACGGGCTCGCGCGCGTGGTGCGCGTCACGCGCGCGCGGCGCAGCACGAGGCCGCGGCCGACGGGGTGGCGGCGGGCGCGTCGTAGCGGTCGTGGTGGCGCACCCAGGCCATCGCGTGCGCCAGCCCGTCCTCGTCGCGGCCCTTGGGCGTGACGTCGAGGAAGTCGTACGCACCCATCATCAGCTCGACGCCGCGGCCGTAGGTCGAGTAGGTGTGGAAGACGTCGCCCGCGTCGTCCTTGCAGAACACGCTGATGCCCGGCGCCTCTTCCTGCGGGAACGCGATCCGGCCGTAGTTGTACGCGACCTCGCCGTCGACGCGATCCTGCGGCCGGAAGCTGACGCCGAAGTCGTGGTTGAAGTCGCTGCCGTTCGCCGAGACCCACCTGAACGTCCAGCCCATGCGGCGGCGGAAGCGCTCGATCTCGGGCAGTGTCGCGCGCGAGACGACGAGCACGGTGAGGTCGCGCTGGTTCAGGTGCGGCTCGGCGCCGGCGATGTGGTCGGCCATGTACGAGCAGCTCGGGCAACCCGCCTCCCAGCCCGGCGCGAGCATGAAGTGCTGGACGAACAGCTGGCGGCGGCCGTCGAACAGGTCGGCGAACGCGCGCGGGCCGTCGGGCGTGTCGAAGACGTAGCGCTTGTCGACGCGCACCCAGGGCAGCGCGCGGCGCTCGCGGGCGATCTCGTCGCGCAGGCGGGTCAGCGCCTTCTCGCGCGCCAGCAGGGCGACGCGCTCGGCGATCCAGCGGTCGCGGGGAACGACGGCGTGCCGGGTGGCGTTGGTGTCGCTGTCGGTGTCGGTGTCGGCGATGAGTGAGGTCATGGCGGTCTCCTTGGCTCGATGAGCCGTTCGTTGAGGTCGTGGTCGGGCCCCGGCCTGCGTCGTGACGAGCGGATGCCGGTGTCCGGGAAACGAGGGAAGGCGCAGCGCGTGCGCCACGCGATCAGGGGCGGGGCTTCTTCGGTCGGCGCACCGCGCGCAACTTGCCGCTGTTGCCGCCGCCGCAGTAGAAGAGGTCGGCGCCGTCGGACTCGAGGCCGCTGACGAAGGTGCCGGGCGGCATCTCGAGGCGCTCGAGCACCGCGCCGCTGCCGGCGTCGATGCGGCGCAGCTCGCTCTCGTCGCCTTCCCACGTGCCGTGCCACAGCTCGCCGTCGACCCAGCTCACGCCGGTGACGAAGCGGTCGGACTCGATCGTGCGCCGGATCGCGCCGGTCTCGGGGTCGATCTGGTGGATCTTGCGGTCGCGGTACTGACCGACCCACAGGCTGCCCTCGGCCCACGCGAGCCCCGAGTCGCCGCCGTGGCCCGGCGCGGGGATCGAGCCGAGGACGTCGCCGGTGGCGGGGTCGATCCGGTCGATGCGCGCCTCGGCGATCTGCCAGAGATGGCGGCCGTCGAACGCGGTGCCGGCATCGGCGGCGCGCGGCAGCGAGCGCACGGGCGCGCCGCTCGCGGGGTCGATGGCGAGCATCGCGGGGCCGGTGGCGATCCAGACCTGGTGGCCGTCGTGCGTCACGCCGCCGATGCGGCCGCCGTCGGTGAAGGGCCCGTATTCGCGCACGATCTCGGCGGTGCGGGCCGGGACGTCGCGCGCGTCGCGGGCGGGCTGGGTGCTCATCGGAGGTCTCCTCGATGCGCCGCGGAATCGGCGCCATGGGGAGGACTCTAATCAGACGGCAGCGAGGCGGGGAGTAACAAGATCGTCGTGAAAGCGGTCAGCGGCGGCGCGAGCCAGCGGCGCGCGCGCGCCTGCCCGATCGCGCGCACTCGGTCGGCGGCCTCGAGCTCCGCCAGCGCGCGCTGCACCGTGCGCTGGCTGGCCCCGAGCGCGAGCGCCAGGGCCGAGGTCGACCATGCGGCGCCGTCGGACAACAGGGCCACGAGCGCCCCCTGGTCGCCTTCGATCGGCGGCGCGAGCAGGACGACGGCGCGATCGTGGAGCGGCCGCAGCGCGAATCCGCGCGGCGTCGCCTCGATCCGCGCGATCTCCTTGACGAGCGCGCGCAGCCGGCCGATCTCGACACGCAGCCGCGCGCGATGCGTCTCGTCGGGATCGCGCGTGCGGAACGCGGTGGCGATGAGCGTCTCGCGATCGACGTCGCCCGGCCACGCCTGCGCGAGCGCGCGCGCCAGCGCGAACAGCACCGGCCGGCGCGCGAGCGGCCGCCACGCATCGCCCGAGCCGATCCCGCGGCGGCACGCGTCGACCACGAGCGCACCCGAGGCCAGCAGCGCCGCGACCTCGTCGAGCCGCAGCGCCTGCTCGCCGCCGGCGGCGAGACGTCGCGCGGCGGGGCGGTCGAATGCCGCGCGCGCGTGTTCCACCTCGGCCAGCAACGCCGGCACGCGGGCGCGCAGCGCGGCG
>JASLEM010000471.1 GCA_030151165.1 Burkholderiaceae bacterium
GCGAAGCGCGCCGGCGCGCACGCGATCGCCACCGCGGGCGATGCGTCGATCGCGATCGCGCGGTCGACGGGCGCGGACGACATCGTCAACTACCAGCGCCAGCGTTTCGAGGAGCTCGTGCAAGGCATGGACGTCGTCATCGACACCGTCGGCGGCGCCGTGCAGGAGGCCTCGTACGGCGTGCTGCGGCCGGGCGGCCTGCTGGTCGCGACGGCGATGCCGCCGTCGGCTGAACGCGCCGCCGCGGCCGGCGTGCGCGCCGAGATGATCTTCACGCCGCCGCGCGGCGAGGTGCTCGCGAAGATCGCCGACCTCGTCGACGCCGGCCAGGTGCGCGTCGCCGTCTCGCACGAGTTCGCGCTGGCCGACGCCGCCCGCGTGCATCGCCTCGGCGAGAGCGGCGAGCTGCGCGGCAAGGCGGTGCTTCACGTCGGCTCGCCGACCTGAAGGCCGTTCAGACGCTGCGCACGACGACCGGCGTCTCCAGCTTCTTGCGTTGCGCGACGGGGAAGCGCTCGTTGGCCTGCTCCACGGCATCCTCGAAGCTGTGCACGATCAGGTCGACGACGCCGCTCTCGTCGACGAACTCGAGCTCCTGCACGAGGCCGACGATGGCCGCGCCCGCGTAGCGCGCTCGCAGAGTCGCGGCCATCTCGGCGGCGCGCGTCCACTCGTCGCGCGGGTAGGCGCTGACGACGAACAGCATGCCGACGCCGCCGGTCGTCGCGCCCGGCGGCGGGCCGTTGGCGAGGTCCTCGAGCGAGATGTGGCGCGCGTCGATGTCGAGGTCGCGCAGGATGCGCACGAGGATCTCGGTAACGAGGTCGTCGCGCATCGAGCCGAGCCCGATGCACAGCGCGACCGAGCCGGGCGCGACCGCGAGCGAGCCCTGGTACTTGCCGAACGCCTCCTCGCGCCGGTGGCGCAGGTGCGCGCCGAGGTTGGGCTCGTCGAGCACCGACGCGTGGTGGTGCCAGCGCGAGGTCTTGCGGCCGTCCGGGCCCAGCGTCTCGATGACCTGCGCGATCGCGCCCTTGACCGCGAGCTGCTGCTGGCCGCTGATGCTGCCGTTGGCGAAGTCGACGACCGCCAGGCGCAGCGCGGGCATCAGGATCTTGTCGCAGTAGCGCGCGAAGGACTTGCGCTTGATGTAGTCGCGCGCGGCGGCGATCACCTCGTCGGCGTCGCCCGACAGCGCGCGTTGGTAGAAGCGCTCGGACATCGTCAGCGCGGGCGTGTCGCCGAGCAGGATGTCAAGGAACGCGAGCGACTTGACGTAGCGGCCCAGCACGACGAGGCACAGCGTCAGCGGCGTCGACACCAGCAGGCCGATCGGCCCCCACATCCAGTCCCAGAAGATCGCGGCGAGCACGACCGACAGCGGCGACAGACCCGTGCTGTGGCCGTAGAGCTGCGGCTCGACGACCTGCGCGGCGATGACCTCGACCGCCGCGAACAGGCCCAACACCTCAAACATCAGCGACCATCCCGGATCGACCGCGGCCGCGAGCAGCGCCGCGCTGCCGGCCGCGACGAACACGCCGACGTAGGGCACGAAGCGCAGCACCGTCGTCAACACCGCCCACAGCATGCCGTGCGGCAGGCCGATGGCCAGCAGGCCGAGCCAGATCACCGCGCCGACGCCGACGTTGACCGCGAGCTGCGACACGAAGAAGCGCGACAGCCGCTCGCCCGCGTCGTTGAACGCGTGCGTGGTGCCGCGCAGGTCGGAGCCACCGATCAACCGGATGAAGCGGTCGCGCAGCGCCTCGTGCTCCAGCAGGATGAAGACGAGGATCATCAGCACCACGGCCGCGCGCCCCATCGGCCCCCAGATCGACGAGAAGACGTGCGACATCACCTCCACCGGCGTCTGCGCGCGCGGCCGCACCTCCACCGGCACCGCGCCGCTGGCCGTCAACTGCGCGCGCTCGAGGGCGGACCGGCTGCCGCCGTGCGCCGCGTCGTCGGCGGGCTGGTCGCCGAGCTGGCTCATCATCCGGCCGGCCTCGCCGCGCATCGCCTCGACACGCCCCAGCGTGACGGCGCGCACGGTCTCGACCTTCGCGCGGATGGTGTCCTCGTACTGCGGCAGGCTGCCCGCCATCGACACCACCTGCGAGCCGATCACCACCGCGAGGCCGAGGACGAAGAAGCTCGTCGCGATCACCGCGCCGAGCACGGCGGCGACCTGCCCGAAGCCGACGCGCTTCAGCCGGCGCACGAGCGGCGCGATCAGCAGGCTCAGGATCGCGGCGAGCGTGATCGGCACGAGCACCTCGCGGCCGAAATAGAGCAGCGCGAGGATCACCGCGCCGTTGACGATGTGGCCCGGGTTGAAGCGTTGCAGCACGTTGGCGTGCCCCGTCGTCGGCGGCAGCACCGGCGCGGCGAGCGGCGAGACGATGGGCGGCGGCGAAGGCGGGGTCGGCGACGGCGACGACGACGAGAGGGGCGGGGATTCCATGGGCGCTTCCTGGGGTGCGGACGACAGCTTATCTCCGAAGTGGCTCGATGATCGCCCGGCGGCTCGCGCGCGCGCAAGACGCGCCGATGTTCGAGCGCCGCTCCGACAAACCGCGGCAACATCGCGCGGCTACGGTGATGTCCGTCGCCACGCCACGCCTCGCCGTCCATGCCGCACCGCGCCCCGCTGTTCGCCCTCGTTCGCCGGATCCGCATCGCACTCGCGGCGTCGCTGGTCGCCGGCTGCGCCATGCCGTCGCCGCAGCCACAGCCGCCGCGGCCGGAGCCCACGCCCGAGCCGATCCCGCCGTCGACGTGGTGGCGCGCCGACGTCCAGCGGACGCAGTCCCCTGCCTGCCGCGCCGCGCTCGCGGACGTGCGCGAGACGCTGCGCCACTCGCCGACGACGACGCTGATGGCCGCGCACGGCCGCGACGTCGTCTTCAGTGTCGGCCCGATCGACCGGCCGTCGGTCATCGCCTCGGCGCGCAAGAGCCTGCTCGCGATGTTGTACGGCCGGCCCGTCGAACAGGGCACGATCCGCCTCGACGACACCCTTGCCGACCTCGGCATCGACGACCTCGGCGGCCTGCTGCCCGTCGAGCGCCAGGCCCGCGTGCGCGACCTGCTCGCGGCGCGCTCCGGCGTCTACCACCCGGCCGCGAACCCGGGCGACCGCAGCGCCGACGCCCCGCCGCGCGGATCGCAGCCGCCCGGTACCTACTTCCTGTACAACAACTGGGACTTCAACGCCGCCGGCGACATCTACGAGCAGCGCACCGGCCGCAACCTCTACCAGGCCTTCGCGCAGGACATCGCCACGCCGCTGGGCCTGGAGGACTGGCACCCCGAACGCGAGCACCGCAGCGGCGACGCCACGCGATCGATCCATCTCGCGTACCACTTCCACCTGTCGGCGCGCGACATGGCGCGCATCGGCGAGCTGATGCTCGCGCACGGCGCGTGGAACGGCCAGCAACTGGTGCCGGCCGATTGGACCGCGACGATCACGACCCCGGTCACGCGCGCCGCCGACATGCATCCGGCCGTCGACGCGCGCCGCAGGATCGACTACGGCTATCTGTGGTGGATCCCGGAGCGCCCCGCCGACTCCCCGCTCGCGGGCTCGTACTTCGCGTGGGGCTACTTCGGCCAGTTCATCCTCGTCGTGCCGAAGCGCGACATGGTGATCGTGCACAAGCTCGACACGCGCGCCGCCGTCGGCGACAAGGTCGACCACCTCGGCCCGAACCAGTTCCTCGCGATCGCGCAGCGCATCGTCGACGCGCCCTGCGACTGACCGTTCACTTCACCGCGCCGGCCGTGATGCCGCGGATCAGGCCGCGCGAGAACAGCAGGTACAGCGCGAGCACCGGCAGGATGCTCAGCGACAGCGCCGCGAGCACCGAGTTCCAGTCGGTGACGTACTGGCCGATGAAGACCTGCGCGCCGAGCGTGATCGTCTTCGTCTCCTCGCCCGGCGCGAGGATCAGCGGGAACCACAGGTCGTTCCAGATCGGGATCATCGAGAACACCGCGACCGTGACCATCGCCGGGCGCAGCAGCGGCAGCACGAGGCGGAAGAAGACCTGGTACTCCGACAGGCCGTCGACGCGGCCGGCGTCCTTCAGCTCGCCGGACAGCCCGCGCATGAACTCGTCGAGGATGAACACCGCCATCGGCAGCGCCTGCGCAGTGTAGACGAGGATCAGCGCGGTGCGCGTGTTGACGAGCCCGCCCGCGACCATCATCTCGAGGATGCCCACCGTGCCGAGGCGGATCGGCACCATCAGGCCGACCGTCAGGAACAGGCTCGCGAGCGTGTTGAGGCGGAAGCGGTACTCCGACAACGCGAACGCCGCCATCGCGCCGAACAGCAGCGTGGCCGCGAGCGCGACGACGGTGACGACGAGGCTGTTGAAGAAGTACAGCCCGAAGTGGCCCTCGCCCAGCACCGACGTGAAGCCGACGAGGTCGAAGGTCGCGGGCGTCGGCGGCGCGAGCGGCGACGCGAAGATCGCGCGGCGCGACTTGAACGCGTTCATCACGATCAGCGCGACCGGCGCGAGCGCGAGCAGCGTGAAGAAGCCCAGCACCGCGTGCGCGGTGATCGAGCGGCCGATCTTCCTGCGGGCGCGGCTCATAGCTCGTAGCGCACCAGCTTGCGCTGCACGAAGAAAAGGTACGTGCACACGACGCCGAGGATGATCAGCAGCATCATCGTGGCGATCGTCGCGCCCATGTTCGGGTCGCCGAGCTGCAGCTGCGCGCCGAAGAACGTGCGGTACAGCAGCGTGCCGAGGATGTCGGTCGACGCGTTCGGGCCCGCGAGCGCGCCCTGCGCCGTGTAGATCAGGTCGAACGAGTTGAAGTTGTTGACGAAGGTGAGGATCGCGATCACGCCGATCGTCGGCCACAGGAGCGGCAGCCGGATGCGGAAGAACTGCGACAGGCCGGACGAGCCGTCGAGCTCCGCGGCCTCGAGCAGCTCGCCCGGGATCGCGAGCATCGCGGCGTAGGTCAGCAGCATCGGCACGCCCAGCCATTGCCAGACCGAGATGAAGCCCAGCGTCGTCAACGCGTACTCCTCGCGCCCGAGGAACGGATGGAACAGCGCGCCGAGGCCCACGCTGCGCAGCAAGGTCGGCGTGATGCCCCACAGCGGCGACAGGATCAGCTTCCACGCGAAGCCGACGATCACGTACGACAGCATCGTCGGCATGAACAGCGCGGTACGGTAGAACCCGCCGCCGCGGAGCTTCGGCAGCGACAGGATCGCGGCCAGCGCGATCGCGATCGGCACCATCACGAGCAGGTGGATCAGGAAGAAGCGCGTGTTGTTCGCGAGCGCGTTCCAGAACGCGTGCGACCAGCGGTCGTCGGCGAGCAGCAGGCGGAAGTTCAGCAGGCCGGCGAACGCGGGATGCTCGTCGACGTTGCGCAGGAACGCGAGGCGCAGCGTCTCGACCAGCGGCAGCACCATCACGCCGGTGTAGATCAGCAGCGCCGGCGCGAGGAACACCGCGATGTGCCAGCGCACCGCGCGGCGCCGGCGCGCGGGCGCCGGCGGGGTCGAGGTCGTCGCCGTCACGCGCCGCTCTTCGCGCTCGCGATCACTTGGCAGGGTGGTACCACGCGTCGAGGCCCGTCTGCAGGCGTTGCGCGCCGGCCTCCGGCGTGAGCGTGCCGTTGATCACCGCCGACCCCACGACCCACGATTCGTTCTCGAGGTTGGGCGTGCCGCGCGACAGGATCTGGTACGTCGGCCGGATGCTCGAATCGCAGCGCGTGCGCCAGCTCGCGAACTCCTTCGCCAGCGGATCCTTCACGTCGACCGGCGTCTTGTTGAGGCTGAAGAAGCCGGGCAGCGCGTTCGAGTAGAGCGCGGCGAACTCGGGGCCCGACACCCACTCGAGGAACACCTTGGCCTCGGCCGCGTGCGCCGACTTCGCATTCAGGCCCATCGCGATGTCGGGATGGTCGGAGATCACGCACTTGTCGCCCGCCTTGGGCACCGGCGGCGGGAACGCGCCGCTCTTGAAGCCCGCCTGCTTGTTGAAGCCGGAGATCTCCCACGAGCCCGCCGGATAGATCGCGGCGCGGCCGAGCGTGTACATGTTCTGGCTGTCGGAGTAGGTCTGCGACTCGAAGCCTTCGGCGAGATACGGCTTCCACTTCGCGAGCACGCGCCACGGCGCGACCCAGTCGGGGTCGGTCAGCTTCGCCTTGCCGGCGACCAGCGCCTTGCGGCCGGTCTCGCCCTTGTAGTACGCCGGGCCGATGTTCTGGAAGCCCATGCTGGCCGTCTCCCAGCCGTCCTTCGTGCCCATCGCGAGCGGCGTGAATTCGCCGTCGGCCTTGATCTTGTCGAGCAGCGCGAAGAACTGGTCGGTCGTCGCGGGCGGCGTGAGCTTGAGCTTCGCGAAGACGTCCTTGTTGTAGATGAAGCCGTGGATGACCGAGGCCATCGGCACGCAGAACGTCGTCTTGCCGTCGTCGGTCGTCCACGCCGTCTTGGCGACCGGCGTGAAGTTGGCCATGCCCTTCAGGTCGTTCAGCGAGACGAGCTTGCCCTTCTTGAACAAGTCCAGCGACGCGTCGAACGGCCGGCACGTGACGAGGTCGCCCGCCGTGCCCGCGTCGAGGCGCGAGTTCAGCGCGGCGTTGTACTCGGTCGGCGCCGTCGGCGTGAAGGTGACGTGGATGGCCGGGTGCGTCTTCTCGAACGCGGGGATGATCGTGTCGCGCCAGATCGAGAGATCCTCGCTGCGCCAGCTCTCGATGGCCAGCGTGACGGGCGCCGCCACCGCGGTGTTGGCGAGGCAGGCCGCCGCGATGGCGGTCAGCGCGACGAAGCGCAGGCTCTTGCTGTTCATGGTCTCCACCTTCGGTCTGGTTTGATTGTTCGGACATACGCCTGGCCGTATGCGAGCCGCGACCAGCACGAACCCGCACGACCACCCGGCCGCCGCCGACACCGTACGGCGAACGCGCGCGGCTCGCATCATGGCAAACCACGACAACAACCGGGTTACGAAAAGAACGCAACGCGGCCGGCCTCCGCCGCGGGTGTTCCTTATAGTGGGATCGGTTCCAAACGTCCATCCGAATTAAATTCGGCGGACGACGCGAGCCGGGCGAGTCGCCGTGAATTTGCACGGTTCGCCGCGGCGGCACCGCTCAGGCGCCGATCACGCGTCGCGCGCCCGCTCGACCCAGCGCCAGGCGTCCGCCGGGCTCGCGAAGTCCTCGCACGATCGCACCGGCGTGCGCGGATGGCGGTCGCGCCACAGGCGGGCGAGCGTGGTGCCGGGGCCGACCTCCAGCACGCAGTCGGGCCGGCGTTCGGCGACGGTGTCCATGCACTCGTCCCACCGCACGGTGGACGCGACCTGCTCGGCCAGCGCCTGCCGCACCTGGGCGACATCGCGCACGACCGCGCCACGGCTGCCGGCGATCCACGGCACGCGCGGCGGCTGCCAGTCGAGTTCGGCGAGCGCATCGTGCAGGGCCGGCACCGCGGCGCGCATCGCGCTCGTGTGCGACGCGACGCGCACGCCCAGCGGCGTGGCCTTCGCGCCACGGCCCTGCAGGTGGCGCGACGCCGCGTCGAGATGCGCCGGCGTGCCGCCGACGACGCAGCGCTCCGGCCCGATGCGGATCGCGACCTCGAGCTGCCAGCGCGCGCAGGCGTCGGCGAGGTCGGCGGCCGACACGCCCGACAACGCGAGCAAAGTGCCCTCGTTCGCGGCGGCGCAGTCGTCCATCGCCATCGCGCGGCGCGTGGCGAGCGTGAACGCGGCGCGCTCGTCGAGCAGCCCGGCCGCGACGCAGGCCGCGACCTCGCCGACGCTGTAGCCCGCCACGGCGACGACACGCGGCAGGCCCGGCGCGAGCGTCGCCCATGCCGCCACGCTCGCGCCGGTCACGAGCGGCTGCGCGACGCGGTTGGCCTGCGCCCAGGCGTCGTCCTTCAAGCGCGCGCGCCAGTCGTCGCCGAGCGTGGCGGCGAGGCGCACTAGCATCGGCAACGCGGGCGGGCTGGATTCGAGCCAGGGCAGCATGCCGTCGTGCTGCGTGCCCTGACCCGGGAACAGCAGGGCGACGGTCATGACGCCGCTGACGCCGATCGTTCGACGCGCTCCATCCAGCAGGCCGCGGCGAGCAGGTCGGCCGAGCCGCCGGGCGAGAGGCGGCGCGCGACGAAGACGGCATGCAGCGCGCGCGCACGATCGACCGCGTCGTCGCGCAGGCCGCCGCCGTCGGCGAGGAACTCGCGCGCGCGGGATTGCGCGTCGCGCAGCCCGCGCAGGCCGCCGCGGTGCACGAGGTTGGTGTCGTCGAGGAACGCCATCGCCGTGAACAGCGCGTGCAGCTTCGCGCGGCGATCGCTCGCGCCCGCCGCGCGCGCGGCGCGCAAGGCCGGCACGACGTGGTCGAACAACGTCGGCAGGCCGAGCGCGGCCTCGTCGGCGGCCGCGCGCAGGCCATGCAGGCGCGCGGCGCACGAGCCGTTCGACCCGGTGTGCCGGCGTGCACGCTGCGCGAGCGCGGCGCCCCATCGATCGCGCAGCAGCGCGCGCACGTTCGAGCTCGTGCACGCCACGCCTTCGGCGCGCGCGGCGCCGGCGGCAGCGCACAGCAAGCCCAGCGAGAAGATCGCGCCGCGGTGCGTGTTGATGCCCTGCGTCGCGCGCAGCATGCGCGTCTCCGCCACGATGCCCGCGGCCTCCAGCGCCGCGAACGGCGCGCCCGCAGCGCCGAGCGCGGTGACCTGCGGAAAGAAGCGGCGCAGCGCGAACAGGCTGCGCAGGAAGGTGCCGGCGTGCATGTCCGCGTGGCTGCCGTTGTCGGCGAAGGAGACCAGCCCCGGCTTCGGCGCCAGCGCGAGTTCGTCGTACAGCGACACCGTCGCCGCGCGGCCGATCGCGATGTCGAACGAGGACGGCCGCGCGTGGGCATCGACCTCGATCGAGACGGCGACGTTCGTCACGTCGCGGCCTCGCGCGCGAGCAGCACGACTTCGCGCAGGCGCTTCACCAGCACGCGGTCCGCATGCCCCTGGCGGTATCGCCGCCACTCGCGCCACGCGACGGCGTCGCCATCGGCGAACAGCAGCTCGCCGTCCAGGCGCGGCCGGTCGATCTCCGACGTGGCGAGCACCGCGGAGACCGCATCGGCCCGGGCCGCGTCGTCGACCGGCAGCAGCAGGTCGACGTCCGACCCCTCGTGCAGGTAGGGCAGCCCGGTCAGGCACGCCCAACCGTGCCCGCCGTAGACGCGCGGCGCGCAACGCGCTCCGGCCAGTGCAGCGAGCAAGGCGCGCCAGGTCTCGCGAGCCGGCTCGTGCAGCAACGGCGTCACGCGGTCGGCCGAGGGGAATGCATCGACCGCCGCGATGTGAGACGGGTCGATCGCCAGCGACAGTCGCCGCCGACCGAACGTCGCCGGCGCGGGCAGCCCGACCGCGATGCGCGGATCGCCCTCCGGCAGGATCTGGCGCGTGACGACCAGCGGCAGGTCGCGGCCCGCCCACAGCGCCAGGCAGGCACGCGCCCCGTCGTCGCGCTCCTCGCGCAGCGCGTGCGCCCAGCCGGCGGCCGACAGGCGCAGCAGCTGGTGTCGATGCAGCGCCACCGCGGCTCCCCTCAATCGGCGGCGAGCACGCGTCGCACGACGTCGGCCGCCACGCGGCGCCCGCCGCGCTGCGCGCCTTCGACCGCGCGGCGATCCTCGACGTCGCGGTCGCTCAACGCGGCGCGCAGGCACGCCTTCAGGTCGCCCTCCCACAGTGCGCGCACGCCGCCCATCGCGACATAGTTCTCGACGCCCGGCGCGAAGACCGGGTTCGTCAGCGACAGCGATTCGAGCAGTTCTTCCGGCAGCTTCGTCACCCGCGCCATCGCGGGCACGCGCATCACGCGGATCTCGGCGCCGGGCAGCGCGTAGCAGGCATCGGCCATCAACCCGGACGTGATGAAGCCGCCGGACAGCGCCTGGTCGTACACGAGCCCGACGACCGGATGGCCGCGGCGCCGCGCGAGGTCGAGGCAGCCGCCGAGATGCGCCATCGCGCGGTGGATGCCCAGCAGTTCGTCGCGGCGGCGCAGCTTCTGGCCTTGCGTGTCGACCAGCAGCAGCAGCGGCCGGCCCGGCGCGGCGCGCATCACGTCGATGACGACGCGCGCCTGCGCCAGCGCGAGCTCGACGCCGACCGCGGCATGGTTCGTCGTGCCGACGACGGCGATCGGCTGGCCGTCGAGCTGGCCCGTGCCGCTCAGGAAGTCGCCGTCGGCCGTGACGGCATGGTCCGATCCGAAGAGGGTTTCGGCGAGGGTCGTCCAGTCCATGCTCCGTCTCACCTCAGGTCGACGCCGCGGGCAGCGCCGTCGACAGTTTCACGAGCGCGCAGGGCCGCAGCCGGCGCACGGCGCCGGCGTCGAGGTCGGGCACCGCGGCGGCGTCGGCCACGCCGAGCCGCTCCCACAGCGGCGTCGCGTCGTCCAGGTCGCCCGCGAGCTCGGTGCGCCAGCGCAGCCCGGCCTGTTCCTCCTCCAGCGCGGCGAGCGTCATCGGCCGGCGCACGTCCAGCGCGGCGATCGCGGCGGCGCGGAAGGCGGCGGGGTCGTCCTCGACCAGCGCGTCGCAGTCGCCGCTCAGCCAGCGGTGCTTGCCGCCCGTCGTGCGCCACACGAGCGCGCGGTCGCGCGAATCGAACTCCGTCGCGCCGTACGAGGCCTCGATCACCTCGGGGCCGGACATCGCGTGTCGCGCGATGTCGCTCATCACGACGATGTCGGCGCAGCGCGCGACGATGCCCATGCCGCCGAAGCAGCCGTTGGCGCCGCCGATCAGTACGGCCACGGGTATGCCGGCGGCGCGGACGTCCAGCAGCGCGCGCATCACTTCCGACACCGCGATCAGCCCGGCGTTCGCCTCGTGCAGGCGCACGCCGCCGGATTCCGCGAGCAGCATGACGGCGTCCGGCCTGTCTCGCAGCGCGCGCTGCAGCAGGCCGACGAGTTTGGCACCGTGCACCTCGCCGACGCCGCCGCCCATGAACTCGCCCTCCTGCGCCGCGACGAACACCGGGCGGCCGGCGAGCAGCGCGCGGCCGATCGCGACGCCGTCGTCGAAGGCCGCCGGCACGCCGAGCTGCGCGAGGTGCGGGCTCGTCACGCGCGCCGCCGGCGGCAGCCATTCGTGGAAGCTGCCGGCATCGAACACGACGGCGATGCGCTCGCGCGCGGAGCATTCGGCGAAGCTGGGGCTCATGGTTGCGCTCCGGTGCCCGCGCGAAGCGACGACACCGCCTGGTCGAGCCGCAGGCTGACGACGGCGGGCGTCGCGCCCATGTCGTTGATCGAGATGGCGAGGCCGGCCAGCGGATGGCGGTCGTGGAAGTCGCGCAACACGGCTTCCCACACGGGGCCGAAGCCGCGCGCCGAGGTGTCGATCGCGACGCGGCATCCCGCGTTCGCGTCCGGCTCGACGAGGATCTCGAGGTTGCCCGAGGCGACGACGCCCACCAACACGGGCGCGAAGCGGCCGAGCGCGCGGCCGCCCGCGAAGTCGAAGTGGAGGGTTTCCATGCCGGCCATCCTGAATACCTCTACCAGTTGCGGTATCGACGCGGCGGCTGGTACAAGCCGCCCGACGCGCGCACCAGGTCGCGCATCGAGCGCGCGGCGAGCAGGTTGCGCGTCGCGTCGCGCGGGTCGATGCCGAGGTCGGCCGGACGGCGGATCACGCCGCGCGCGCGCAGCTTCTCCACCATCGCGCGGTCGCGCTTCAGGCCCGACGGCGTGAAGCCGGCGACGCCGCGGATCGCGTGCTCGCGCTCCTCGTCGTCGCGGCACAGCAGCAGGTTGGCGATGCCTTCCTCGGTGAGGATGTGCGTGACGTCGTCGCCGTAGAT
>JASLEM010000476.1 GCA_030151165.1 Burkholderiaceae bacterium
GACGGGGGCGGTCGCAGTGCCAGCGGCCGCGGCGGACGCCGGCGACTCCGCGGAACCCGCCGGCGCATCGCTCGAGACGCTCGAGACGACCGTGTGCTGCCACTTGTTCAGCAGGCCGCTCGGCAGGTAGAACAGCGCCGCGGCCGCGAGCAGCAGTACGACGGGCACGAGCACGACCGGACGCCCGAGCACCGACGGATCGAGGCTGAAGCCACCACCCTGGCGTTCGCGGAACGGCGTGTTGAGCCCTTCGGACACGCCCTCGAGCGTGTTGCGCTCGTGCTGCGGCAGCAAGGCGAGGACGGGCTTCGGGTCGATCTTCAGCACGCGGCACGCGGCCTGCGCGAGCGCGCGCTCGAAGGTCGCGCCCTGCAGTTCGTCGTGGCGGCCCTGCTCCAGCGCCTCGATGCGGCGCAGCGGGATCTTGAGCATCGCGGCGAGCGACGCCAGGTCGATGCCCTGCGCCTGGCGCGCGGCACGGATCATCCCGCCGGCGCTCGGCGGGCCGAACATCGACGCGGGCGCGACGGTGTCGGGCGCCGAGAAATCGGCGGGCCGCGTCACCGGCCCGTCGTCGGCCTCCGGCGATCGCGAATCCGGCGTCAGCTCGTCATTCATCGAACCGGCCCTTGTCGAACAACGCGGTTTCCGGCGCATTCGGGAACCGCTTGTGGAGCTGGATGCCCATGTCCTGCTCCTGCAGGTCGGCGCCCAGCTTGTGGTCGATCTGCGCGGCCAGCCAGAGCGTCTGCGCGCTCACCAGCTCGTCGCGCGTGTTGACGCGGCGCACGTAGAACAGCGCGCGGTCGTACTGCCCGTTGCGGTACAGCACGCGCGAGAGGTTCACGGCCGTGACCGGGTTCGCCGGGTCGAGCTCGTAAGCCTTCGACAGCGTGTGCTCGGCGTCCGCCCAGCGCCCGGCGCGCGCCTGGCAGATGCCGCGCGCCAGCTCCGTGCGGTCGGCCGACTTGTAGGTCGGCTCGGCCAGCGCCGCCGCGAACTGGGCGTCTGCATCGGCGTAGCGCTGCTGCTGGCACAGGAACCAGGCGTAGTTGTGGATGATGTCGCCGTCGTGCGGCGCGAGCTGCATCGCCTTGCGGAAGCTCTCCTCGGCGGTCTGCGGCTGGCCCAGCGAGGCGTAGATCAGGCCGCGCAGCGAGTAGCCGTCCGGATTGTCCGGCCGTGCCACGAGCGCCAGCTTGACCTCGTCCAGCGCATCCGTGGCCTGGCCGCGGCCGAAGTAGGCGGCGGCGAGATCCATGCGCGTGCGGGCGAGGCGGTCGGCGGCGGTCTGGTCGGACGCCGTCGCGAGGTCCTTGCCGTCGGACGAATTGCGCGGCCCCTGCGGCGGCACCACGGCGCCTTCATGCACGCAACCGGCGAGGCCGGCCAGGACGGCGAACAGCCCGCCGACCGCGACCGCGGCCCTCATCCAACGCGTCGCTCGAACTTGCCCTGGAAGGAGATGCATGCGCGGAAGACTCACTGTTCGAGATTGCGGGAAACGGAATTCTGGAGGGGCGACGCGGCCGCGACGATCGGGATCGAGCGCGTCATGCGCTTTTGCGCGTTGGTGCGATCCTGCACCTCGCCGGCCAGCTGACCGCAGGCGGCGTCGATGTCGTCGCCGCGCGTCTTGCGGATCGTCGTGACGAGGCCGGCGTCGATCAGCACGGCGCCGAAGGCCTGCACGCGGTCGCGCGGCGAGCACGTCAGGCCGGACTCGGGGAACGGGTTGAACGGGATCAGGTTGAACTTGACCGGCAGCCGGTTCTTCACCAGGTTGACGAGCGCCTTCGCATGGGCCGGCGTGTCGTTGACGCCGTCGAGCATGCAGTACTCGAACGTGATGAAGTCGCGCGGTGCGGCGTCCAAATAGCGCTCGCAGGCGCTCAGCAACTCGTCGATCGGGTACTTGCGGTTGATCGGCACGAGCTGGTCGCGCAAGGCGTCGTCCGGCGCGTGCAGCGACACGGCGAGCGCCACCGGGCAGTCCTCGCGCAGGCGGTCGATCATCGGCACGACGCCGGAGGTCGACACCGTCACGCGGCGGCGCGACAGGCCGTAGCCGTGGTCGTCGAGCATCATGCGCAGCGCCGGCACGAGCCGGTCGTAGTTCTGCAGCGGCTCGCCCATGCCCATCATCACCACGTTGCTGATGGCGCGCTCGTTGGCGCCCAGGCCCTGCTCGGCGCGCATGCGGTGCTCGGCGTGCCAGAGCTGGCCGATGATCTCGCCGGTGGTGAGGTTGCGGCTGAAGCCCTGGTGGCCGGTCGAGCAGAAACGGCACCCGACGGCGCACCCCGCCTGGGACGAGATGCACAGCGTGGCGCGATCGTCCTCGGGGATGTAGACCGTCTCGATCGCGTTGCCCTGCCCGACGTCGAACAGCCACTTGCGCGTGCCGTCGGCGGACTTCTGCTCCGTGATCGTGGACATCGGGCGGATCTCGGCGGTGCCGGCCAGCTTCGCGCGCAGCGAGCGCGCGAGGTCGGTCATGCCGTCGAAATCGCCGACGCCGCGGTGATGGATCCAGCGAAAGAGCTGGGTCGCGCGGAACGACTTCTCGCCCACGCGCTCGCAGTAGGCCTTGAGGGCCGTCTGGTCGAGGTCGAGGAGGTTGTCGAGAGGGGTCGTCATGGCGCGTTTGTCCGGAAAAAGCCCGTGGTGGCCGAAGGCCGCACGGGCCTCACGCTGTTCAGCGCGAGTGGATCTGCATGCCGGGGAAGAAGAACGCGATTTCGTTCGCGGCCGTTTCGGCGGCGTCCGAGCCGTGGACGGCGTTGGCGTCGATCGAGTCGGCGAAGTCGGCGCGGATCGTGCCCTTCTCGGCCTTCTTCGGGTCCGTCGCGCCCATCAGGTCGCGGTTCTTCAGGATGGCGCCTTCGCCTTCCAGGACCTGGACGAACACGGGGCCGGAGATCATGAAGCTGACCAGGTCCTTGAAGAACGGGCGCGCCTTGTGCACGGCGTAGAACGCTTCGGCATCGGCTTGCGACAGCTGGGTCAGGCGGGCAGCGACGACCTTGAGGCCGGCGCCTTCGAAGCGGGCGACGATCTGGCCGATGACGTTCTTGGCGACGGCGTCGGGCTTGATGATCGAGAGGGTACGTTCAGTCATTTTGTTTCTCCTGAGGCAAAAACTTGAGCAAAGCCCGGCATTTTAGACCGAGCGGAAGTCATTTGAGATGGGGTGCGGCGTCGAAAGGTCTTGCCGGCGGGCGACGCCGGTTCGACGCGCCCCGCCGGGACAAGTTCAACGGCGGCCGCGCCCCCCGCCGCCGCCGCGGTTGTTGAGCTTCTTGATGAAGGTGTCGGCACCGATGTAGCCGACCGCCGTCTGCAGCGGATCGGGTTGCTTCGGCTGTCCGCCACCACCGCCACCGCCGCCGCCCTTGCGACCGCCCTTGCCGCCGCCGCCGAACGCGTTGCGGTTGCCCTGCACGCCGCGCTTGTCGTAGGTCTGCTGCAGCGGGTTCGGGATCGGGCCGATCGGGCCGTCCTCGTCGTAGTCGTCCGCGACCGACAGCGGGCGCTCGCGCTGCTGGATCGCGCGGCGGTCGAAGGTCTGCTGGAGCGGGTTCGGGATGAAGCTCGGGTCGCCCGGCTCGCGGAACGGGGCCGGGCTGCTCGCCTGGTCCGGACGGCGCTCGCCGCGATCGCGGCCGCGGCCGTTGCGATCGTTGCGGTCGCGGCCCTTCGGCTGCTGGCCGGCGTTCGCGTTCGCGCGCGGGCCGTTCTCGTTGCGCGGGCCGCGCTCGTTGCGCTGGTTGTTGTTGCGCGGCGCGTTGTCGCGCTGCTGGCCGGCACCGCCCTCGCGTTGCGGGGCACCGCCGCCTTCGCGCGGCTCGCGCGCTTCGCGCGGGGCGTTGTCGCGCGGGCCGTCCTCGCGCTGCGGGCGCTGGCCGTTGCCGCCGTCGTTGCCCGCGAGCTGGCGCAGGCGGCGGACGTCGTTCTCGTCGAGATCGACCCACACCGCGCGGCGCAGCCCCTTGGGCAGCACGACCGAGCCGTAGCGGATGCGGATCAGGCGGCTGACCGCCATGCCGACCGCGTCGAACAGCTTGCGCACTTCGCGGTTGCGGCCTTCGGTGATGACGACGCGGTACCAATGGTTCGCGCCGTCGCCGCCACCGTCTTCGATGGACCGAAAGCTCGCGCCCTGGCCATCGACCTCGACGCCTTCGATCAGGCGCGCTTTCTGCTCGGGTGTGCAGGTGCCGAGCACGCGGACTGCATATTCGCGCTCGACGCCGAACCGCGGATGCATCAGCTGATTCGCGAGCTCGCCGGAGTTGGTGAAGAGCAGCAGGCCCTCGGTGTTGATGTCGAGCCGGCCGACCGACTGCCACTTGCCCTGCTGCAGGCGCGGCAGACGAC
>JASLEM010000161.1 GCA_030151165.1 Burkholderiaceae bacterium
CTCGAGCGCATGACGCGCCGCTACACCAGCGAGATCGGCCTGATCATCGGCCCGCAGAAGGACATCCCGGCGCCGGACGTGAACACCAACGGCCAGATCATGGCCTGGATGATGGACACGTACTCGATGAACACCGGCTCGACCTCGACCGGCGTCGTCACCGGCAAGCCGCTGCACCTCGGCGGCTCCGCCGGCCGCGTCAAGGCCACGGGCCGCGGCGTGTTCGTCACCGGCAGGGAAGCGGCCCGCCGCATCGGCCTCGACCTGAATGGCGCGCGCGTCGCCGTGCAGGGCTTCGGCAACGTCGGTGGCTCGGCCGCCGAGCTGTTCGCCCAGGCCGGCGGCAAGATCGTCGCCGCGCAGGATCACACCGGCACGATCTACAACGCCAACGGTTTCGACCTGGCCGACCTGATTCCGCACGTCACGAACACCGGCGGCGTCGCCGGCTTCAAGGGCGGCGACGTGATCAAGTCCGAAGAGTTCTGGGACGTCGACTGCGAGATCCTGATCCCGGCCGCACTCGAAGGCCAGATCACCGAAGACCGCGCCCGCCGCATCCAGGCCAAGCTGATCCTCGAAGGCGCCAACGGCCCGACGACGCCCAAGGCGGACGACATGCTCGCCGAGCGCAACATCCTCGTCGTGCCGGACGTGATCTGCAACGCCGGCGGCGTGACGGTCTCGTACTTCGAATGGGTGCAGGACTTCTCGAGCTTCTTCTGGAGCGAGGACGAGATCAACGTCCGCCTGGACAAGATCATGGTCGACGCGCTGAAGAAGATCTGGGACACGGCCGATCGCCACAAGATCACGCTGCGCACCGCGACCTTCGCGGTCGCCTGCGAGCGCATCCTGATCGCGCGCGAAGAGCGCGGCCTGTACCCCTGAAGCATCGCGCTCCAGGAGATTCCAGCGATCCACGCGAGGGCCCTTCGGGGCCCTTTTTCATTTGCCGGGATCTGGGGGTGCGGCGCTGACGACGAGGCGGTGCACCGTCCCGTCGCCGCCGTCCTGCGACGGTTCCTCCGGGCTCTTCTCGTGCGGCTTGACGGTCGAGCGGATGATCATGATCTTGTTGAGGACGTCGAACCAGAACGGCGCGCCCAGCATGATGGCCAACGCGGTGATGAGCCAGCCCAGCAGGATGCGCAGCCACGCGTAGATGCCGTGGTTGCCCCCGTCGCAGCGCCGGGTGACCGTACCGTCCACGACCGCGTCGGCCGCGCAGAACTGGGTCGGCGCGATCCCCGCGCCGCTCGCGTTGACCGGCTCCCATCCGATCGGCAACGCAACGGCGTCGAGCTCGTTGCGCGTGCGCTTGACGGCGGCCAGCTCGTCCTCGAAGGTTTGGATCGACGGTGCGGCCGACGAGGCAGCCCTTGAGGATGAGGCCGTCGCGGCCGCGCTCGCGGCGGACGCTGCTCCGGACGCTGCGCTGGACGCGCCAGACACCGCAGGGACGGGGCTCGACGCGCCAGCGGCCGGCGAGGCCGCTGAAGACGCCTTCTGCGCCGACTCGACACCGGCCGGTCGGCTCGCCGCCGTCGTGGCCGCCTCGGCGCGCTTCAGCACGGACTCCCGCAGCGTCTTGTCCGTCGTCAGTCGATGCAGGATGTGCAACGAGTCGACATTGAGCACGACGGCCGTTGCCAGCCCGATGATGAACAGCAACGCCTGCGTGCGTCGCTTGTACCAGCCGGACGCGCGATCCATGGCGCCGTCGAACCAGTGCTCGATGGACTTGCGCACCTTGGCGATGTCGTCGTTCGCGTAGTCGACCGCGGAGAGGACGATCTTTCGCAGGTGCGGAGGAGACGCCATGGCGCGGGTGCGCAACGCGTCGACCGACAGCAGCGGCGGCGGCGACGCCGTCTTCGGGGCATCGGCGGGCTTGCCGTCGGCCGCGTCCGTCTTCAGCGGATCGCCGCGCAGGATGTGGTCGATGAAGGCGGTCGAGAAATGCCCGGTCGGTATGTACGACGGCAGGTTGCGGCGGCTCAGGAGAGGCATGTGCCGGGTGGCCGCGGTGCCCATCACGAGCCAGCGCGAGCTGGTCTTGAGCTTCCCGAGGTCGTAGCTGCCCTGGAACAGCGCGGAGATGATCGGGTGGTTGTAGAGCGCCTGGGTCGTCTCGCCGGCGGCGTTCTCCGGGTCGAGCATGTTGCGCATCGCGCGCTCCAGATCCATCGCCCGCCACTTCATCACGCCCTCGATCCACTCCTTGATGGCGGTGCACACGAGCGACATCATCAGGAACAGGAACACCATCCCGATCGCGACTTCGAGCGTTTCCGAATTGAACATGCGAGCCTCCCTGGCGCGTCGTGACGTGTGAAGTCGGGAAGACTACGGCCGGGGGCTGTCCAGCGCGTCCGTTGGATTAGGGATGGGCGGCGCGGCTTCAGCCCGCGGCAAGCCGGCGCGGTCAGCGCGGCGCCGCCAGCGCGCGGGCCTGCTCGATCAATTGCTTCGCGACGGTCTCGAACGGTTCGATGTCCTGCTCCGCGCGGCTCATCACGACGGCACCCTCGGCCGACGCCACCAGCACCGTCGCGAAACGCCGCGCGTCCTTGCGCGCGAGGCCGCCCTGCTCCAGCAGCTCGGCGAGCCGGCCGCGCCACAGCCGGAAGACCTCGGCCGCATGCTGCATCAGCGCCGATGACTCGGTCGCCACGGCCACCGCCAGCACCGCGCAGCCCGACTCGCACTTCGACTGCGCCAGCACGCCGCGCCAGATCGCCAGGAAGTGCTCGGTGACGGCGACGGCCGACGCGCCCGCCTTGCGATCGAGCAAGCCGACGAGGAAGGCCCCGGCCAGGTCGACGGCCTCGCCGACCAGTTGGTCCTTGCCGTCCGGGAAGTGGTGGTAGACCGAGCCGCGCGGCGCCCCGGTCAGCTCGAGCACCTCGGCGAACGACGTCGCCTGCAGCCCGCGTTGCGCGAGCAGGCGCGCCGCGCCCTCGATCATCTTCCTGCGAACCTCGCCCGCCACGGTCGGCTCCTCGCTTGACTATGCAAAGCGTCATAGTCTATGCTCTATGCAGGTCATCATAGTTTTCCGACGGAGTCCGCCATGCCCATGATCGATGTCTACGCCCCTGCCGACCTGCTGCCCGCCGACGCCGACCGCGCCGTCGGCGAGCAACTGACGCTGGCCGTGCTGCGCGCCGAGGGCGTGCCCGCGCCCGGCCCGTTCCACGCGAACAACACGGCCGCGTACATCCACCGGCTGCCGGCTTCCGCGGTGCAGACCGCCGCGTCGGCGCAGGCGCGCACGGTGCGCATCCAGGTCATCACCCCGCCCGGAGCGCTGAGCCGCGACGGCCAGAAGCAGCTGGTCAAGGACGCCACCGAGATCATCGCCAAGGTCACCGGCGATCCGACGCAGGCCGGCCGCACGTGGGTGATCCTCACCGAGGCCGCGGAAGGCGGCTGGGGCCTGATGGGCACGGCGTTCGGGCAGGAGGAGTTCGCGGCGCTGGCCGCGAAGGCGCGCGCCGCGGCCGCCGGTGGTTGACGAATCCGCCCGCCGCGCTAATGTGGCGCGATGAACCGCGTCACACTCCGGTCGTTGGCCGCCTTCCCCGACCAGCTCGAGGCTCATTTCTCGGCATTCCCCGGCGAGTTCCGGCATTGGGCGCCGGCCTCGTGGGACGGCGTCCCGAGCGAGCCGCTCACCGCGATCGAGCAGGTCTGCCACGTGCGCGACATCGAGATCGACGGCTACCACGCCCGCTTCGAACGCACGCTGCGCGAGTCGAATCCGACGCTCGCCTCGATCGACACCGACGCCCTCGCGCGCGAGCGCTCGTACGCGACGGACGACCCCGCCGCCGCGCTCGCCGCCTTCCGCGAGGCGCGCGCGAAGACGATCGCGCTGCTGGCGTCGCTCGCGCCGCCGCAGTTCGACCGCATCGCGACGTTCGAGGGCTACGGCCCGCTGACGCTGCTGAGCCTCGTGCACTACCTGTGCAGCCACGACCAGCAGCACCTGGCCGGGCTGCAGTGGTTGCCGGGGAAGGCCGAGGCGTCGCGCGTCGACCTGCTCTAGCAGCGCGCCGGGCAGGCCCGGCGCGGACGCGCCGCGACCCGGCGGCCGCCCGGCCTCAGTGGCCGCCCGCCTCGCCCACCAGCAGCGCCGCGTTGCCGCCGGCGGCCGCGGTGTTGACGGTCAGCGTCTGCTCCGCGCAGAAGCGGAACAGGTAGTGCGGGCCGCCCGCCTTCGGGCCGGTGCCCGACATGCCCTCGCCGCCGAACGGCTGCACGCCGACGACCGCGCCGATCATGTTGCGGTTGACGTAGACGTTGCCGACCTTGGCCAGGCGCGCGAGGCGTTGCGCGCGGCTGTCGATGCGCGTCTGGATGCCCAGCGTCAGGCCGTAGCCGAGTGCGTTGATCTCGCGCATCACGGCGTCGACGTCGCCGTTCCAGCGCGCCACCTGCAGCACCGGGCCGAAGATCTCGCCGGTCGTCTTCATGTGGGCGATGGCCGGGATCTCGAACGCGCACGGTGCCACCAGGCGCGGGAACGAGCTCGTGCGCTCGCTCGCGTTGATCGGCTTGGCGGCGCGCATCAGTGCCTCGACGCTGCGCGACACGTTGGTGTACGCCTCGTCGTCGATGACGGGGCCGACGTCGGTCGAGAGCTTCGCCGGGTCGCCGACGCTCAGCTCGTTCAGCGCGCCGCTGATCATCTCGATCACGCCGTCGGCGATGCTCTCGTGCACGACCAGCAGGCGCAGCGCAGAGCAGCGCTGGCCGGCGGAGCGGAACGCGCTCTGGACGACGGCATCGACGACCTGCTCGGGCAGCGCGCTCGAGTCGACGATCATCGCGTTGAGGCCGCCGGTCTCGGCGATGAACGGCACGATCGGGCCGTCCTTGCCCGCGAGCGTGCGCTGGATGATCTTGGCGACCTGCGTCGAGCCGGTGAAGCAGACGCCCGCGGTGTGCGCGTCGGCGGTCAGCGCGGCGCCGACGGTCTCGCCGGGGCCGTGCAGCATCGCGAGCGCATCGGCGGGCACGCCCGCGGCGTGCAGCAGCGCGACCATGCGTTGGGCGACGGCCGGCGTCTGTTCGGCCGGCTTGGCGGCGACGGTGTTGCCGGCGACGAGCGCGGCGACGACCTGCCCCGCGAAGATCGCGAGCGGGAAGTTCCACGGCGAGATGCAGACGAACACGCCGCGCCCGTTCATGCGCAGCTCGTTGCTCTCGCCGGTCGGGCCGGGCAGCACGCGGTCGTGCAGCGTGGTCTCGGCCTGGTCGGCGTAGTAGCGGCAGAAGTCGACCGCCTCGCGCACCTCGGCCACGCAGTCGCCGAGCGTCTTGTGCGCCTCCTTGACCAGCAGGCCGCAGAACTCGGCCAGGCGCGCGTCGAGCATGTCGCCGGCGCGGCGGACGATCGCGGCGCGCTCGGCGACGCTGCGCTCGTTCCAGGCCTCGAAGCCGGCGTCGAGCCGCGCCATCGCGGCGGTGACGTCGGCCGCCGTGGCTTCGGCGACGGCGGGCACGGCGGTCGACGCGACGGCCGCGTCGAGCGGCGCGCGCTCGGCGAGCACGGCGAGGTCGGCGCCGGTCGAATTGCGGCGCAGCTTGCCGTTCTCGGCCGGGTACAGGTGCGCGGGCATCGGGAACGCCGGCGGGCGCGCCGCGGTCATCGGCGAGGCGAGCAGGCGCTCGACGTCGACGGACGCGTCGGCCAGCTGGTGCACGAAGCTGGAGTTGGCGCCGTTCTCGAGCAGGCGGCGCACGAGGTACGCGAGCAGGTCGCGGTGCTCGCCGACCGGCGCGTACACGCGGCACGACACCGCCGGATCCTTCATCACCTCGCGGTAGATGCCCTCGCCCATGCCGTGCAGGCGCTGCATCTCGAACGCGGCGTTGCGCGCACGCGCCATCTGCAGGATCGCGGCGATGGTGCCCGCGTTGTGCGTGGCGAACTGCGGGTAGATGACGTCGGCGTGCGCGATCAGCTGCTGCGCGCAGGCGAGGTAGGAGATGTCGGTGTGCTCCTTGTGCGTGAACACCGGGTAGCCCGCCAGGCCGCCTTCCTGGGCGCGCTTGATCTCGCCGTCCCAGTACGCGCCCTTGACCAGCCGCACCATGAAGCGCAGCTTTTGCTTGCGCGCGATCGCTGCGACGGCGTCGACGACCTGCAGCGCGCGCGTCTGGTACGCCTGCACGGCCAGGCCGAAGCCGCTCCACTTCGGGAACACGGCGGCGATGCGCTCGGCGAG
>JASLEM010000482.1 GCA_030151165.1 Burkholderiaceae bacterium
CGGCTGCAGAAGGTGCTCGACTCCGAGCGCTTCAACCTGCTGCGCTCGCTCGAGTTCTTCGCCGACTTCGACGACGTCGAGCTGTGGGAGGTCGTGCACCGCGCGAAGTGGCAGCGGCTGCATTACGGCCACCGCATCTACCGCCGCGGCCAGGAGGGCAAGACCTTCCACATCATCGCGCAGGGCGAGGTCGAGGTGTTCCGCGACGGCCAGCGCGTGGCGCGCCTGGGCGCCGGCACGTCCGTGGGCGAGATGGCCTACCTCGCGCCGAGCGAGGAGCTGCGCCGCCACAGCGCGGACATCATCGTCTCCGAACCGTGCACGACGATCTCGTTCACGCCCGACACGCTGACCCAGCTGAGCCTGGATTCGCGCATGCGTTTCGACAAGGCCTTCATCCAGGTGCTCGTCCGACGATTGCATGCCGCACATGAGACCCTGGCCCACCCGCGCCGAGTGCTCTGAACGACGCGAGTGGGCCGGCCCCGGTGTTGCGCACGTGACGCCCGCCCGCGGCGCCTGACGACTTGTTACCGACGCAGTCGGTTCGTCGCCACACCGGGGCGCGCGGTCGTGAACGTTGTCGTTTCCAGGTGATCTTCCGCTTGTGGTCGCCCGGCGGCTTTGCTTCAATCGTCCCCGGAACATCAACCCCGCCGACACCCGTCGACAAGGACACCCCATGAAGCAACTGATCACCGCCCTCGCCCTGACCATCGGTGCCGCCGGCGCTTTCGCTGCAACTGCGGCCGCGGATGCCGCCGCCCCGGCCGCCAGCAAGCCGCTGACCAAGCAGCAGCAGAAGATGTCCGATTGCGCGAGCGCCAACAAGGGCAAGACCGGCGACGACTACAAGGACGGCGTCAAGGCCTGCCTGAAGGCCGAGAACAACCCGCTGACGCAGCAGCAGAAGATGAGCGCCTGCTCGAAGGCCAACAAGGGCAAGAAGGGCGACGACTACAAGGCCGGCGTCAAGGCCTGCCTGTCGGCGTCGGCCCCGGCGGCCTGAGCCTGCCCGGCCCGACCGGGCGTCCGCGGCCGATGCGCCGCGAGCCGCCCGGCCTTCCCCGAATCGAACCCGGCCCGTGTGCCGGGTTTGTCGTTTCAGGGCGACGTCGATGCGGCTGCCGCGTCCGCGAGCCGCGCATCCAGGCCGATTTCCGTCGCGTTTGACGCCGGCGCGCTGCAGGACGCGGTTATCCCGCCCTTTGGCGCCGGGAGAGTTCGCCGGCCGCGGCGAGCATGGCTGGTCGCGCATCGCCGGGCACGGGCCCGCAGCGATGCGCGGCACGTCATCACTCCAACGTCATTCGAGGAACCATGAAACACCTGCTCATCGCCCTGTCGCTCGCCGCCGTCGCGAGCCTGTCGCACGCGCGTTCCGCGCACCCCACGGCATCGGCCGCCTCCGATGCGGCGTCCGGCGCCGCGGTCGCTTCGGCCGGCCAGGCCGCCACGCAACCCGGCACGCCGCAGCGCTCGAAGATGAAGGCCTGCAACGCCGACGCGAAGACCAAGGCGCTGCACGGCGACGATCGCCGCGCCTTCATGAAGCAGTGCCTTTCCGGCAAGGCCAAGGCGCCGGTCGCGTCCTGACGCCGCGGCGCGGGCCTGGCCATGCGTGCGCGCTTCGCCTTCCCGATGCAGTCGAGCCGGCGCGCGGCCGATCGCGCCGCGGCGTCGCCCGATGCGCGCGATGTCGGCGCGGCCTCGTTCGCCGAGCCGCCATGGACGCTGGCCGAGCCTGTCCCCGGCGGATGCGTCGCGGCGCGGGCTGGCCCGGCGCGTCCCCTGCCGCGCCTACCGCGACCAGTAGCGCGTGTCGCCGTAGCTGTGCTTCAGGAAGTCGATCCACAGCCGCACGCGCAGCGCGAGGTGGCGCGCGTGGGGAAAGACGGCGTAGATGCCGTTCGGCGGCGCGGCGAAGTCGTCGAGCACGCTGACGAGGCGTCCGGCCTGCAGGTCCTCGCGCACCTCCCACGCGCTGCGCCACGCGATGCCTAGTCCGGCGAGGCACCAGTCGTGCAGCACCTGGCCGTCGGTGCAGTCAAGCCGGCCGGCCAGGCGCAGGTGCGTGGTCTCGCCGTCCAGCGTGAACGCCCAGCCGCGCGTCTGGCTCGCTTCGGAGCTGAGCGTCAGGCAGGCGTGGCGCGCGAGATCGGCGGGCGCGGCGGGATGGCCCGCGCGTTTCAGGTACGCCGGCGACGCGACGCACAACCGGCGGTTGTCCGCGAGGCGCACGCCGACGAGGCTCGAGTCGGGCAGGTCGCCGACGCGCACCGCGCAGTCGACGCCTTCGTTGACGATGTCGACGACGCGGTCGGACAGGTTCAGCGACAGGCTGACGTCCGGATGCTCCGCGAGGAAGGCCGGTACCAGCGGTGCGACGTGGCGGCGGCCGAAACCCGCCGGCGCGGTGATCCGCAGGTGCCCGCTCGCCTTGACGCCGCCGGCCGACACGCTGGCCTCGGCGCTCGCGAAGTCGAGCAGCAGGCGCTGGCAATCCTCCAGGAATGCGCTGCCTTCGTGCGTCAGCGAGACCCGCCGCGTCGTGCGCGCCAGCAGCTTGACGCCCAGCCGCGCCTCGAGCCCGTCGAGCCGGCGGCTGACCACGGCGGGCGCGACGCCTTCGGCCAGCGCCGCGGCGGTGAGGCTGCCGCGCTGCGCGACGGCGACGAAGGATTCGATCTGCTTGAGCTTGTCCATGGCGAGGGTCGGTGGCGTCCCGGCGGATCGGGCGACGAACGCGGCCACCGGCGCGGGGTCGGCGGTCAGTTTTGCAAAAAAGTCACCAATCAATCGCGAATTATGGCGGGAATCATCATCCAGGCTTGGAATAGATTTCGGGCATGGACTCCAACGCCACCCCGACTCCGGCCGCCTTCACGCCACCCAAGGCCGTCCTGTTCGACGTCTACGGCACGCTGCTGGACGTCTACAGCGTCGGCCTGCGCGCCGAGCAGATGTTCCCGGGCGAAGGCGAGCGGCTCGCGCGGCTGTGGCGGGACAAGCAGGTCGAGTATTCGCGCCTCGTCTCGATGAGCGGCCGCTACCGCCCGTTCTGGGACCTGACGCGCGATGCGCTGCGCTTCAGCGCCGCGGCGCTGCGCCTGCCGCTGGACGTGGCGGGCGAGGACAGCCTGATGAACCAGTACCGCCACCTGTCGGCGTTCCCGGAGAACCGCGGCGTGCTGCAGACGCTCGCCGACCGCGGCATCCGCGCCGGCGTGCTCTCCAACGGCGACCCGGAGATGCTCGCCATCTCGATCCGCAGCGCCGGCCTGACCGAGCTCGTCGACCCGGTGCTGAGCGTGCACGCCACGCGCCGCTTCAAGACCGACCCGGCCGCGTACGCGCTGGGCCCGGTCGCGCTGGGCCTCGCGGCTTCCGAGATCCTGTTCGTGTCGTCGAACTGCTGGGACGCCATCGGCGCGCACTGGTACGGCTTCACGACGCTGTGGGTCAACCGCTACGACATGCCGGTGGAGCAGCTTGGCGTCTCGCCCACGCGCATCGGCCGCTCGCTGCGCGACGTCCTCGAATTCTTCTGACGCCGGCGCACATCGACGTCGTCGCCGCGCCCACCCGGCGCCACCGCGCGGGCCACCGTCCGCCGTCCGACGAGCCCGAGTGCGCGCCGCCTGCCTTCACCTCGATTTCCATTCCGATTCCGATCTTCCAACTTCCAGGAGCCTTTCCATGAGCCTCACCCTGCCGCCGGGCCTGCAGATCAACGCCGCCATCCAGCCGGGCTTCGAGACCGTCCTCACGCCCGAGGCGCTGGCCTTCGTCGCCGACCTGCACCGCACGTTCGAACCGCGCCGCCAGGAGCTGCTGGCCGCGCGCGTCGCGCGTACCGCGAAGCTCGACGCCGGCGAACGCCCCGACTTCCTCGAGGCGACGGCGGCGATCCGCGCCGGCGACTGGAAGATCGCGCCGCTGCCGAAGGCGCTCGAGTGCCGCCGCGTGGAGATCACCGGCCCGGTCGACGCGAAGATGGTCATCAACGCGTTCAATTCCGGCGCCGACAGCTACATGACCGACTTCGAGGACAGCAATGCCCCGAAGTGGGACAACCAGATCCAGGGCCAGGTCAACCTCGCCGCCGCGATCCGCCGCACGCTGACGCTGGAGCAGAAGGGCAAGAGCTACAAGCTCAACGACCGCATCGCGACGCTGCAGGTGCGCCCGCGCGGCTGGCACATGGACGAGAAGCACGTGCTGGTCGACGGCCAGCGCGTGTCGGGCGGCATCTTCGACTTCGCGCTGTTCCTGTTCCACAACGCGAAGGAACAGATCGCGCGCGGCGACGGCCCGTTCTTCTACCTGCCCAAGCTCGAGAGCCACCTCGAGGCGCGCCTGTGGAACGACATCTTCGTCCGCGCGCAGGACCAGCTGGGCCTGCCGCAGGGCACCATCAAGGCCACCGTCCTGATCGAGACGATCCTCGCGGCGTTCGAGATGGACGAGATCCTGTACGAGCTGCGCGAACACAGCGCCGGCCTGAACGCCGGCCGCTGGGACTACATCTTCAGCTGCATCAAGAAGTTCAAGGTCGACACCGACTTCTGCCTGGCCGAGCGCTCGAAGGTCACGATGACCTCGCCGTTCATGCGCTCGTACGCGCTGCTGCTGCTCGAGACCTGCCACCGCCGCGGCGCGCCCGCGATCGGCGGCATGAGCGCGCTGATCCCGATCAAGAACGACCCCGAGAAGAACGCGATCGCGATGGCCGGCATCATCGCCGACAAGAAGCGCGACGCCGACGACGGCTACGACGGCGGCTGGGTCGCGCACCCGGGCCTCGTCGAACCGGCGATGAAGGAGTTCCTCGCGGTGCTGGGCGACAAGCCGAACCAGTGGGAGAAGCAGCGTCCGGACGTCAAGGTCAGCGCCGCGCAGCTGCTCGATTTCAAGCCCGAGACGCCGATCACCGAGGCCGGCCTGCGCTACAACATCAACGTCGGCATCCACTACCTGGGCGCCTGGCTGTCGGGCAACGGCTGCGTGCCGATCCACAACCTGATGGAGGACGCCGCCACCGCCGAGATCAGCCGCTCGCAGGTCTGGCAGTGGATCCGCAGCCCGAAGGGCGTACTCGACGACAGCCGCAAGGTCACGGCCGACCTGGTGCGCGCGCTGATCGCCGAGGAGCTCGTGAAGATCAAGGCGAGCGGCGCCGTCGGCGAGTTCGACCGCGCGTCGCAGATCTTCGAGAAGATGAGCACCGACGAGGCGTTCGCGGAGTTCCTGACGCTGCCGCTGTACGAGGAAGAAAGCTTCTGATCGACGCGGCCGACGCCGTCGCCGCTTGACGAAGGCCGCCTGCGAGGCGGCCTTTTCACACGTGGGCGTGCGTCACGCGTGCGCGCGCGGCGGCCTGCTCAGTCGGCCCAGACCAGCTTCCGGCCTTTCGACGTCCACGCATCGAATTGCGCGGCGTTCTGCGCCTCGAGCACGTTGCGCTTGATCTTGAAGGTCGGCGTGACGAGGCCGTTCTCGACCGTCCACGGCTGCGTCATCAGGATCAGCACCTCGAGCTGCTCGTGCGGGTCGAGTTCGTGGTTGACGGTCATCAGGTGGTTCACGAGCGCGTCCTCCAGCGCCGCGCGGCCGGCCGCGTCGCCGGCTTTCGCGCAAGCGTCGGCATTGAGCATCAGCATCGCGAACGGCTGCGGGTAGTTCTCGCCGACGACGCAGCAGGCCTCGATCGCCGGATTCGCGACGAGCCGGTCCTCGATCGGCGCGGGCGAGACGTACTTGCCCTTGCTGGTCTTGAACATGTCCTTCACGCGGCCGGTGATGCGCAGGTAGCCTTCGGCGTCGACCTGCCCCTTGTCGCCGGTGTGCAGCCAGCCGTCGGCCGTGAGCGCGGCGGCGGTGAGCTCGGGTTCCTTGTAGTAGCCCAGCATCAGGCCGCCGCTGCGCATCTGGATCTCGCCGGTCTGCGGGTCGATCCGCGACTCGACGCCCTCGTACGGCAGGCCGACGGTGCCATGGCGCTTGTCGTGGTGCAGCGTCGCGTGCGACACGCCGCAGTTCTCGGTCATGCCGTAGACCTCGATGATGTCGAGCCCCAGCGACGAATACCAGCGCAGCAGGTCGGGCGGCATCGGCGCGGCGCCGCCGGCGGCGACGATGCACTGGTCGAGCCCGAGCGCCTTCAGGATCTTGCGCCGCAGGAACCGGCCCGCGAACGGGATCTTGAGCAGGCGCTCGAGACGCTGCGGCGGCATGTGCGCATGGATGCTCTGCTGGAACTTGACCCACAGGCGCGGCACCGAGAAGAAGACCGTCGGCCGCGCGCGCTGCAGGTCGCGCGCGAAGGTGTCGAGGCTCTCGGCGAAGAAGAGGTGCATGCCTGTCGCGAGCTGGCCGTGCTCGACGAGCGCGCGTTCGGCCACGTGCGCGAGCGGCAGGTAGCTCAGCATCCGCGCCTCCGAGCCGACGGTGAGGCGCTTCAGCCCCGCGTCGACGGACCACGCGAAGTTGTCGAAGCTGTGCATCACGCCCTTGGGCATGCCGGTGGTGCCGGAGGTGTAGACGATGGTCGCGAGCTCGCTGCCTTCGCGCACCGGGCTGCCGGGCAGCGGCAGCGTGCGCGCGACGATGTCGTCCCAGCGCATGTCGACGCGCGTGCGCACGTCCTCGGGCGACAGCGCGTAGCTGACGCAGGGCAGGCCGGCCGGCACGCCGGGGCGCATCGCCTCCCAGCCGTCCAGCTTGCCGACGAACAGCAGCTTCGCGCCGCTGTGCTCGAGGATCTGCGCGATGGTGCCGGCGGCGAGCGTCGGATAGAGCGGCACCGAGACGTATCCGGCCATCCAGATCGCGAAGTCGCTCATCAGCCACCACGCGCAGTTCTTCGACAGCACCGCGATGCGCGCGCCGGGTTCGAAGCCCTGCTGGCGCAGGAAGGCGGCCATGCGGCGCGACTCGTCGACGACGTCCTTCCAGCTGAACTCCTTCAGCAGGTTGCCGCCCATCGGCTGCGTGAACGCCGTGCGGTCGGGCGCGGTGCGCTCCCAGTGGTACAGGCGCTGGAGGGCGAGCGACGATGGCGGCGGTAAGGTCATGGCGGTACCTCGGCTGACCGGCGCCCATGACGTCCGGGAGCCCACGGCCAGACTAGTGCGGGCCCCGCGTCGACGCCATGGTGAAACCCCGGGCCAGGCCAAGAGGTTGGCTCGCCGGGTCAGTGAGCGGTTTTCCCTGCGATGGCGATCCCGGCCCCGTCGCGTCGCATCGATGCCTGGCGGCGCGTCGATCGAACGGCGAGCGTTCGCAGGCGGTTCGCCCGACCTATTTGCTAAGATCGACTCGACTGCAGCTGCAAGTGTGGAAGTGGTCGGTCGTGCCCGGAGCTCTCCGCACGATCCGCGCGGCCGAGGATGGCCCTTTTCTCCCACCGGGCGTTCGTATGTCTTCCTGGCCAGGCGTTCTTGTTCTGCTTGTCGCACTGCTGCTGGCGACATCGCTGCGGCGGCTGCTGCGCACGCCCAAGCTGCAGGCGCACAACCTGGCGCTCGATGGCCTGCGCGGCTACTTGGCCTTCGGCGTCTTCCTCCACCACTCGATGGTCTGGTACTTCTACCTGCAGTCCGGCGTGTGGGCCAAGCCGCCGATGCCGGCCTACCGCGAGCTCGGTTTCTACTGCGTCGGCTTCTTCTTCATGATCACCGCCTTCCTGTTCGGCGGAAAGGTGCTGGACAGCCGGCAGCGTCCGATCGACTGGGTGCGCCTCTACAGCTCGCGCGTGCTGCGGATCGTGCCGCTGTTCTGGGCCGTGGCGGCCTGCGTGATGGTGCTGGTCGGCATCGCCACGCACTGGGAACTCCGCGAGTCGTGGTCCGACTTGGCCGTGCATGTGCTGAGCTGGTTCAGCGCCGGCCTGACGGTCGGGCAGCGCGTCAACGGTTTCGTGATCACCGGCAAGCTCGTCGCGCTGGTGACCTGGTCGCTCACGTACGAGTGGCTGTTCTATTTCTCGCTGCCCTTGATCGCGTTGCTGTGGCGCCGCAAGGTCGGGGCGGCAGCGGTGTTCGCGGCGATCTGCGCGGTCGTGGCCATGTCGTTCAACGAGTTGAACCCGCTCATCCTGCTGAACTTCGTCGTCGGCGTGGCCGCGGCGGCGGCGGTGCGTCGGGAGGGCATTGCCGCCAGGCTGCGAACGCCCGGGGCCGCGGTCATCGCGCTGGTGGCCATCGCGGCGCTCCTGTCCGGGCGATTCCCGCATTTCGTCGCGCCGGTGTTCACCGCGATCGCATTCCTGGTCATCGCGAGCGGCAACACGCTGTTCGGGCTGATGTCGAACCGGGCGGCCGTCGACATGGGGGAGATCAGCTACGGCGTCTACCTGCTGCACGGGCTCGTGCTCGCGACGCTGATCCTGTTCGTGCTGGGCGCGGACAACGTCAAGGCGTGGAGCGCAGGGAGCTACTGGGGCCTGGTCGGAATCGCAGCGCTGGCCGTGGTGACGATCGCTTCGCTGAGCTATCGTTTCCTCGAGATGCCCGCGCTGAAGTTGACGCAGCGGATGACGGACTCGCTCCACGCCGTCGGAGGCCGCGTGATGCGCCTCGGCGCTTTACGGCGCGGCTGACCGGGCGGTCGCCGCGGCTCTCGCGCCGGAGCGAGTTGCGCGGGCTTACTCGTAGACCTCGGCCTCCGGATCCGTCGCCTCGAGCTCGTACGATGCGGCGAGCATCGCCAGCCGGCCGATCACGCCGTACATGTAGAAGCGGTTGGGGGCGCTGACGCCCGGCTTCTCGCCCGGCTTCGGCAGGTGCGAGCTCTCGGCGAACGCGAGCGGCACGAAGCTGGCGCCCGGCGCGTTCAGGTTCTCGTCGATGCCGCGCTCGGCGTGCATGCGGTAGAAGCCGCCGACGACGTAGCGGTCGATCATGTAGACCACCGGCTCGGCCACGGCCTCGTTGACGCGCTCGTAGGTCGGCACGCCTTCCTGGATGATGACTTCCGTGACCGACTGGCCGTCCTTGACCGTGCCCATCTTGTTGCGCGTGCGGCGGTTGACCTCGTCGAGCTCCTTGGCGTCGCGCACGGTCATCACGCCCATGCCGTAGGTGCCGTTGTCGGCCTTGACGACGACGAACGGCTTCTCGTTGATGCCGTATTCCTTGTGCTTGC
>JASLEM010000502.1 GCA_030151165.1 Burkholderiaceae bacterium
GCCGGCGGTGTGTCCGATCTGCACGTGGAAGCCGGCCGCGCGCAGCGGCGCGATCAGGTCGAGGTTGCCGGGCAGCTCGGGTGCCATCGTGATCAGGCGGATCGGCGCGAGCGCGTGCAGCGCCTTGACCTCGGCGACCGAGGCCGGCCGCGCGAAATCGGGCTGCGCGCCGAGCGCGCCGGGATTGATGTACGGACCCTCGAGGTGCACGCCCATCACGTGCGCGCGGCCCGGCTTGTGCGTGCGCACGGCTTCGCTCATCGCGGCCATCGCCTTCGAGATGTCGGCCATCGGCGCGGTCATCGTCGTCGCGAGCATCGACGTCGTGCCGTGCCTGGCGTGGATCTTCGCGATCTCGGCGACCGCGTTGCCGCCTTCCATCGTGTCGAAGCCGCCGCCGCCGTGCACGTGCAGGTCGATGAAGCCGGGCAGGATCAGGTCGCCGTCGGCCAGGCGCGCCTCGCCCTCGCTGACGGGCTGGCCGTCGATGCCGGCGATGCGTCCGTCCTCGATGGTCAGCGTGCCGCGGACGAAGCCCTGCGGCGTGAGGATGTGGCCCTTCAGCTGGCGGCTCACCCGAGCCTCCGCGCTGCGCTCGATTCACCGCTCGGGCGGCCGTGCAGGCGCATGCTCATGCCACCGCTTCCTTCATCTGCTGGCGCACGAGGCGATGCGCGCCGTCGACCGCGTCCCCCGCGGGCTCGACCAGCCGCGCGCGCAGGGCGGCGGGCAGGCGGTCGGCCATGCGCAGGCCGATGCTGCCGAGCAGCACGATGGGCAGCTGCAGCCCGGGGTCCAACGCAAGCGCCATGTCTTCGATTTCCTGTCCGATGTCCCGCACCAGCGACTGGGCTGCCGCGTCGGTGTCCGCGCACTCGAAGACGAGGGGCGCGAGTTGAGCGTAGTCGTGCTGGCCGGCGCGCGAGCACCATTCCAGCAGGGTGTCGCGGCGGTCGCTGGTGCGGCGCCAGACGGCTTGCGCCAGCGTGCCGGCGGGCGCGCGGCCGTCGAGGGCGCGGTGCGCCAGCTGCATCGCCTTCAGGCCGAGCCACGCGCCGCTGCCTTCGTCGCCGACCGGGAAGCCCCAGCCGCTGACCGCGACGCGCCGGCCGTCGGCATGCAGCGCCTCGCCGACCGCGCCGGTGCCGACCGCGACGATCGAGCCCGGGCCGCCCGCGTGGGCGCCCATCAGCGCGGTGCGGGAGTCGGTCTCGAGCACGATCAGCGCGTAGTCCGGCGCCGCGCGGAAGAAGGCGGCCGCGAGGTGCGGCGCGACGGCGCCCGCCAGCCCCAGGCCGAGCACGCAGTGGTGCGGCGCCGGCGGTGGCGGCGGCAGGCCGGCCGACGCGAACGCGCGCTCGACCGCCTCGCCGATGTGCTTCCACGCCTGGTCGATGCCCTGCGCCAGCGCGGAGGGCCCGGCTTCGCCGTGGCCGATCAGCGCGCCGCCGCTGGTCCAGAGGCGAACGCGGGTGCCCGTGCCGCCGCCGTCGACGCCGAGGGCGAAGCGGATGTCGGCCTGTTCAAAGGCGGGGTGATAGCAGGTGTGGCTCATACGTGTGATACCACTATAGTACCATGACAGACCGCTGTCAACGAAAGCTGCCCGACAGCGATTGCCCTGCCGAGAATCGTTTCCGCGGAGAACATCTCCGAGAAAACCCTCGGATTTGTGTCAACACCAGGACAACGCCGATATGAACCAGTGGTAATACCAATTAAGTCCGATCGGCGGCCGCGGTGCGCGCGCCTCGCGGCGTGACGGCGAACGCGTGCCACGGCGCATCGCTCTCACGCGGCGGGCGCCGCCACGTCGCGCCGGCCGAACATGCCCCAGCCCTGCATGGTCAACACGACCACGCCGTCCTGGTTGGTCATGCTCCAGCGCGACAGCACGAGCCCGACGTGCGGGCGGCTGTTCATCACGCGCGACTCGAGCACCTCCATCTCGCCGGTCAGCGTGTCGCCCGGGTAGACGGGCTTGAGCCAGCGCAGGTTGTCGACGCCGGGCGAGCCGAGGCCGGCCGAGTCGTTGAGGTAGCCGTCGCACATCAGCCGCATCATCATCCCGCACGTGTGCCAGCCGCTCGCGGCGAGCTTCTTGAACAGCGAGGCCTCGGCGGCGGCGTCGTCGAGGTGGAAGGGCTGCGGGTCGAACTGGCTCGCGAACTCGAGCACCGCCTCGCGCGAGACGGTGGTGTCGCCGAGCCTCATCACCAGGCCGGGCGTGAAGTCTTCCCAGCAGTAGCGCTTGGCGGGCGGGGCGGGCGGCGTCGGGGTCGAGGACATGCGGGGACTCACGGTCGTTGGACAATCGACCGACGAGGATAGCGCCGACGCGGTCGCCGCGTCGGCGTCATGACCGCCCGTGCCGCGGCTCAGAGCGACGCGGCGGGCTTGTCGTGGCGGATCAGGCCGGCCAGCAGCTCGAAGCGCGTGTACGCCCGGGTGTGGCCCGACAGCTTCAGCGACACCGCGACCACCAGCCCGTGCGTGCGCGACGGCGGCGCGCGCCACGGCAGCAGCGTGAGCCACGCGACGAGCAGCAGCGGCAACCACCACGGCGCGCGCACGGCGCCGGGGTGCTCGAGGTACAGCGCGAGCGTCCACCCCGCGGCGGCGATGCCGAGGGCCATGCCGCTCAGCGCCTCGCTCCACGAATGCGCGTTGAGATCGACCCGCGAGTAGACGACGAGCACCGCCAGCAACGCGCCGCCGATCGCGCCGCGGCGGCCGGCGACGATCGCGCCCAGCACCGGCAGGATGGACATCGAGTACATCGAGTGCCCGGAAAAGCCGGTGAAGTTGAGCGCGGCCGAGCCGTAGCCGTAGCCGAGGAAGGCGATCTTGCTGACGGTCGTGACCAGCGTCGTCGCGAAGATCGCCGCGATCCAGCGCCACGCCGAGTCGCGCGCCGGGTGGTCGTGCGCGTGGGCGTTGCCCTCGGCGAGGCGCTCGCGCGCGCCCGCCGGCCGCGCGAAGGCCAGCCAGGACGCGCCCGCGACGAACGCCGGCAGCAGGATCTGGGCTTCGCCCAGGCGCGTCACGGCGGCCCAGAACAGCGGAAGGAGGTCAGCGGCGCCGCTCATGCGGCGCGGTCGTGCAGGAAAGGCATCCGCGCATGCTAGCCGGCGTCGGTGAGGCCAGTGTGAGGCGGGGTTCGCCCGCGAGCGCGACGGCTCAGATGCTGGCGGCCAGGCGCGTGCCCTGGTTGATCGCGCGCTTCGCGTCCAGCTCCGACGCCTCGTCCGCGCCACCGACCAGGTGCACCTTGACGCCGGCCGCCGCCAGCGGCTGCGACAGTTCGCGCAGCGGCTCCTGGCCCGAGCAGAGCACGATGGTGTCGACCTCGAGCAGCGTGCCGTCCTTGCGCTCCGGGCCGAAGGTGACGAACAGGCCGTCGTCGGTCACGCGCTCGTAGTTCACGCCGCCCAGCATCTCGACGTTCTTCATCTTCAGCGTCGCGCGGTGCACCCAGCCCGAGGTCTTGCCCAGCCCGGCGCC
>JASLEM010000537.1 GCA_030151165.1 Burkholderiaceae bacterium
CAACGGCACGTACGGCGACATGATCGAGATGGGCATCCTGGACCCGACGAAGGTCACCCGCACCGCGCTGCAGAACGCCGCGTCCGTCGCGTCGCTGATGCTGACGACCGAGTGCATGGTCTCCGAGTCGCCGAAGGAAGATGCTCCGGCCCTCGGCGGCGGTGGCATGGGCGGAATGGGTGGCATGGGCGGCATGGACATGTGATGTCCGCACCCGGCGCGCCGTGCGGCGCACCGGGGCCGGTCCACCACGACCAACGAGAAAGGGGCTGCTTCGGCAGTCCCTTTTTTTTCGTCCCGGGCCGCTGCGGCTCGGAACGTCAGCGACTTGTCGACGCCCCGCATCTTGCACGCGTGGCGACTACGCCGGTCGCCGGCCACGCACGGCGTTCGCCGTCGCGCCGTAGGTGATGCTGCCGTCGGCGGCCGGCGCGAGGCGCGCCTGCAAGCGCTCGCGCAGCAGCGCCACGTTCTCGCGCTGCATCCCGGCCAGGCGCGGCGCGATGCGCGGGCCCTTCTGCGCGGCCTGCCAGAAGCTGTCGAAGCTGGCGAAGGTGCGCTGGACGACGATCTCGCTCGTCTCGACCTCGACCAGCCCCGCCGCCGCCCACGCCGACCGCAGCGCCTCGATGCGCGCGGCCTCGACGCTCGGCGGCCACAGCGGCTGCATGCCGAGCGCCTTCATCTCCTCCTGCAGCGCGAAGTACGGGAAGCCGCCGCCGAGGATGTCCCACGCGTAGGCCGACACGCTGCCGCCGGGCCGCACCACGCGCGCCATCTCCGCCACGCCGCGCGCGGGCTCCGGCACGAAGAAGATGACGAGCGCCATGACGGCCGCATCGAAGCCGGCGTCGGCGTACGGCAGCGCCATCGCGTCGCCCTGGCGGAAGTGCGCGATGTCGCCCGGCAGTCGCGAACGAGCGAAGACGAGCTGCTCCTCGGACGGATCGACGCCCTCCACCCGCGCCGCGCCCGCGCGGCGGATCAACAGCTCCGTGAACACGCCGTTGCCGCAGCCGACGTCGATCCAGCGCCCGCCCGCGGCCGGCGCCAGCCAGCGCAGGAAGGCCTCGCCCGCGAGCTGGCTCCACTGGCCCATGAAGTCCTCGTAGGCCTCGCCGTCGTCGAAGCGGATCTGTTCGTTGTCCATCAGAACTCCTGGTCGATGCCGCGCCGAGGATAGACCAGATGCGGCGCGCCCGGAATCCTAGAAGTTCGGCAGGCACGGCCCCGTCAGGCGCGGCGACGGGTTGAACGGGTCGAGCTGCGACTGCGTCGTCGGCACGAGCCGGTAGCACGCGCCGTGGAGATGCACCTCGGTGATGCCGCCGGGCAGCTGCTTCTCGGTGAGGCCATCGTCGCCGCCGCCGATCTGCGACAGCGTCGACGGCTTCGGGCCCGACGCCGTCAACTGGCCAAGCGTCCTGCCGGTTGCGGCCTCGAGCGCCTTGAGGTCCGCGGGCGAGAGCGTCAGGCGCAGCGGCGCGCTGGCGGCCGAGGCCGGCGGGGCGGAGGCGACGGCCATTGGCGGCAACGTGATCGTTGGCGACGGCGCAGCCGGCGGTGTCAGCGGGACGGGCTCGCGGCGTCGCGCCTGCCGTGCCGATGGCGCCGCCACGGACGCCGCAACGACCGGCTCGCGCGGCGCGGGCGCGCGCGTCACGCGCGGGGGCGCGGGTGTCCAGATCGTCGTCTCGACGACCGCCACCGCGCGCGGCAGCTCGAACCGGCCCTGCCAGTGCAACAGCGCGAGCAGCAACGCGAGATGCAGCCCCGCGGCCGCGACCAGGGTGCCGCGCTGCCGCCGGCTCGACGGCGCGCCCCACGGCTTGGCCTTGTGATCGTCCTCCATCGCGATCCAGACTTTCCTGTCGTGATGGCGATGGGAGTGTCGGGCGCGTGGCGAGTTCCGCCCGCCGCCTCGGGACAAACCAGCAGCTCAGTCGCGCCAGGCCCTGCCGCGCGGGCTCAGGCCCCCTGCGCGCTGCGCGCCGCCTCGCGCGCGCCGAGCTTGTGCTTGTAGAACGACTTTTCGGCCACGTAGAGCGTCTTGTCGAACTCGGCGTGCACGACGCCCTGCCCGTCCTTGTACTGGACGCGCCACGTGAAGTCGCCCTCGCCGCGCCGGTGCACGGTCTCGGCGATGTCGGCCAGCATCTGCGGCGTGATGTGGAAGTCGGCGAAGAGCGTCGTCTTCGCGGGGCGCTTGAAGCGCACCGCGCAGCCCTTGTCCCAGACGACGTAGCCCGAGCCGAGGATCTTGTGCAGCATCAGCATGTACATCGGGTCGGTCGACGCCATCATCGCGCCGCCGAAGATCGTGCCGACGACGTTGCGCGTGCGCCAGCTTAGGCGCAGCCGCACCGTCATGCGCGTGAAGTCGGTCGACACGTGCGTGACGCGGCCGCCGCTGCGGCGGATGCACGGCCACAGGTTCATGCCGTGGCGCCACAGGAAGGCGTTCCAGCGGCTGGCCGGCAGGCGGATCGGGCTGGCGGGCGATTCGTTCGGGGAGGTCATGGCATCGCGGCTCCGTCGGCAGATGGGACAGACGCACTCTACCTCGAAACTAGAATAATGTTCTAGAACGACTCTCTATACTCGGCGGCACATGAGCAACGCCGACATCCGCCGCGTCCTCGAGCGCGCCGAGCCGGGCGCGCGCAGGGAGCACAAGCGCCACGTGATGGCCTGCGCGCTGGATTGCTTCGAGCGCGCAGGCGTCGAGCAGGCGACGATCGAGGAGATCCGCGCCGCGGCCGACAGCAGCATCGGCTCGATCTACCATCACTTCGGCAACAAGGACGGCCTCGTCGCGGCGATCTTCTTCGCGGCGCTCGACGATCAGACGGCGCTCGTCGAGCCGCAGATCGCGGCGGCGACGTCGGCGCGCGAGGCGGTCGAGGCCGCGGTGCGCAGCTATCTCGAGTGGATCACCGCGCAGCCGCGGCTCGCGCGCTTCATGTACCGCGCCCGCGCCGCGGTGGCCGCGGGCCCGCGCAGCGACGAGCTTGCCGAGCGCAACAAGGCGCGCCACCGGCTGCTCGTGGCGTGGCTCGTGAAGGGCGTGGAGGCCGGCGAGATCCGCGCGTTGCCGCGCGAGACCTACGTGCCGCTGCTGATCGGGCAGTCCGAGAACTACTGCCGCGCATGGCTGTCGGAGCGCATCCGCGTGAAGCCGTCGGAGCACGTCGACGTGTTCGCGCAAGCGGCGTGGCGGTCGATCGCCGCCTGACGCCGCCTCAGTCTTCGGACGGCTCGTCGTCGTGCGGCGCGGCGTCGTGCTCGCTGCCCTCGGGCGGCGGCGGGAGGTCGAAGTCGTGGCGCTCCGGCATCGCCTTGCGCCAGCCCATCATCTGCTCCGCGACGTCCTCGACGCCCACGCGGCGCATCGACGAGAACAGCGTCACGCCGATGTCGGACGCCTCGGTGACGAACTCGCCGAGCACCTCCTGCGCGGACGCCGTCGCCGCCGCGGCCTCGCGCTGCGACAGCTTGTCGGACTTCGTGAGCAGCACCAGCAGCTTGATCTCGCCGGTCTTCACGCGCTGCGCGATGAAGTCGAGGAGCTGCATGTCCAGCGGCGTGAAGCCGTGGCGGCTGTCGACCATCAGCACGACGCCCATCAGCGCGCGGCGCACCTGCAGGTAGTCGGCCATCACCTTCTGCCACACGAGCTTCTTGCCGCGCGCGACGGCGGCGTAGCCGTAGCCGGGAAGGTCGGCGAAGTAGGCGTCGGGCGCCTCGCGCGGGCCGAGCGTGAACAGGTTGATCAGCTGCGTGCGGCCCGGCGTCTTCGAGGCGAACGCGAGCTGGCGGCGCTGCGCCAGCGTGTTGATCGCGGAGGACTTGCCGGCGTTGCTCCGGCCGACGAACGCGATCTCGGGCATGTCGCCCTGCGGCAGCTGGTCGATCTTGCTGGCCGAGGTCAGGAACGTGGCCGTGTGCAGCCAGCCCAGGCCTTCCTTGGCGATGTCGGAGACGACGACCTCGCGCTTGTAGACGGGAGCCGGCACGGCGCGAGGGGGGGAGGGTTTGCGCGTACGCTTAGCTTCGGTCATGGTGCATTGTAAAATCGTAAAGTCGGGGCCTGTCCAAAAGACTCCTGAAGGGTTCGTCGAGATGAAGTCCTTGTACGTTGTTGCCCTGGCGGCCCTGTTCGCCAATCCCGTGCTCGCTGACGAAGCCAAGGCACCGGCCAAGCCGGACATCGGCAAGGGATCGACCCTCTCGACCACGGTGTGCGTGGCCTGCCATACGAACGATGGGTCACGGGGTATCCCGACGAATCCGATCCTCCAGGGCCAGCACGCGGACTACCTCGTCAAGCAGCTGCAGGAGTTCAAGAGCGGCAAGCGCGACAACGCCATCATGAAGCCGATGGCCTCGCAGCTGTCGGACGACGACATGCGCAACGTCGCCGCCTTCTACGAGTCCAAGCAGGTCAAGCCCGGCAAGTCCAAGAACCCGGCCACCGTCGAACTGGGCCAGAAGATCTGGCGCGGTGGCATCGCCGAGAAGTCGGTGCCGGCCTGCGCCGGCTGCCACGGCCCGACCGGCGCCGGCATGCCCGCGCAGTACCCGGGCCTGGGCTACCAGCACGCCGAGTACGTGTCGGCCGAACTGATGCTGTTCCGCTCCGGCAAGCGCGCCAACAGCCCGCAGATGGCCACGATCGCCGCGCGCATGAGCGACGCCGAGATCGCCGCGGTGTCGGACTACGTCGAAGGCCTGAACGCCGGCCAGTGAACGCGCGGCGCCGGTACGCACCGGGCCGCCCGTGAACAGGTTCCGCCCGCGCGCCAGCGCGCGTGACGCCCGCGCGCGCACGCGCGAGGCGGCCCCGCTATGATCGGCAGATGCCGTTCATCCGCCGCAATGCTGAAGGAATCGTCGACAGCCTGCACCGCTCCGGCGGCGAAGGCGCCGAGTTCCTGCCCGACGACCACCCCGACGTGCGCGCCTTCCTGGCCGACGGCGCCGCCGCCGCGCCGGTGAAGGAAGAACGCTTCGCCGAGCTCGACGCCGACTTCGTGCGCGTGATCGAGGACGTGATCGACACGCTGATCTCGAAGAACGTCATCAACATCACCGACCTGCCGCTCGAGGCGCAGACCAAGCTGTTCGGACGCAAGAGCTTCCGCGAGCGCGCCACCAAGGATGCGCTGAAGCTGTTCGGCGACGACGCCGAGTAGCCTGCCCGCGGCGGCGTCCGGCTTCAGGCGCCGGGATTCAGGTCGGCGTCGAGATCCACGCCCAGCTCCGACGCGAGCCGCGCAACCTGCGTCTTCAGCCGCGCGATCTCGCCCGTCATCCGCAGCTGCTCGGCCCGCAGCGCCGCGACCTCCGACAGGCCCAGCGCGGCATCCGCCAGCGGCGTGCCCGGGCCGGTGGCGCCCGTCTGCGGCGCGGCGTCGGCCACCGGCCCGGACAGCAGGTGCGCCCAGCGCGACTCGCGCGCGCCCGGCGCCCGCGCGAGCTTCACGACGAAGGGCGGCTCGTGCGTCGCCAGTTCGTCGAGGAAGCCCTCGACCGACGAGATGTCCGCGAAGCGGTGCAGCCGCTCGGTGTTCAGGCGAAGCTCCGCGGCCGTCTGCGGCCCGCGCAGCATCATCATCGCGAGCAGCGCGACGCTCTGGCCCGGCACGCCCAGCACGCGCGCCACGTTGTGCTCGAAGCGCGGCACGCGGCTGCCCGAGCCCTCCAGCACGATGTGCAGCGACTTCAGGGTGTCGAGCGCGGCGAGCACGTCGCCGTCGCTCGCGTTGATCACCGGGTCGCGCGCCGTCTTCTGGTTGCAGCCCAGCGTCAGCGCGTTGAGGCTCAGCGGGTAGCTGTCGGGCACGGTGTGCTGCTTCTCGACGAGGACGCCGAGGATGCGAGTCTCGAGGAGCGAAAGCGTGGGCAACGGCATGGCGGGCGATTCGGAGCGGTGGGATCGCCGCCAGTATCGCTCCGCCCATGAAAAATGCCTCCCGAAGGAGGCATTCGAAGGCGAGAGGAATCGAAGGAGGCGGGCCGCCCGAACGGCCGTCTCCTTCGAATCGACCGTGCGCGTCAGTTCAGCTTCAGCGCGGCGGTCAGGTCGCCCATCGGCGCGGCGCCGGCGGCCTTCAGCGCGTTGTCGCGCTGGGTCAGGCCCGGCAGCGTCGGCAGCGAGAAGCGGCGCGTGATCAGGCGCAGGATCGACGCGGTGTCGTACTGCGTGTGGTCGACCGTGCCCTTGTTGGCGAACGGCGAGACGATGATCGCCGGGATGCGCGTGCCCGGGCCGAGCTTGTCGCCCTTCGGCGGCGCGACGTGGTCCCAGGTGCCGCCGAACTCGTCGTACGTGATCACGATGACCATGTTCTTGTACTGCGGGCTGGCTTGCAGCTTGGCGACGAGGTCGGCGATCTTCGCGTCGCCGTCGGCCAGGTTGGCGTAGCCGTTGTGCTGGTTGTACACGCCTTCCGGCTTGTAGAACGAGACCGGCGGCAGCGTGCCCGCGGCGGCGTCGTTCACCATGTCGGTGTAGTCCTGGAGGTGGGCGGCGCGGTCGGCGGCGTTCGTGACCGGATCCAGGTTCTTGTAGTAGTTGAACGGCATGTGGTGCGGCTGGAAGTCGACGTTCGCCGTCGTCGCCACGCCCACCGAGTTGCCCGCGTAGATCACCGTGCGCGCGGCGGTCGGCGCCTGCATGCCGTCGGCCAGCGCGTTCTTCCACGAGCCGCCGTACCACTTCCAGTTCACCTTGGCCGCCGTCAGCAGGTCGCCGATGTTGGTCTGCGTCTGCGGGGGCAGCGTGGTGGCGGCGGTCGTGTTGGCGTACAGCGCATCGCTGCCGCTGACGTCGGCCGGCGCGTTGCCGCTCGGCTGGTACGGGGCCTGCATCGTGTTGACGGCGTAGAACTTGCCGTCGCCGAAGTAGTTGGCCGGCGTGATGTTGCCGCTCAGCTTGAACGTCGGCGGGCCGTCCATCGCCGAGGCCTTGGCGGTGGCGGCGGCGGTCAGGTGCGACGTCAGGTTGCCGGACGAGTCCGTGTCGACGATGGCGATCGTCGGGTGCTGGGGCGACGTGTCGGCGTTCGGGAATTCCGGCGCGCACGCGCAGATCAGGTACTGGTGGTTCAGGAACGAGCCGCCGAACGCGCCTTCGAAGAAGTTGTCGGCGAGGACGTTGTCCTGGGCCAGCTTGTAGAGCGCGGACGAGCTGTAGTCCCAGTTGCCCATCGTCAGGCCGCCGGCGTCTTCCCACGCGGCGAACTGGTCGTTCTTGCCGCCGTCGATGGCCATCTGGTGCTCGAAGAAGCGGTGGTACAGGTCACGGTTGACGACCGACGTGTTCAGCGTCGCGCCACCGGCCGGCACGAAGGCCGTCTCGACCTTGAACGGCGCATTCGGCAGGCCGGCGCTCTGCGCCTGCGTGACGGTCAGGCTGCTGCCCGGCGCGGTCACGCCGCCCCAGGTCTGCGGCAGGGTCGCGAGCACGGTCGTGCCGTCGCGGTCGACCTGCTTGACGTACGACGACGTCGTCGAGCCATCGGTGTTCACCACAGTGCTCAGGCCGTTGGCGCCCGGGAAGTGGCCATACAGGTTGTCGAACGAGCGGTTCTCGGCATAGATCACGACGATGTTCTGCACCTTGGCCTGCAGGGCCGCGGTCGTGTCGAGCGGCGCCGGGTTGTCGCTGTCGCCGCAGGCGGACAGGGCCAGCACGGCGGCCACGGCGAGAGGGGTCAGCAACGCACCGAACTTGATGGGGTTCTTCATTTTGAGAGGGCTCCTGAAGCCGGGAACAGTGAAACGGATAAGCGCGAGAGCATCGCCTCGTCATATGACAGGACCGTGTAATCGCGACGCCATCCTCATGTCACGACACCGTCACGCGATTGCCACGAAGCCGCGTTAACCTGACACGTTCGCCCGCAACCGCCGCCGTTCCCGTCGTGATCCGTCGTCTGTCTTCCGTCTTCCCGTCCCATGCGGCCCGGCGGGCCCTGCCCCTCCTTCCGATCGCGCTGCTCGCGCTGGCCGCCTGGTCGGGCGCCGGCCGCGCCGCCACCGGCGCGCCGCCCGCCGCCGCGTCGACAGCGCCGCGTCCCGCGCGCATCGCGAGCGAGCCCGCCGGCTTCTACACGACGCCGTTCGAGCACAAGCCCGACGTGAAGACGCTGACCGCGCTCGGCCGTTCGCTGTTCCACGACGCGGCGCTGTCGGCGTCGGGGAAGATGTCCTGCGCCTCCTGCCACGACCCGGCGCACGCGTACGGCCCGCCCAACGCGCGTCCCGTCCAGCTGGGCGGCCCGACCGGCCAGCTGCCCGGCCTGCGCGCGGTGCCGTCGCTGAAGTACCACCAGGACATCCCGCCGTTCTCGGAGCACTTCTACGACAACGACGGCAACGACAGCGAGGACCAGGGCCCGACCGGCGGCTTCGACTGGGACGGCCGCGCGTTCTCCGCGCACGAGCAGGCGGCCGGGCCGCTGCTGTCGACGTTCGAGATGGCCAACGCGGATCCCGAGTCCGTCGTCGCGAAGCTCCGGGCCTCGCCGGACGCCGACGCGTTCCGCGCCGCGTTCGGCGCGCACGTGTTCGACACGCCCCAGCACGCCTGGAACGGCCTGGTGCTGGCGCTCGAGGTCTTCCAGCAGAGCCCGGCCGACTTCTATCCCTACGACAGCAAGTACGACGAGTACACGCGCGGCAAGGCCAAGCTGTCGCCCGCCGAGATGCGCGGCCTGCTCGTGTTCAATGACGTGACCAAGGGCAACTGCGCGCTGTGCCACCCGAGCGCGCCCAAGCGCGGCGCGGCGCCGCAGTTCACCGACCTCGGCTTCATCGCGCTGGGCGTGCCGCGCAACCCGGCGATCCCGCTGAACGCGAAGGCCGGCTTCGCCGACCTGGGCCTGTGCGGCCCGCTGCGCACCGACTTCCACGACCGCGCCGACTACTGCGGCCTGTTCCGCACGCCGACGCTGCGCAACGTCGCGCTGCGGCCCGTGTTCTTCCACAACGGCGTCTACCGTCACCTCGACGAGGCGGTGCGCTTCTACGCGCAGCGCGACACCCATCCCGAACGCTTCTACCCGCGCAGCAAGGACGGCAAGGTGCGCAAGTACGACGACCTGCCCGCGAAGTTCCAGGCCAACGTCAACGACGAGCAGCCCTTCGGCGGCCAACCCGGCGACAAGCCGGCGATGACCGACGCCGAGGCCGCCGACGTCGTCGCGTTCCTGAAGACGCTGACCGACGGCTACGCCACGCCGAAGCGCTAGGCCGGCGTCACTCCCCGAGCACCCAGCGCTCGCGCACCGGCACGTGCGGCTCGACATGGCTG
>JASLEM010000006.1 GCA_030151165.1 Burkholderiaceae bacterium
GCAGCATCGGCCAGCGCATGACCGACCGGCTGCCGGCCGCGCTGAAGGCGCGCCTGGTGGCGCCGGCGGGCGACGCGGTCGACGGGGCGCATCGGCTGGTTCGGTTGCAGATGAAGGAAGCAGTCGCATGAGCGCCGCCCGGCCGCCCGAAGGCGCTCGCACCGAAGTGCGCAGCACGGAGGTTGTCCTGTGAATAATGCGCAGCAGCGCGTGTTCGCCGGCCACGTCCTGACCCCCACCGGCTTCGTCCGCGGCACCTTGACCGTCGAGGGCGGCCGCGTCGCCGCGATCGACGGCCAGCCGATCAGCGAAGGCGAGGCCCGCCACAGCGGCGAGCCGCTGATCCTGCCCGGCTTCATCGACCTGCACGTGCACGGCGGCGGCGGCTTCGACACGATGGAAGGCGGCCAGGCCGTCTCCGAGATCGCCAAGATCCACGCGCGCCACGGCACGACGTCGATGCTCGCGACGACGATGACCGCGCCGATGGCCGACATCTCGAAGGCGATGGCCGCGATGGGCGAGGCCTGCCGCACGCACCAGCCCGGCGGCGCGCACGTGATGGGCGTGCACCTCGAGGGGCCGTACATCAACCCGGGCGCGCTCGGCGCGCAGCCCGACTTCGCGCGGCCGGCGTCGGTCGACGAGGTCAAGGCGCTGCACGCGCTCGCGCCGATCCGCCTCATCACGATGGCGCCCGAGCTGCCCGGCAACCTCGACCTGATCGCGCCGCTGCGCGCGGCCGGCTTCCACGTGCAGATCGGCCACACGGCGGGCTCGTACGAGGACGGCGTGGCGGCGCTGAACCGCGGCGCGACCGGCTTCACGCACCTGTTCAACGCGATGAGCAAGTTCAAGCACCGCGAGCCCGGCATCGCCGGCGCGGCGCTGGCGCACGCCGAGTTCGCCGAGATCATCCCCGACCTGCTGCACGTCCACCCGGGCGCGATCCGCGCCGCGCTGCGCGCGATCCCGTGCCTCTACTGCGTCACCGACTCGACGGCCGCCGCCGGCATGCCCGACGGCGACTACAACCTGGGCAGCCACCGTGTCACCAAGTGCCTCGGCGGCGTGCGCCTGGCCGACGGCACGCTCGCCGGCAGCACGCTGACGATGGACCAGGCGCTGCGCAACCTCGTCGGCCTCGGGCTCGACGTCGTGGACGCCTCGAAGCGCGTGTCCACGTACGCCGCCGACTTCCTCGGGCTGGCCGATCGCGGCCGCCTGCTCGTCGGCGCGCGTGCCGACCTGGTCGTGCTCGACGCCGGCCTGCAACTGACGCAAGTGATCGTAGAAGGAGATGGCATTGACCTCACGGATGTTTGACGAAGCGCGCGAAGCCCCCGCGGCCGTGGCTCGTCTGATGGCGGCGGACTTCGCCGCCTATTCCTCGCTCGGCGAGCAACTCCGTGCCGATCCGCCGCGATCCGCGCTCACCGTCGCGCGCGGCAGCTCCGACCACGCCGCGCACTACATGGCCTACCTCGTGATGGCGCGCCTCGGCCGCCTCGTGACGTCGCTGCCGATGTCGCTCGTCACGCTGTACCAGTCGCAGCTCGATTGCAACGGGCTCGTGTCCTGGGGCTTCTCGCAGTCCGGCCAGAGCCCCGACCTGATCGCGCCGACGCGCTTCTTCCGCGAAGGTGGCGCGCGCACCGTGGCCGTGGTCAACGACGCCGGCTCGCCGCTGGCCGAGGCCGCGCAGTGGGTGCTGCCGCTGCACGCCGGCGCCGAGACCAGCGTCGCCGCGACCAAGAGCTACATCGCGCAGCTCGTCGCCGGCGCGCGCATCGTCGCGCACTGGCAGAACGACGCCGCGCTGCTGGCCGCGCTCGAGACGCTGCCCGAGGTGCTCGAGCGCGCGGCGTACGCCGACTGGCAGCCGCTGGTCGACGCGCTGGTCGACGCCGACAAGCTCTTCGTCATCGGCCGCGGCACCAGCCTCGCGATCGCGATGGAGGCGGCGCTGAAGTTCAAGGAAGTCTGCGGCATCCAGGCCGAGGCGTTCTCGGGCGCCGAGGTCAAACACGGCCCGATGGCGCTGATCGAGGAAGGCTACCCCCTCCTCGTCTTCGCCCCGCGCGGCCCGGCGCAGGCCGGCCTGCTCGCGCTCGCCGAGGACATGCGCCGCCGCGGCGCGCGCGTGCTCGTCGCCGCGCCCGTCGGCACGCCCGGCGCGGAGCTGCCGCTGGTCGTCGCCGGCCACGAGGACCTCGACCCGATCTCCGCGATCCAGAGCTACTACCTCGCCGTCGAAGGCCTGGCGCGCGCGAAGGGGCTCGATCCGGACAAGCCGCGCCACCTGAACAAGGTCACGCTGACGCACTGAACGAGCGAGCCATGAGCGAAGCAAACAACGTCGGCACGCAAGTTCAAGGGAGCGACGGAACCGGCTCCGCCGGCCCGTACGCGGCCGGCCCCCTCGGGGGGCAGCGACCAGCGGGAGCGTGGGGGTCCAATTTCCATCCTGGCCATCTTGTCATGGTCGATATCCCGGGCACGTCGCTCGATGCCGCGACCGCGGAGTTCCTGCGCCGCCACCACGTCCGCGCGATCTGCCTGTTCCGGCGCAACCTCGGCACCGAGGCCGAGGTGCGTCGGCTGACGGCCGACCTGCGCGAGGTGATGGGCCCGCACGCGCTGATCGGCATCGACCAGGAAGGCGGCTCCGTCGTCCGCGCGACGTTCCTGCCGCAGGCGCCCGCCGCGATGGCGCTCGGCGCGGTCGACGACGAGGCGTTGTGCGAGGAAGTCGGCGCGGCGGTCGCGCGCGGGCTGCGCAGCCTGGGCATCAACTGGAACTTCGCGCCGGTGCTCGACGTCAACAACAACTCGGCGAACCCGGTGATCGCCGAGCGCAGCTTCAGCGAGGATCCCGACACCGTCGCGCGCCTCGCCGGCGCGTGGATGCGCGGCTCGCTGCGCGAAGGCGTCGCGTGCTGCGTCAAGCATTTCCCCGGCCACGGCGACACCAACGTCGACTCGCACCACGCGCTGCCGACGGTCGACAAGTCGATCGCCGAGCTCGAGGCGCTCGAGCTGCGCCCGTTCCGCGCGCTGGCGCACGCGACGTCGACGACGCCCGCCGCGCCGGCCGTGATGACGGCGCACATCGTCTATCCGCAGATCGACCCCGAGCATCCGGCGACGCTGTCGCGCCCGGTGCTGACGGGCCTGCTGCGCGAGAACATCGGCTACGACGGCGTCGTCATCACCGACGCGCTGTTCATGAAGGCCATCCACGAGAAGTACGGCCACGCGCTCGGCGCGGTGATGGCGCTGCAGGCCGGCGCGGACATGCCGCTCGCGCAGGGCAGCCTCGAAGAGCAGGCCGCGACCGTCAAGGCGATCGAGGCCGCCGTGCACCAGGGCCACCTGCTGCCCGCGGACGTCAAGCGCGCCGAGGCGCGGCTCGTGAAGCTGGCCGAGGCCTATCCCGTCTCGCCGCGCGCGTACGACGCGGCGCAGCGCGCGGCCGACGACGCCGTCATGCGCGCCGCCTGGGCGCGCGGCCTGACCGCGTTCGTCTGCGCCGGAATGCGCGCGCAGGCGCCCGCGCGCGGCGCCGCGC
>JASLEM010000009.1 GCA_030151165.1 Burkholderiaceae bacterium
CTCGAGAACGCCGCCGAATTCGTCGCCCGCCACATCGGCCCCGATGCCGCCGACGCCGCCCACATGCTGTCCGTGATCGGCGCCGCCTCGCGCGACGCGCTGGTCGACGCGCTGGTGCCGCGCAACATCGTGCGCAGCCACGTGATGGACATCCCCGCCTCGATCACCGAAGCCCAGGCGCTCGCCGAGCTGAAGGCGGTCGCGTCGAAGAACAAGGTGCTCAAGAGTTTCATCGGCCAGGGCTACCACGGCACGCTGACGCCGGGCGTCATCCTGCGCAACATCCTCGAGAACCCCGCCTGGTACACGGCCTACACGCCTTACCAGGCCGAGATCTCGCAGGGCCGCATGGAAGCGCTGCTGAACTTCCAGACCATGGTCACCGACCTGACCGGCATGGCCATCGCCAACGCGTCGATGCTCGACGAGGCGACCGCCGCCGCCGAGGCGATGACGCTCGCGATGCGCATGGGCAAGTCGAAGAGCAAGGTGTTCTTCGTCGCCGACGACGTGCTGCCGCAGACGCTCGAGGTCGTGCGCACGCGCGCCGAGCCGATCGGCATCCAGGTCGTCGTCGGGCCGGCCGCGCAGGCCGAATCGCAGGACTGCTTCGCCGCGCTGTTCCAGTACCCCGGCGTCGCCGGCCAGGTGCGCGTGCTGCAGCCGCTCGTCGACGCGATCCACGCGCGCGGCGGCCTGGTGATCGTCGCGGCCGACCTGCTCGCGCTGACGCTGCTGAAGGCGCCGGGCGAGTTCGGCGCCGACATCGCCTGCGGCAACACGCAGCGCTTCGGCATGCCGATGGGCGCCGGCGGCCCGCACGCCGCCTACCTGGCCACGCAGGACGCGCTCTAGCGCTCGCTGCCGGGGCGCCTGGTCGGCGTCAGCGTCGACGCGCACGGCGCGCCGGCCTATCGCCTCGCGCTGCAGACGCGCGAGCAGCACATCCGCCGCGAGAAGGCGACGTCCAACATCTGCACGGCGCAGGTGCTGCCGGCCGTCATCGCGAGCATGTACGCGGTCTACCACGGCCCCGAAGGCCTGCGCCGCATCGCCACGCGCGTCGCCAGCTTCACCGCGATCCTCGCGACCGGCCTCGACCAGCGCGGCCTGCAGGTCGTCAACGCGCACGCGTTCGACACGATCGAGGTGCAGACCGGCCCCGCGACCGACGCCGTGCTCGCGCGCGCCGTCGCCGGCGGCATGAACCTGCGCCGCGCGAGCGCGGAGTCGGTGTCGGTGTCGCTCGACGAGACCACCACGCGCGCCGACCTCGCCGCGCTGTGGGCCATCTTCGCGCCGGGCCAGACCGCGCCGACGTTCGACGCGTTCGAGCAGGGCGTCGCGCTGCGCCTGCCCGCGGAACTCGTGCGCACCAGCGGCTACCTCGCGCACCCGGTGTTCAACACGCACCACAGCGAGACCGAGATGCTGCGCTACATCCGCCGCCTGTCCGACAAGGACCTGGCGCTGGACCGCAGCATGATCCCGCTCGGCTCGTGCACGATGAAGCTCAACGCCACGAGCGAGATGATCCCGATCACGTGGCCCGAGTTCGCGCACGTGCACCCGTTCGCGCCGGCCGACCAGCTCGAGGGCTACAAGCTGCTCGACGCGCAACTGTGCAAGTGGCTCGAGCAGGCCACGGGCTACGCGGGCATCAGCCTGCAGCCGAACGCCGGCTCGCAGGGCGAATACGCCGGCCTGCTGGTCATCAAGGCCTGGCACGCGTCGCGCGGCGAAGGCGCGCGCGACATCTGCCTGATCCCCGAATCGGCGCACGGCACCAACCCGGCGTCGGCGCAGATGGTCGGCATGAAGGTCGTCGTCGTGAAGTGCACGCCGGACGGCAGCGTCGACATGGCCGACCTCGAGACCAAGTGCATCGCGCACAAGGACGACCTCGCCGCGATGATGATCACGTACCCCTCCACGTATGGCGTGTTCGAGCCGGGCGTGAAGGCGCTGTGCGAGCTCGTGCACAAGCACGGCGGCCGCGTGTACGTCGACGGCGCGAACATGAACGCGATGGTCGGCGTGGCCGCGCCGGGCGAGTTCGGCGGCGACGTGAGCCACCTGAACCTGCACAAGACCTTCTGCATCCCGCACGGCGGCGGCGGGCCGGGCGTCGGCCCGGTGTGCGTCGTGGAAGACCTCGTGCCGTTCCTGCCGGCGCATCGCGCGGGCGGCCTCGGCACCAACTCGCCGGCCCGCGTCGGCGCCGTCTCGGCGGCTCCGCTGGGCAACGCGGCCGTGCTGCCGATCAGCTGGATGTACGTGCGCATGATGGGCGCGGAAGGCCTGAAGCAGGCGACGCAGTCGGCGATCCTCAACGCCAACTACATCGCGGCGCGGCTCTCGGCGCACTACGACATCCACTTCAGCGGCGAGATCGCCGGCATCCGCGGCGGCGGCGTCGCCCACGAGTGCATCCTCGACCTGCGCCCGCTGAAGGAAACCTCCGGCGTCAGCGCCGAGGATGTCGCCAAGCGCCTCATCGACTACGGCTTCCATGCGCCGACGCTGTCGTTCCCGGTCGCCGGCACGCTGATGGTCGAGCCGACCGAGAGCGAGCCGCTGGCCGAGCTCGATCGCTTCTGCGACGCGATGATCGCGATCCGCGCCGAGATCGCGAAGGTCGAGCAAGGCAGCTGGCCGCGCGAGGACAACCCGCTGAAGAACGCGCCGCACACCGCGCAGGCGCTGCTGAAGGCCGACTGGCCGCACGCGTACTCGCGCGAGGACGCCGCCTACCCGGTCGCGGCGCTGCGCCTGGGCAAGTACTGGTCGCCGGTCGGCCGCGTGGACAACGTCTACGGCGACCGCAACCTGTTCTGCAGCTGCGTGCCGATGAGCGAGTTCGCGGACGCGGCGGACGCCGAAGCGGCGCAGGCCTGACCCCGACGCGGCGCGGTCGCGCCGCGCGTCATCATCGTCGGGCAGCCGTCACGAGCGACTGCCCGGCGCGACTGTTCTCGAAGGCAACGTCATCATGGCAGTCTCGGTTTTCGACCTCTTCAAGATCGGCATTGGCCCGTCCAGCTCGCACACGGTGGGCCCGATGCGGGCGGCGCGGATGTTCGTCGCGCGCCTCGCGCACGAGGGCGTGCTCGCGCGCGTCACGCGCGTGAAGGCCGAGCTGTACGGCTCGCTGGGCGCCACCGGCAAGGGCCACGGCAGCGACAAGGCCGTGCTGCTGGGCCTCGCCGGCTACGAGCCCGACACCGTCGACATCGAGCAGGTGCCCGCGATCCTCGAGGCGATCCGCGCGAACCATTGCGTCACGCTCAACGGCGACCGCGAGATCGGCTTCGACGAGAAGGCCGACCTCGTGATGCACCGTCGCGAGACCCTGCCCTTCCACGCGAACGGCATGCGCTTCGTCGCGTTCGACGCCGACGGCGCGGAGGTCGAGAACCGCGTCTACTACTCGGTCGGCGGCGGCTTCGTCGTCAGCGACGAGGTCGCGGCCGACGGCTCGAAGCAGAAGACGATCGCGCCCGACACCACCGTGCTGCCCTACCCGTTCCACAGCGGCGACGACCTGCTGCGGCTGACGCAGGAACACGGGATCAGCATCGCCGAGCTGATGCGCCGCAACGAGCGCCACTGGCGCACCGACGACGAGGTGCATGGCGGCCTGATGAAGATCTGGCGCGTGATGCAGGAGTGCGTGCAGCGCGGCTGCCGCACCGAAGGGATCCTGCCGGGCGGCTTCAAGGTCAAGCGGCGCGCGGCGCAGCTGTACCGAGACCTCACCGTCAACCCCGAGGCCGCGATGCGCGACCCGTTGATGGTGATGGACTGGGTCAACCTCTACGCGCTCGCCGTCAACGAGGAGAACGCCGCCGGCGGCCGCGTCGTCACCGCGCCCACCAACGGCGCCGCGGGCATCGTGCCGGCCGTGCTGCACTACTACACGCGCTTCGTGCCGGGCGCGAACGAAAGAGGTGTCGTCGACTTCATGCTGACGGCCGCCGCGATCGGCATCCTCTACAAGGAGAACGCGTCGATCTCCGGCGCCGAGGTCGGCTGCCAGGGCGAGGTCGGCGTCGCCTGCTCGATGGCCGCCGCCGGCCTGGCCGCGGTGATGGGCGGCACGCCGGAGCAGGTCGAGAACGCGGCCGAGATCGGCATGGAGCACCACCTCGGCCTCACCTGCGACCCGGTCGGCGGCCTCGTGCAGATCCCCTGCATCGAGCGCAACGCCATCGCCTCGGTCAAGGCCATCAACGCCGCGCGCATGGCGATGCGCGGCGACGGCACGCACCACGTCAGCCTCGACAAGGTCATCAAGACCATGCGCGAGACCGGCGCGGACATGCAGACCAAGTACAAGGAAACGGCGCGCGGCGGGCTGGCGGTGAACATCGTCGAGTGCTAAGCCGCTTGCGAGGAGCACGCAGCGATGGGCCTGGCATTCCTGCCTGACTGGCTTCAGTGGATTCTCGGGATCGTCATCGCGGTCGGAGCGGCGTCGAGCCTGTTCGACCGCTTCACCTGGTCGGCGCTCGGCCTGCTCGCCCTTGGCGTCGCGTGGACGATCTTCGGCATCTACTCGGCTTGCGAGAAGTTTCGATCGCATGATCGCCACCACAAGCGCGCGCCCTGAACGATGACGGTGGACCAAGGAAGCCATCGCGACATGTCCGCGCCACGGGGTGTGCTGCGCCAGCCTCGCGCCGGCTGCTAGCCACGCGACGGGCTCGATGAAGATTTGCCCGGCAGGTTGCCCGGGTTGTACGGTGCCGGCGGACCTGAACGGGAATCGCGCTCGACGTCTTCCGGATCGTCCGGCTTGCCGCCGCAGTTCTCCATGCGTTGACGCACCGTGGCGTCGATCTTCAGGCCGGTGCTGCCGAAGTCGCGATCCTTGAGGCCCGCGACGATCCAGGCCGGGTTCTCCACCCACGCGCAGTGGCGCTTGTCGCACGCGTTGGGCGCGATCTTGTACGGCGGCTGCGCGGCGAAGCGCAGCGCGACGGCGGGTTGCTGGAGCTGGCCGACGATCCAGTTGAACGGCGCGTCCGACAGGCCGTGCTCCGGATAGCCGCCGCCGACGTCGCAATGCCCGCCCGGGAACAGCACCTGCGAGACGCGCGGGTCGTCCTTCCACAGCGTCGGCGTGAAGGGCAGGCGCTGCTCGTCGAGGGCGACGGCGTGGATGCCGAGCGCGATGTTCGCGTTCAGCGAGGTGTCGCAGAACTTGAACATGTCGACGACCGTGCTGCCGAGGTATGCCGGGATGCCGAGGGCGCCGACGGTGTCCCAGACCGCGACGGCCGCGATCTTCGCGTCCGCGACGAACGAGTCGTCGGTGAGCGTCTTCTGCCGCGCGACCGCCTGCGGCCACTCGATGAACTCGGAGACCAGGTCGACGAGCTTCTCGACGGTGTTGTCGCCGCCGTGGCGCCAGCGATACCACGCCGCGGCGGCGACGTCGAAGCGGCTGTCGTCGTCGGCGTCGACGAGTTCGGGCTTCAGCAGCCCCTGCGCCGCGACCAGGCCGGCGAGCGCGCGGGCCGTGTAGGCACCGCGGCTGAAGCCGACGATGACGATGCGGTCGCCTGGCAGGTAGTTGCGCGACAGATAGGTGTAGCCGCGCGCGATCCGCGCCGTCACGCCCACGCCGAACGCGCCGCCGACGACGCGGTCGGGCAGCTTCGACGAGTCGCCGACGCCGTGGATGTACTTCGCCATCTGCACGGGATTGCCCGCCGGGCCCATCAGCGCCTTCTCCATCTCCACGCCGCCCCACGACGTGCCCGAGGGCAGGATGTCGCCGGAGAGCCAGGCGAACAGCTTGCACACGTTGGTGAGCTGCGGCAGGTCGTCGTCGGCGCTCATCGGCGAGTGGCCGTCGGGCAGCTTGGAGCTCGGGGGATCGCCCTTCGCGTCAGGGCCGTTCCAGGTGCCGTCGGCACAGAACACGATCGTCTTGGACATCGCTTCCTCCTCGTTGACCGCGACAGCGCGGTGCGGCATGTTCCAGCGGGTTGCGACCCGCCGTCAATCCTGCGACCGTGACGCGGGCACCGCGATTCAAGCCCGCGACAGCGTCACCCCCCAGAACGAAAGAAGCCGCCCGGAACGCTCCCACGCCCCGGGCGGCTGCACGCGAGATCCGCGCCGAATCGAAGCGCTCGTCAGGCCATCACCGAATCCGCCTCGGGCTCGGAATCCGGCTGCGAGTCCGGCGCCCGCGATTGCGGCGACGCCATCGACAGCTCTTCCGGCGGCCCGCCGTCCTGGATCGGGCGCAGGAACGCGAGGATCATGAAGCCGAGCAGGCCCAGCAGGCCCATGGCGGCCCAGCCGCGCGCATAGGCGTTGGCGGTCGTGTAGCACCAGCAGCCCCACACGCTCAGGCCCACCGCCACCGCCATCACGCCGGCGACGCCGACCAGCGGCACGCCCGTCATCGCCAGCACGACGCCGACCAGGCCGGACAGCACCGCCCCGATCATCGCGCCGCGCGAGGCCGCGTCGAGCCGATGCTTGAAGAAGCCGACCCACTGCTCGATGTACGCGTAGATCACCGGCACGACGACCAGCGTGAGCAGCGTCGACGTGATGACGCCGCCGATGATCGCGCGGCCCATCGGCGCCTGCAGCTCGCCGCCCTCGTCGAGCGCGAGCGCGAGCGGGAACATGCCGAACACCATCGCGGCGGTCGTCATGATGATCGGCCGCATCCGGATCTGGCCGGCGCTCAGCACGGCTTCCGCGAGCGTCGCGCCGGCCTTGCGCGCGTGGTTCGCGAAGTCGACCAGCAGGATGGCGTTCTTCGTCACGAGGCCCATCAGCATGATCAGGCCGATCAGCGAGAACAGGTTGATCGTCGAGCCCCAGACCTTCAGCGAGACCATCACGCCGATCAGCGACAGCGGCAGCGACGCCATGATCGCGATCGGCTGCAGGAAGCTGCCGAACTGGCTGGCGAGCACGATGTAGATGAAGATCAGCGCGAGGCCGAGGGCCGAGCCGATGTTG
>JASLEM010000012.1 GCA_030151165.1 Burkholderiaceae bacterium
GCCGACGACGTCCCAGTTGCCTTCCTCGGTGTAGAACTTCACCGCGAAGCCGCGGATGTCGCGCTCGGCGTCGGCCGCGCCGCGCTCGCCGGCGACGGTGGAGAAGCGCACCGCGAGCTCGGTCTTCTTGCCGACCTCGGAAAAGATCCTCGCCTTCGTGTACTTCGTGATGTCGTTCGTCACCGTGAACGTGCCGAACGCGCCCGAACCCTTCGCGTGCATGCGGCGCTCGGGGATGACCTCGCGCGCGAAGTGCGCGAGCTTCTCGAGATGCCAGACGTCCTGCAGCAGCATCGGCCCGCGCGGTCCGGCGGTGATGACGTTCTGGTTGTCGACGACGGGCGCGCCGGCGGCGGTGAAGAGCTTGGTCATGGCGGAGTCCTCCAGGGATGGTCGCGCCCGGCGTCGACGCACGCCGGGCCACGACAACGAGCCTATCCCCTCGCACGCACGGGGGACAGCCCTCCGAGGATGGGTCCGAAGTACGCCAGGTGGCCTAGTTCCGCCGAGGCAGCCGGCTCAGGCCGCGGCCGGCTCGCCCGCGCGCACCGTGCTGAACGCAAGCAGCACGAACAGCGCGCCGACGCCCAGCAGGCCGCTGGCGGTCATCGCCTCGAGCACGCCGAGACGATCGACCACCACGCCGCCGACGAACGAGCCGAGCGCGATCGACGCCTGGAAGTTGGCGACGAACAGCGCCATGCCGCCTTCGGGCGCGTGCGGCGCGGCACTCGCCATCCACATCTGCAACGCGAGCGGCATCGCGCCGTACGCGAGGCCCCAGGCCGCCATCAGCGCGAGCGCCCAGCCTTGCGACAGCCCGAGCATCGGCAGCAGCAGCACGCTCGCGAAGAACAGCACGATCGTCGCGGCGAAGGTCGCCTTGAGGTGGCGGCCCGCGAACACGCCGCCGATGAAGTTGCCGACGAGGCCGACCAGCGTGTAGCCGAACAGGATCGCGGAGATCGTCTTCGCGTCGAAGTGCGCGTGCTGCGCGAGGAAGGGCGTGACGTAGGTGTACGCGGCGAACTGGCCGCACAGCACCAGCAGCATCGCGAGCAGGCCGGTGCGGCCCGCGGGCGTCGTCACGATACCCAGCAGCTCGCGCGCCGGCATGCGGCGGTCGACCGGCAGGCTCGGCACCCACAGCGCGAGCGCGCCCAGGCCCAGCAGCGACAGCGCCAGCGCGCCGCCGAACGCCGCCCGCGGGCCGAGGACCTCGCCGACCAGCGCGCCACCCGAGCCTCCGACCAGCATGCCGATCGACACGCCCGCGAAGATCAGCGACGTCGCGCGGCCGACCGACGTCGCCCGCACGAGCCGGCCGCCCAGCCCGGCGCCGACCGCCCAGAAGCCGCCGAGGCCGACGCCGAACAGCACGCGGCCGGCGATCAGCACGGGAAAGCTCGGCGCGAGCATCGAGACGAGGTTGGAGACGACCAGCAGCGCGGCGAGCGCGAGCAGCACGCGGCGGCGGTCGATGCGGCCGACGCCGACCGCGACCAGCGGCGCGGCGACCGCGGCGAGCAGGCCCGGCGCGGTGACCATGAGGCCGGCCGTGCCCTCGCTGACATGCATGCCCGCGCTGATGTAGCGCAGCAGGCCGATCGGCAGGAACTCGGTGGTGCAGAACACGACCGCGCTGAGCGCGACCGAGAGCACGGCGAGCCAGGCATCGGCCGGCTCGCGCGCCGCGGTGGAAGCGGAATCGATGGGGGTGTTGGACATGTTGGATTCGATGGATGGACGTCTCGATCGACGCGTCATTCCATGATCGGGACGCCTCGCGTTCGGACAAAGAGGCTGCGCGTCCGAACACTGGGGACGCGACTGTCCGGATTCGCGGCGAGCGGACCGGATTGACGCCGCGCGTGTCCGCAGAGTCGGGACGGCCGGGCACTTTTTCGCAGCGGGCGCGGTGGCCACACTCGTTGAACCCTTCCACTTCGACGAAAGCCTCGAATGACTTCCACCTCGCCCCGCAACGGCCCGATCCGCGTCGGCCTCGTCGGCATCGGCAACTGGGCGCAGCACGGCCACGTGCGCGTGCTGAAGCTGCTGCCCCAGTACGAGATCACCGCGATCCACGCGCAACGCGCGGACGCCGCGAAGGCCGCCGCGGAGCAGCACGGCATCCGCCACGTCGTCGACTCGCTCGACGCGCTCGTCCACCATCCGGAGGTCGACCTCGTCGTCGTGCTGACCACCGCCCCGCAGCACGAGGCCGCCGTGCGCTCCGCGATCGCCGCGAAGAAGGACGTCTACTGCGAATGGCCGCTGACGCCCCGCACCGAGACCTCGCGGGAGCTGCTGCGCCTGGCCGACGCCGCCGGGGTGCGCACCCTCGTCGGCCTGCAGCGCCGCCTCTCGCCGCACAACCGCCACCTGCGCGACCTGCTCGCCGGCGGCTACGTCGGGAAGCTGCGCTCGGTGCGCCTGCACGTCAGCATGAACTACTTCCAGGCCTTGCGCTCGCAGGCGCTGCGCTGGACGGCGCCGCCGGAGAACTTCTCCAGCGTCGTCGCGATCTACGCGGGCCACTTCCTCGACATGCTGCTCACCGCCACCGGCTGGCCCGACAGCGTCACCGGCCTGATGGTCAACCAGTTCCCCGAGGTCACGATCCGCGAGACCGGCGAAGTCCTCGCCACCACCGCGCCCGACCAGCTCGTGCTCTCCGGCGCCTTCGCCGGCGGCGCCGTGCTGTCCGTCCACATCGAGGGCGGCAAGCGCAACGGCTCGGGCGTGCAGATCGACATCACCGGCGACGCCGGCGACCTGCGGATCACCAACCGCGCGGCCTTCGGCGGCGTCGGCGACGACTACGTGATCGAAGGCGCGCACGGCGACGACCTGCCGCTCGTCGTGCTGCCGACGCCCGCGGGCTACGACACGCTGCCGCCGTCGCCGCTGCCGTCCGCGGTCCTCGAGCTCGCGCACCTGTACGACGCGTTCGCGCGCGACGTGGCGCACGGCACGCACGACGCCGCGACCTTCGCCGACGCGATCCGCCTGCACCGCCTGCTGGACGCCGCGCTCGAGTCGTCCGGGTCGGGCCGCCGCATCGCCTTCGCGGCCTGACGGCCGTCGCTCGGGGCAAATGCAATATCCTTGGACTCCGGAAAGGGCTATTCAACCCTTCCGCGCGACCGCGCTGGCGGCAGTGCCGACAATGTTCCCCTCCGGCACCGCGCCGACGCGGCCCGGACGGACGGTCTTCCATTGCATCCAAGAGACGTATGCGCCACGAACTAGAACGAGCCACCTGCCGCCTGACGACCGCGCACGGGGATTTCACGCTGCACGGCTTCAAGGATCCGGCCACCGGGCTCGAGCACGCCGCGCTGAGCCTCGGCGATGTCGCCGACGGCGCGCCGGTACTGGTGCGCCTGCACTCCGAGTGCCTGACGGGCGACGCCTTCGGCAGCTGCCACTGCGACTGCGGCCCGCAACTGCGCGGCGGCTTGCAGGCCATTGCCAAGGAAGGCCGCGGCGTGCTGCTGTACCTGCGCCAGGAAGGCCGCGGCATCGGCCTGCTGAACAAGATCCGCGCCTACGCGCTGCAGGAACAAGGCGCCGACACGCTGGACGCCAACCGCCTGCTGGGCCTGCCCGCCGACGCGCGCGACTACGGCATCGCCGCCGACATGCTCGAGACGCTGGGCATCTCGCAGGTGCGCCTGATGACCAACAACCCGGGCAAGATCGCCGGCCTGGCCGACAACGGCATCAAGGTCACC
>JASLEM010000182.1 GCA_030151165.1 Burkholderiaceae bacterium
AAACTCATGATCGCGCGCCTGTGACGCGCGGTCCCACGCTTATTCGCGGAGACATCTCTTGACAGAAATCATCGTCGTCACTTCCGGCAAGGGCGGAGTCGGCAAGACCACGACCAGTGCCTCCCTCGCCACCGGCCTCGCCCTGCAGGGCAAGAAGGTCGCGGTCATCGACTTCGACGTCGGCCTGCGCAACCTCGACCTCATCATGGGCTGCGAGCGTCGCGTGGTGTACGACCTGATCAACGTGATCAACGGCGAGGCCAACCTGCACCAGACGCTGATCAAGGACAAGCAGTGCGAGAACCTGTTCGTGCTGCCGGCCTCGCAGACGCGCGACAAGGAAGCGCTGACCAAGGACGGCGTCGAGCGCGTGCTCAAGGAACTCGCGGAGATGGACTTCGAGTACATCGTCTGCGACTCGCCCGCCGGCATCGAGACGGGCGCGCTGCTCGCGATGCACTTCGCCGACGAGGCGCTCGTCGTGACGAACCCGGAGGTCTCGTCGGTGCGCGACTCCGACCGCATCATCGGCATGCTCGGGAGCAAGACGAAGCGCGCGATCGACGGTGCCGAGCCGGTCAAGGAACACCTCGTCATCACGCGCTACAACCCGAGCCGCGTCGAGGAAGGGCAGATGCTGTCGCTGACCGACATCCAGGAGATCCTGCGCATCCCGCTGATGGGCGTGATCCCCGAGTCGGAGACGGTGCTGCAGGCCTCCAACCAGGGCCTGCCGGCGATCCACCTGAAGGACTCCGACGTCTCCGAGGCCTACACCGACCTCGTCGCCCGCTTCCTCGGCGAGGACAAGCCGATGCGCTTCACCGAGGCGCAGAAGGCGGGCTTCTTCAAGCGCCTGTTCGGAGGTAGCAAGTGATGTCCTTGTTCTCCTTCCTGCTCGGCGAAAAGAAGAAGACCGCGTCGGTCGCCAAGGAGCGGCTGCAGATCATCCTCGCGCACGAGCGCACCGGCCGCACCAAGGCCGACTACCTGCCCGCGCTGCAGCGCGAGCTGGTGGCGGTGATCTCGAAGTACGTGTCGATCAATCCCGACGACATCAAGGTCAACCTGGAGCGCCAGGACGACCTCGAGGTGCTCGAGGTGAAGATCGAGCTGCCGGACGCGTCGTCGTCGCGGCAGTGAGTCGCGCGGGCGCGCCGCGCGCGTCACGCCGGCCCGCGCGCGCGTATGCTCGCGGCACGCGCCGGATGAGGCCGCCGTCCGGCGGCGCCGGGCGCGTTCGCCGCCGCCCATGATCGTCACGCACCGACCCCAGGCCGCGCGCCTGTTCTTCACGCTGCGCGGCTCGATCCTGCCCAAGATCTGGCGCGAGGTGGGGCTCTGCACCGCCATCGCCGCCGCGGTGACGCTGAGCCGCGGCACGATCTTCGAGTGGAAGGTCACCCTGACCGCGGTGCCGTTCTCGCTGATCGGCCTCGCGCTCGCGATCTTCCTCGGCTTCCGCAACAACGCGGCGTACGACCGCTACTGGGAGGCGCGCAAGCTGTGGGGCGAGCTGGTGCACCGCTCGCGCAGCCTCGCGCGCCAGTTGCTCGGCCTGGCGGGGCCGGTGTCCGTCGATGCCGCGGATGCGGCCGGTGCGTCCGACCTGCGCGTCGCGATGATCCGCCGCGCGATCGCCTTCGCGCACGCGCTGCGCCACCAGCTGCGCGGCTCGGATCCGGCGATCGACATCCGCCCCTGGCTGTCGGCCGACGAGGCCGCGGGGGTCGCGCGCTCGCGACTGGGCACCGACGCGATGCTGCGCCGCATGGGCGCCGATCTCGGCACGCTCGCGCGCGCCGGCGCGATCGAGCCGCCGCTGGCCGCGGAGGTCGACGCGACGCTCTCGGCGATGTGCGCGGTCGCCGCCGGCTGCGAGCGCATCCAGGGCACGCCGATCCCGTTCCCGTACACGCTGCTGCTGCACCGCACGGCGTCGCTGTACTGCTTCCTGCTGCCGTTCGGGCTCGTCGACACGATCGGCGCGGTGACGCCCTTCGTCGTCGCGATCGTCGCCTACACGTTCTTCGGGCTCGACGCGGTCGGCAGCGAGATCGAGGAGCCGTTCGGGCTCGTCGTGCACCACCTGCCGCTGACCGCGATCTGCCGCACGATCGAGGTCAACCTGCGCGAGGCGCTCGGCGAGCGCGACCTGCCGCCGCCCGCCGTGCCGGTGGACGGCCAGCTCGACTGACGCGCGGCGCGCGCCGCGGCGACGTCACTTGCGGGACTTGTCGGCGTGCTCCGGCGCGACGTTGCTCGACATGATCTTGCTCATGAGCTCGCCGCCGGTCGCCTCGCAGTCGGGCGCGGGTTGCGAGGCGTCCCACTTCAGCGCGCCGCCGGTGACGACCGGGTGCGTCATGCGCCAGGGCCAGAAGCCGAAACGCTGGCCGCCGTTGTAGTGGATGACGGCATCGCCGCCCGACGCGCGTACCTCCGCGGCCAGCGCCGGCAGCATCTGGCTGACCGAGCCGTAGGTGCCCTTGCTCGCGCGCAGCTTCTCGGTCACGACCGTGTACTTCAGGCCCGCGGGCAGCGCGTTCGTGTAGAAGCACATGTCGTTCCTGTCGATCGGCGCGCCGGCTTCGGGCGCGCTCGCGGCGTCGGTGGCGGGCGCGGGCGCGGGCGCGTGTCTCGCGGCGTGCGCGAACGAGACGGCGGCGAGGGCGATCAGCGGAAGCAGGCGGGTCGACGTCATGCGATGTTTCTTGTTGGCCGCGCCGCGAAGGCGGCGTCGAGGCGCGCGGAGTATAGGGGCCGCCCGCGGGGTCACCGCCCGCGCTTTTTAGGGGTCGACACGGGGCGCCACGTCTCCCATGGCGGCGTGCCGGCGAAGGCCGCCGTCATGCGTTCGATGAACAGCGCGGCCTTGCGCGGCACGTGCCGCGCGGTCGCGGTGACGGCGTTCAGCGGCAGCTCCGGGCTCGCGTGGCGGGGCAGCACCTGCACGAGCTCGCCGCGCGCGAGATGCGGCGCGAACACGAAGCTCGGCCCGTACGCGATGCCGAAGCCCGCGGCGGCGACCTCCAGCATCATCGACGTGCTGTTGGCGCTGAACCGGCATGCGCCGTCGACGCTGCTCGTGCGGCCGTTCGGCGCGACGAAGGTCCACGGCGGCGTCGAGACCTCGCCGACGTAGCCGATGCGCTCGTGCGCGCCGAGCTGCGCGGGCGTGGTCGGCGTGCCGCGGCGCGCGAGGTAAGCGGGCGACGCGCAGGCGATCAGCCGGCACGCCGCGACGCGGCGCGCGACGAGCCCAGAGTCGGCGAGCCGGCCGATGCGCACCGCGAGGTCGACTCCTTCCTCGACGAGGTCGACGAACCGATCCTGCAACTGCACGACCACGCTCACGGCCGGGAACTCCGCCATGTAGTCGGCGACGAGCCGCCCGAGGTACATCGCGCCGAACGTGACCGGCGCCGCGATGCGCAGCTGGCCGCGCGGCGTGGCGTGCGCGTCGGCGGCCTCGCTGCCGGCTTCCTCCAGTTCCTCGAGGATGCGCTTGCTGCGCGCGAAGTACGCGTGGCCGGCGTCGGTGAGGCTCAGGCGGCGCGTCGTGCGCTGGACGAGCCGCGCGGGCAGGCTGTCCTCGAGGTCGCTCAGGTAGCGCCCTGCCATCGCCGCCGACATGCCGTGGCGTCGCGCCGCCGCGGCGATGCTGCCGTCCTCGATCGCGGCGACGAAGACCGCGAGGCTGGTGAGTCGATCCATGTCGAATCCGGAATGTACTGGGAGTATCGACTGTACGTAGCCTGGCGGAGATTATCAAATGTGACGCGCGAATCGAGAATGACGTCACCGGCCTGCGGAGCGCTTCCCGGGCCATCACCGACGCAAGGAACCCACCATGAACATCGCATCGAACGGCATCGACCTCCATCTCCTCGACACCGGCCCGACACCCGGCGCCGCCGGCCCGGCGCTCGTCTTCCTGCACTACTGGGGCGGCTCGTCGCTCGAATGGGCGGAGGTCGTCGCCACACTGTCGCCGCGCCACCGCTGCATCGCGCTCGACGCGCGCGGCGCGGGCGACTCCGAGGCGCCCGCCACCGGCTACGGCTCGGCGGACCTCGCGGACGACGTGCAGGGCGTCGTCGCGGCACTCGGCCTGGCGGACTTCGTGCTGGTCGGCCACTCGATGGGCGGCAAGACGGCGCAGGTGCTCGCCGCGCGCCGGCCCGCCGGGCTGCGCGGGCTCGTGCTCGTCGCTTCCGCGCCGCCGGTGCCCGTGATCGACGACGCGCAGCGCGCGCAGATGCGCGGCGCCTACGCGAGCCGCGAGTCGGTCGAGTGGGTGCTGGACAACGTGCTGGCGAGCAGCCCGACCTCCGACGCGGCGCGCGACCAGGCGATCGTCGACGCGCTGCGCCTGAGCCCGCAGGCGACGGCCGGCTGGATCGACGCCATGAGCCGCGAGGACGTCAGCGCGACGGTCGCGCGCATCGACGTGCCGGTCGTCGCGATCGCCGGCGAACTCGATCGCGTCGACCCGCTCGACGTCGTGCGCCGCCACCTGCTGTCGCACTTCGCGGCGCCGGCGCTGCACCTGCTGCCCGGCAAGGGCCACCTGTTGCCGCTGGAGGCGCCGGCCGAGGTCGCGGCCATCGTCGACGGCTTCGTCGCGACGCTGTGATCGCGCGCGGGCGCGCGGCGTCTCAGAACACGCCGTGCAGCCGGCGCACGAGCTCGTCGGCCCGCGCCTTGCGCGCCCCCGCGGTCGACGCCCACACATGCTCGTGGTCGAAGGCCGAGGCCATCGCCGCGAGCAGCAGCATCGTCGCGCCGAACGCCCACAGGCCGACGCCGGGGATCACGGTGGCGAGGCTCGAGAGCTTCGTCAGCGCGACCAGCACGCCCAGCATGAACACCTCGACCATCACCCACGGGCGCACCGCCTGCATCGCGCGCAGCACGACGTCGAAGCCGGGCGCGGGCTCGCCCGAGCGCAGCGGCAGCAGCACGTAGACCACGGCGCCCATCTCGATCAGCGGGTTCAGCAGCGTCGTGAACAGCACCGTGCCGCAGAGGAACCAGTAGCCCTCGTCGTAGAGCGTCCACGCGGCCTGCCACAGCGTCGTCGTGCGAACCTGGCCCTGCAGGTCGATCGACAGCACCGGGTTCAGGTGCGCGATGGCCAGCAGCACGAGGCCGGCGAGCGCGAGCGCGAGCGGCAGCTCGAAGGTCGCGTGGCGCATCAGGCCCAGCGGCGCGCCGCAGCGGCGGCATTCGAAGTGCCGGCCGGACGGCGCGATGCCGGTGCCGGGCGCGTCGAGCGCCGCCTCGTCGGACGACGGCCGCTGGTGCAGCGTGTCGCACTCGGGGCAGGCGAGCAGGTCGTCGTGCAATACGGCCAAGGGTATGCGCGGCGCGAGCGCGTCGACGCCGTCGTCGATCGCCGTGTTCGCGAGATGCCTCAGCGAACCTTTCGACGCGCGGGCGCGGCGCAGGCGCTCGAACATGTCAGTGCGTCGCCGGTTGGCAGTCGCGCGCGCGCTCGGCGGCCGAGTCGCGCAGCGCGGCGGCGATGTCGTCGGCGACGATACGCACGCTGTCCGAATGCGCGCGCGCCAGGGCCTCGTAGCGGCGTTCGCCCTCGTCGACGATCGCGAGAAGCCCGGCGCCCGTCGCGGGCTCGCCGGCGTCGCGCACCGCGGTGCGCAGCACGCGGTAGTGGCCGGCATCGACCGGCGACAGCGACGCGCCGGACGGCGTGCACTCGAGCGTCCAGCGCAGCTGGTCGCTGACCGCGGGCGAGGGCGCGAGCATGCTGTCGAAGCGCAGCACCTGGATGCGCACCCGCAGCGCGGGCGGCTGGTCGAGGTCGGCGCCGGTGCCCGAGCTGGTCGGGCCCGCGTCGGCCCACAGCCCTGCGGGCAGCGGTCCGCGGTTCAGGTAGTCGACCAGCGACTGCGCGATGTCGGCGCTGAGATCCTGCGTCCACAGCTGGTGGTCGTAGACCATCGCGCCGGTGTCGCCGGTGCGAATCACCCACTCGTTGCGCGCGAGCGAGTCGGGCACCGTCACCGGCCCGACGGCCAGCACGAACGGCGCGGCATGCTGCGCGGTCGGCGCGGGCATGCCGGCCGGGCGCAGCGTGTGGTAGTGGTCGGGCGGCGTCGAGCAGCCCGCGGCGAGCAGCGTCGCCAGCAACGCGGTGGTGGCCGTGGCGAAAGCGAAGGCGGGTCGGCGTTTCATCGAAATCCCTGGCGTCATTTCGGATCCTCCGGCTTGCCCTTCAACAGCGACTCCGGATGCCGCTCGAGGTAGTCCGCGAGGCCGCGCAGCGAGGACGCGGCCTTGGAGACGTCGTTCAGGGTCTGCGTGGCCTTGGGTCCGGCCGTCTGGTCGATGCTGCCGAGCGTCTTGCGCAGGTCGATGATCGCCTGGTGCGCCTCGGCGATCGTCTCCTTGGCCTCGGGCGTGACGGCGGTGTCGAGGTGCTCGACGAGCTGGTCGACGTGCTTGAGGCTCTGGTCGAGGCTCGCGAGGTCGTGGTGGAGATCGCCGGCGAGCTGCTGGTACGGGATCGCGTCGAGCTTCTTCGCGAGGTCCGCGACGGAGTCCTGCAGGCTGTCGAAGCTGCCCTGCGCCGTCGGCATCGTCGGCGGGTTCGTCTTCCAGTCGATCGCGGCGGGCGGGGCGTCCTTGACGAAGTCGAGGGCGACGTACAGCTGCCCCGTGATCAGGCTGCCGCTGCGCAGCTGCGCGCGCAGGCCGCGCCGGACCATCGGCTCGACACGCGCGCGCTGCTGGCCCGGCGTCATCTCCTGGTCCTTCTGGCCGTCGGCGGTGGGCAGGCGTTGCGGGTAGACGCGCACGTCGACCGCGATCATCGGCTCCGGGTTGGACTCGCCGCCGGTGCTGTCGACGCCGATGTGCGTGACCTCGCCGATCGGCAGGCCGCGGTATTCGACCGGCGCGCCGACCGCGAGGCCGCGCACCGACGACGCGAACAGCAGCCGGTAGTCGAAGCCGTTCATGTCCTGCTGGCGCAGCGCGTCGGCCATCTGCGTGTAGAGCCGGAACTGCGCGCGCTCGGGCGCCTCGGGCTGGCCGACCGGATCCACGTCCGGCGGATCCTGGAACGCGATGCCGCCGGCGAGCAGGCTCACCACCGACTGCGTCTGCAGGTGCAGGCCCTGCGCGTCGAGCCCGATGTCGACTCCGCTCGCGTGCCAGAAGCGGCTGTGCACGTTGACGAAGCGGTCGTACGGTGCGGTGACGAAGATCGTGAAGCGGATGCGGCGGCCGTCCGGCGTCATCTCGTAGGCCATCACCTGGCCGACCGGCACGCGGCGCAGGTAGATCGGCGAGCCGATGTCGAGCGAGCCGAGCTCCTCCGACTCGAGGATGAACTGGCGGCCGGGGACGTCGGCGGTGATCGTGGGCTGCGTGTCGAGCGCCTTGAACTCGCGCTGCTCGGTCGCGTTGCGGCCGGCGTCCATGCCGATGTAGGCGCCGGACAGCAGCGTGCCCAGCCCCGTCACGCCGCCGGCGCCGATGCGCGGGCGCACGACCCAGAAGCGGGTGTCGGAGACGAGCAGGTTGTCGACGCCCTCGTTGCCGCGCATCTCGGCGGTGACCTCGACCTCGTGGTGGTCGGGCGTCAGCTTGACGCGGCGCACGATGCCGATGTCGACGTCCTTGTACTTGATGTGCGTCTTGTTCGCCTCGATGCCCTCGGCGTTGTGGAAGTAGATCGTGATGACCGGGCCGCGGTTCAGGATCGAGCGCACGCCCAGCCCGATGCCGATCACGACCGCGACGAGCGGCACCAGCCACACGAGCCACAGCGAGTAGTGCGCGCGGCGCGCCATCGCGGGGCGCGGCAGCGGGGCGGGCGGCGAGGGCGGCGGCGAATCGGGGGGCAGGGTCGGCTCGGTGGGCATGGGCTTGGGCGTGGACTCGCGATCGGGCTGGGCCGGGGTAGGGGGCGGGGTATCGCTGGGCGGCATCATGCGCCGTCCCGATCGAACATGAGGCGGGGGTCGAAGCTGTGCGTCGCGAGCATCGTCAGCACGACGACCGCGCCGAACGCCACCGCGCCGGGCCCGGGGCGCAGCTCGGCGAGGCTCTCGACCTGCACCAGTGCGGCGAGCATCGTGACGACGAAGATGTCCAGCATCGACCAGCGCCCGATCGCCTCGAGCAGCCGGTAGGCCTTGAGGCGGCGCAGGTGCCAGCGCGTCTCGCCGCGCTGCAGCGAGATCAGCAGCAGCGACAGCAGCAGCAGCTTGGTGACCGGCACGACGATGCTGGCGATGAACACGATCAGCGCCAGCGGGTACGAGCCGTCCTTCCACAGGTAGACGATGCCGCTGAAGATGGTGTCGGACTGGCGGCCGGCGATCGACGCGGTGTTGGTGACCGGCAGCAGGTTGGCCGGCAGGTACAGCGCGGTGGCGGCGAGCAGGTAGGCCCAGCTGCGGCCGACGGCGTCCATCTTGCGCGGAAGGACGACGGCGTCGCAACGCGGGCAGCGCGCGTGGCCTTGCGCGAGGCTTTCGGCCGGCGGCTCGCACACCGCGGCGCACCCGTGGCAGCGCCACAGCCCGGCCGACAGGGCCGAGCGGGGGGTCGTGGCGGCGGGATCGGGTGCGGGCATGCTGCGCGAGCGTGGCAATAAAAGTGCCATGCTAGCGCGCCGACCCGCGAATTGGGCGCGGACCGCGAACTATCGCGCCCCGCCTCTCCCGTCCGGGTGCCGCGCGCGTGCGCCCGAAGGCGCGGCGCCGCGCCGGCGGAGGTCGGCGCTCACTGCGCGGCGTTCAGCGACTTCAGCTCGAACGTCGACACGTACAGCGCGTTCTGGTGGTCGTAGAACAGGCTGGAGTTGCGGGCGTCGCCGGTGGCGGTGTACGGGAAGAGGACGTCCATGCACTTCATCGGGCCGCCGACGAACACGCGGTAGAGGATCGCCTTGCTGCCGCGGTAGACGTTGACGTCGGGCATGGTGCTGAAGTCCGCGGGCGGGATCTTGCGCTTCGGGTTGTAGTTCTTCCAGATCAGCAGCGTCGGCCTGGTGGTGGCCGCGCCGCCGTCGCGCACGACGTCGACCCCGGTCAGGCCGATCAGGTGGCCGTTGACGGTGTCCGACCACGACGTGTTGTACAGGCCGGGCACGTAGTCGCTCATCGGCAGGTCTTCCTTCGTCGCGAGCGACTTCACGCCGCCGGCCACGCGCGGGCGGTCGGCGTTGCAGGTGGGCACGACGGGCTGGTCGGGCGAGGTCACGCCGGCCGCGATGCCGCCGGCGACCGGCGCGCCGTTCGCGCCCGCGTTGCCGGCACCGAAGTCGGGCGAGGCGGTGAGCGTCGAGGCGGGGACGCCGCCGAAATCGACGAAGCCCGGCCGGCCCTTGGTCGCGTTCCTGCGGCCCTTGGCGGGCGGCGCGGGCTCGGCGGCGGCGACGGCGGTCGTGTCGCCGTTGGTGCGGTAGTACTGCAGGTTCTGGTGCCGCGTCGCGAGGAACTTGTGGAAGGCGACGTCGTCGGTCAGGTCGACGATCTCGACGCGCCGGTTCGTCGCGCGGCCGTCGTCGGTACGGTTGTCGGCCAGCGGCAGCGTCTCGCCCGCGCCCTGGAAGTACAGCGCCGACGCGGGCACGCCTTCCTGCTGGAAGATGCGCGCGACGGCCGCGGCGCGGCGCTCGGACAGGCTGGCGTTCTCGGCGGAGCCGCCGACGTCGTCGGTGTGGCCCACCAGCAGGATGCGCTTGTTGCGCAGCGCCTCGACGCCGGCGCGGTCGTCGTCGGTGGACTGCGCGGTCAGCTTCGCCTGCTGCTTCGCGTACGAGTACTGGTCGGCCATGTCGCGGAACAGCGCCTCGGCCTCGGGGCTCAGCTTGTCCGAGCCCGACGCGAACTGGTGGCCGGTGTCCTTCAGCGTGACCGACAGGCCCGCCGTCGCGTTGTCGCCGCCCGGCGTGAACGGCGTCGCGGACGTGGCGCGCGCATCGGCCGCGGGCGTCACCGCGGCCACCGCCTGCGCGGCGGGCAGGTCGCCCTTCGGGATCACGACCGGGCTCACGTTGACGTCCACGCCGTGCTGCTTCGCGATCGCGAACAGCGCGCAGCGGCGCTGGTCCATGTTGTAGCCGATCGCCGCACCGATGCCCGCGCCGGCGACGCCGCCGACGACCTTGGCGTCCGTCGACTTGCTGACCGCCGAGGCCAGCACCGTGCCGGTCACCGCGCCCAGCACGCCGCCGACGACGGTGGCCGTCTTCGCGCACGGGTCGTCGCTCACCTTGATGCCGGCGATCGACTGCGCGCCGGTGTTCGGGTCGGTCGCGCAACCGGACAGGCCCGACACGAGCGCCGCGACCGCGCACGCGAGCGGCGCCGCGGCGGCCAGGAGGTGACGAGAGGGACGCGATGTCGATGTCATGGAGTTTCCGCCGGTGGAGGGCTTGTCGTGGAATCGTGGGGCCGCCCCGCCCGGCGCCTCCTGCTGCGCCGGCCGCGGCCCTGGCGTGCGCTGCCCGCTCTGCGGCGTTGGGCGCAGCTGCTATTCAAACATGCCGTCGGCGCGGCCCGGAATCGCCAATCGGGGGGATTTCCCCTGCTGTCGGGCAGGCGCGACGGCACGCCGTCCCCGACCGGGACGATCGGCTCCTGCCGACGCGCACAATCCACGCCATCCGTTCACTCCGGGACACCGCCATGCCGTCGCGCCGCCGCTTCCTCTCGCTCGCTCCCCTGCTCGGCGCCGCGGCGCTCGCGCGTGCGCAGCCCGTCGCGCTCGATCCGAAGGATCCGGCCGCGATCGCGCAGGGCTATGTCGTCGACGCGACGAAGGTCGACAAGGCGAAGTCCCCGAAGTACGCCGCCGGCCAGGCCTGCGCCAACTGCGCGCTGTACCAGGGCGCGGCCAACGCGGCGTCGGGGCCGTGCCCGATCTACGGCAACAAGCTGGTGGCCGCGAAGGGCTGGTGCAACGTGTACGTGAAGCGGCCCTGAGCGCGCGCGGTCGACCGCCGGGAACGCGAACGGGAACGGAAACGAAAACGGAAACGGAAACGGAAACGGAAACGGGCCCCGCGGGGCCCGTCGTTCGCCGTGCGCGGTGGCGCGTCAGTGGTCGGAGTGCAGGTAGCTCGCGACCTTGGGCAGGCGCAGGCTGACCAGGAACACGATGACCATCATCGCCGTCACGTACCAGAAGAACGAGGATTCGATGTTCCACGTCTTCAGCTGCAGCGCGACGTACTCGGCCGAGCCGCCGAAGATGGCGTTCGAGATCGCGTAGCCGACGCCGACCCCCAACGCGCGCACCGCGGGCGGGAACATCTCCGCCTTCACGATGGCCGACACCGAGGTGTAGAGGCTGACGATCGCGAGCGCCACGGTGATCAGCACGCCGGCGACGAGCGCCGAGCCGGCGTCCGCGATGCCGACCATGATGGGCCACGTGAGCAGCGCGCCGAGCGCGCCGAACAGCATCATCGAATGACGACGGCCGATCTTGTCGGAGAGCGCGCCGAAGATCGGCTGCATGCACATGTAGAGGAACAGCGTGACGAGCGAGATGTTGGTCGCGGTCGTCTTCGACATGTGCGCCGAGCTGATCAGGTACTTCTGCATGTACGTGGTGAACGTGTAGAAGATCAGCGAGCCGCCGGCGGTGTAGCCCAGCACCGTGAGGAAGGCCGCGCGGTGGTCGCGCCAGATCACGGCGAAGCTGCCGGCCTCCTTGCTGGCGAGCGTCTCGGCGGACGCGGTCTCGTGCAGCGTGCGGCGCAGCAGCATCGCGACGACCGCCGTGATCGCGCCCACGACGAACGGGATGCGCCAGCCCCATTCCTTCAGGCCCTTCTCGTCGACGAACTGCTGCAGCAGGAACACCACCAGCACCGCCAGCAGCTGGCCGCCGATCAGCGTCACGTACTGGAACGACGAGTAGAAGCCGCGCTGGCCGCGCAGCGCGACCTCGCTCAGGTAGGTCGCCGTGGCGCCGTACTCGCCGCCCACCGACAGCCCCTGCACCATGCGCGCGAGCAGCAGCAGCAGCGGCGCGAAGACGCCGATCTGCGCGTAGGTCGGCAGCAGCGCGATCAGCAGCGAGCCGCCGCACATCATCGACACCGAGATCACGAGCGAGGTCTTGCGCCCGCTGCGGTCGGCGATCTTCCCGAACATCCAGCCGCCGATCGGGCGCATCAGGAATCCGATCGCGAAGACGGCGGAGGTCTGCAGCAATTGCACCGTGTCGTCGGATTTCGGGAAGAACGATGGCGCGAAATAGATCGACGTGAACGCGTAGACGTAGAAATCGAACCACTCCACCAGATTCCCCGAAGACGCCGCCATGATCGCGAAGATGCGTCGGCGTTTCTCCTCGAAACTGTATTGGCCTGGTGTCACGTTCGCTGCTGCAACCATTCTTCTGTCTCCGTCCAATGCGAGGGGCGACTCGCATTCTCCACCGTTCAGCCGCGCCGTGTTCGCATCGGCCGTGAGGGAAAGTGCGTACTGCGGGGAAGACAGGGTCCGCTGATTGCCTGCTTCGCTGCACCACCCGGTCGCATCGACCGGCACCCTTTGAGGAGCTCCCATGACACTCGGCACCATTCTCCTGATCGTCCTCGTCCTGTTCCTGGTCGGCGCCCTGCCGACGTGGCCGCACAGCCGCAGCTGGGGCTACGCGCCCAGCGGCGTGATGGGCCTGCTGGTCGTGATCCTGCTGATCATGCTGCTGACCGGATCGATCTAAGCCTCGTCGGCGCCATGGCGGGCGAGTCCCGTCCACGGGCCTCTTGCTGCATTGCAGCAGGAGGCTTCATTGCAACTGGCGATGCCATCCCCGCGAGTTAATCTCGCGCGCGCCCCAATTCGGGTCGTGCGTCGCCGATTTTTTTAATTGGCGAGCTGTCGCCTGATTGAATCGGGGGGTGGTTTCTGGCAATTTCGGGTGTCCGATCGTGTTAACTTCGCGGCAGCGACGAAACCAGTCGCAGGATTCCCGACGCGATGGCTGGAGAGAGTGCATCGGAGGACGGGAATCGGGAGGGGACGCAATCAACCCCTAAACATCCGCTCGTTCCATGACCAAGACCTACGTTCAAATCCAGAAACAGATCGAATCCCTGCAGCGGGAAGCCGACAAGCTCAAGCGCAAGGAGGTCGATGACGTGATCGGCAAGATCAAGGAAGCGATCGCCGTCTACGAATTGACGGCCGAAGATCTCGGTTTCGACGGCAAGGCCGCCGCACGCCGCGGCCCCGCCGCCCGGCGCGGCCGGCCGGCCGCCAAGGGCAAGACCGCGGCCAAGGCCCGCGACGCCGCCGTCGTGAAGTTCCGCGACGAGGCCGGCAACACCTGGGGCGGCCGCGGCCCGCGTCCGCAATGGCTGCGCGACGCGCTCGGCGCCGGCAAGACGCTGCAGGACTTCGCGGTCTGAGCGTGCGGACCTCGCGAGCGCGACGACCGCCGCCGCTTCGGAACGACGCCATCGCGCGATGACGACCACCCGCTGCCTCGTCGTCGACGACGATCCCGAGTTGCTGCAGTCGGTCTGCGATTACCTGCGACGATTCGGCTTCGAGGTGTCCGCCGCGTCGACCGCGGCGCAGATGCACGCACGCATCGCGCAGGGCGGCGTCGACCTCGTCGTGCTCGACGTCATGCTGCCGGACGGCGACGGCCTCGCGCTGTGCACCGCGATGCGCCAGAAGCCCGAGACCGCGCAGCTGCCGGTCATCATGCTCACCGCGCAGGGCGACCCCGGCAGCCGCGTGCTGGGCCTCGAGCTCGGCGCCGACGACTACGTCACCAAGCCCTTCGAGCCGCGCGAGCTCGTCGCGCGCATCAAGGCCGTCCTGCGCCGGCGCACGCAGCCGGAGGCCGCCGCCGGCACGCGCGGCGCCGAAGGCATGGTCGAATTCGCCGGCTGGCGTTTCGACCGGCTCAAGCGCCAGCTGCTGTCGCCGCAGCAGGTCGTTGTGCCGCTCTCGAGCGCCGAGTACCGCCTGCTGAACGCCTTCATCGAGCGCCCGCGCCGCGTGCTCACGCGCGACCAGCTGCTCGACGCCACGCGCGGCCAGGGCGTCGTCGTGGCCGACCGCGCGATCGACCTCGCGGTGTCGCGGCTGCGCCAGAAGCTGTCGACGTCCGAGGACGGCGAGCAGCTGATCCACACGATCCGCGGCGAGGGCTACATCTTCGACGCCGAAGTGAAGGCCTGACGCTGGCTGGATCGATCAGGCGCGCGGCAGCGCGATCGTCGCGCGCAGGCCGCCCTCCGGCCGGTTGACCAGCGACAGCGTGCCGCCCTGGCGCGTGACGAGGTCGCGCGCGATGTAGAGCCCGAGCCCGCTTCCGCCGGTCTGCCGGTTGCGCGAATGCTCGAGGCGGAAGAACGGCCGCATCACGGCTTCCAGCTGCGCCTGCGGGATACCGGGCCCGGTATCGTCGACGACGATCTGCACCGCGTCCGACGTCGTCTCGACGCGCACGTCCGCGCGCTCGCCGTAGCGCAGCGCGTTGTTCACGAGGTTCGACACCGCGCGCCGCAGCGCGACCGGATGGATGCGTGCACGCGTCGACTCGCCGGCGACGGTGACGGGTTGGCCGAGGTCGGCGAGGTCGTCGGTGAGCGACTGCACCAGCGCGAGCACATCCGTCACCTGCGGCGGCTCCTGGTGCCCCGGGCCGCGGAACACCTCGAGCGCCGACTCGATGAGGTCGTCCATCTCGTGGATGTCGGCGATCGAGCGCAGCGTGAGCGGATCGCCCTCGGTGGCCTCGAGCCGCATGCGGATGCGCGTCAGCGGCGTGCGCAGGTCGTGCGAGACGGCCGCCACCAGCAGCGCCCGCGCGTTGACCTGCTCGCTGAGCTGCTGCGACATCTCGTTGAAGACATGCGCCGCCTCGCGCACCTCGATCGTGCCGTTGCGCTCGTCGACCTGCGGCGGCGGCTCGTTGCGCGTCAGCGAGGCGCCGAGCGTGCGCGACGCCGCCGCGAGCCCGCGCATCGGCCGCGAGAGCCAGCGCGCGCCCAGCCACGCGGCGAGGCCGATGATCGCGAAGCGGATGCCGTAGTCCAGCGCCACCTCGCTGGCCAGCATGCCGTGGCCGTCGTCGCCGCGCTGGAATCCCGGGCCGCCCGGGCCGCGGGGCCCGTCCTGCGGCGAACCGGCGGGCCCGTTGGCGGACAGGCCGGGCGGCGGCCCGCCCGGCGGATGCATGAAGCCGCCGGGCCCCGGGCCGCCGTCCATCGGCGGATGCGGCGGGTGCTGCGACGGGAACGGCGGCAGCGACGGGAACGTCGGCAGCCGCGCGCCCGGCGGGAACGTGTGGTTGTGCGTGACCACGAAGAACGCCACGGCGTGGCTCACCACGAGCGCGAGCCACATCAACGCGAACAGCCGCTTGAACAGCGTGTCCGCGAACCAACGTCGGAAGATCTCTTTCACGCGAAGCCTCGATGTGCGTGCCAGCCCGCATTCTGCGGCCGGTGCGCGCGAGTCGTGGCGGGGAAAGGGCGCGGCAGCGCGCGCGCCGGGGCGGTGGCGACCGTCAGACCGAGATGCCCACGGTGAGCGCGACGTCGTAGCCCGCGGCGACGCTGCCCGTCACGGTCGACATCTCGGTCGACGTGCCGTCGCTGAACACCATGTCGGTGGCGAAGCTGATCTGCTCGAAGTTCGTGACGCTCTGGCTGTAGCCGGTCGCCGTCGAATACACCGTGCTGCAGACGTCCGTCGGGAACGCGAGCTGCGTCGTCTTGAGCTTGTTCGTGTACGAGGTCGCCGTGGTCGCGCTGCGGTAGACCTCGATGTGGATGTGGGGCATGCGGCCCGAGTAGCAGGCGGGGAAGATCGTCGTGAACGTGACGACGCCGCCGGCGTCCGTCACCTGCACGCCGCGCAGGTAGTTCTGGTCGGTGGCGCCGTACAGCGAGTACTCGCCGTCGCGGTCGCAGTGCCACACGTAGATCGCGTAGCCGGAGAGGTCGGCGCAGCTGTTGTTCACGTTGACGAGCGTCAGCGTCAGCGTGGTCGGCACGCCCGCTGCGGTGCCGCTCATCGTACCGAAGCTGGAGCGGATGTCGCTGCGCACGATGCCCGTCAGCGCGAGCGCGTTCGAGACCGTGCCGTTGATCGTGTTCGAGCCGTCGGCCGGGAACGGTCCCTGGGTCTCCTCGGCGCTCACGGCGCACGCGCCCGACGCGCCGGTGCTGGTCGTCGTGCCGCCGGAGGTGGTCGTGGTGCCGGAGCCGGTCGACGTCGTCGTGCTCGAGGCGTCGTCGCCGCCCCCGCCGCCGCAGCCCCACGCGGTCAGCACCGTCAGCGCGGCGAGGCCGGCGCCGCCGAGCAGCACGCGGCGGCGGCCGAGGGTGTCGAGGTCGTGGGCGAGGCCCTTGTCGTGATCGTCCATCGCATGCCTTTCCTGCGGTGCGGGGCGACAGTGCCCGCATGGAAGGCATTGGAGACGCGCGGCGTGTCGGGAGTTTGGTCTCTTCGTGTCCGGCCCGACACGCGACGCCGCCGCCGCGTGCCGCCGCTCAGGCCGCGGACACCGCGTCGCGGCGCAGGTCGCCGATCAGCTTGAGCAGCTGCTGCGGATCGACCGGCTTGGTCAGGTGATGGTCGAACCCGGCGTCGAGCGCGAGCTTGCGGTCGGCGTCCTGGCCCCAGCCGGTGATGGCGACGAGCGTCGGCGCGCGGCCGTCCTCGCCGGCGCGGATGCGGCTCGCCACCTCGTTGCCGGTGTGGTGCGGCATGCCGATGTCGAGCAGGCAGACGTCCGGCCGCACGCGCTCGTAGGCACGCAGCGCGTCCTCGCCGTCGAACGCCAGCGTGACCTCGTGGCCTTCGAGCTCGAGCAGCGCCGCGAGGCTCTCGGCGGCGTCGCGGTTGTCGTCGGCGACGAGGATGCGGCGCGCGGGCGCGGCGCGCGGCTCGATCTCGTCGGCGTCGATACCGGGGGCTGTATCGCGCGGCGCCTCGCCGCGCGGCAGGCGCACGGTGAACACGCTGCCGCGGCCGAGGCCGTCGCTGCGCACGGCGATGCTGCCGCCGTGCAGCTCGACGAGCCCCTTCGTCAGCGCGAGCCCGATGCCGAGCCCGCCGCCGCGCTCGTCGGTGCCGCGCAGCTGCGTGAACATGTCGAACACCGCGGGCAGCGCGTCGGCCGCGATGCCGATGCCGTCGTCGCCGACCTCGATCACGATGTCGTCGCCGTCGAGCGCCGCGACGAGCCGGACGTGGCCGTGCGGGTCGGTGTACTTGGCGGCGTTGGTCAGCAGGTTGGCGACGATCTGCGAGACGCGCAGCGGGTCGGCCTGCATCACGATGGCTTCCTGCGGCGCGACGACCTCGAGCTGGTGCCGGCGCGCGTCGATCAGCGGCCGCGCGGTCTCGACGGCGGCGTCCAGCATCTCGCCGAGCTCGTTGGGTCCGCGCCGCAGCGCCAGCACGCCGCGCGTGATGCGCGAGACGTCCAGCAGGTCGTCGAGCAGCAGCGCCATGTGGCGCACCTGGCGGTCGATCACGTCGTGCGCCCAGCGCTTCTGCGCCTCGGTCGCCTGCGGCAGGCGCGACACCGCCGCCGCCTGGCGGATCGGCGCGAGCGGGTTGCGCAGCTCGTGCGCGAGCGTCGCGAGGAACTCGTCCTTGCGCCGGTCGGCGTCCTGCAGCGTCTGCTCGTCGCGCTTGCGCGTGGTGACGTCGGTGAACCACAGCGCGACGCTGCCGTCCATCGGCGAGGCGACGCACTGGAACCAGGTCTCGATGCCCTCGTAGTGCACCATGGTGTCGAACTCGCGCGTCGCGTTCTCCTCGACGACGATGACGTATTCGTGGAACGACGTCGTCTGCGTCCAGCGCGCGGGCAGCACGTCGAGCACGCGCTTGCCGGCGAAGGCGTCGGCCGGCCGGCGCAGCGCCTTCGCGGCGGCGGCGTTGACGTAGCGCCACTCGAAATCGACGACCTGGCCGCTGGTGGTCTCGCGCACCGGCGCGAGCACGACGAAGGGCACGGCCGACGCGTCGAGCACGGCCTGGAAGCGGCCCTGCGACTCCTCGAACGCGGCCTGCGCCCGCGCGCGCTCGGTGAAGGTGGCGGCCTTGCGCGCGCAGATGTCGGCCAGCGTGCGCTCGCGCTCGGTCGGCGCGCGCGGCGAGTCGAAGTGCACCGAGATCGCGCCGAGGACGTCGCCGTGCTGGCCGATCAGCGGCGTGCTGTGCACCGCGCGGAACCCTTCCTCGCGGGCGAGCGTGCGCAGGCGCGCGTCGGTGCCCGTGGCCTCGGTGTCCTCGACGATCGCGCGCTCGCGCGTGACGCACGCGAGCGCGCAGGCGCCGTCGACGCCGCTGGTCTGCAGCAGGCGCGCGAGCGTCGCGGGCGCGAAGCCGGTGCTGGCGTCGATCGTCAGCGTGCCGGAGTGGGTGTCGAACAGCGTGACGAGGCCGCGGCGCGCGTCGTGGAAGTCGGCCAGCGCGGCGAGGATCATCTGCAGCTGCTCGGGCAGCAGCGTCGAGTCGAGCAGGCGGCTGCTCAGCTCGTGCAGCCGGTGCAGGTCGGCCACCTGCTGGCTCAGCTCGGCCTTGGTGCGATCGAGCAGCGCGTCGACGCTCTTGCGCTCGGTGATGTCGATGCACGCGCCGCGCAGCCGCGTGACGCGGTCGCCCTGCCACACGAGGTGCACGCGCAGCATCAGCCAGCGCGCGCCGCCGTCGGGCAGCGGCAGGCGCAGCTCGCGCTCGTAGGCGCGGGCGCGCTCCGCGATCTTGCGGGCGACGACGGCGCGGCCCTCGAGCGCGGCGTCCGGCGGCAGCTTCGCGAGCAGCGTGTCGAGCGGCACGGGCCCGCGCGACGCATCGACGCCGCACAGCGCCGCGAGCGCGGGCGTGAGCCAGACCATGCGCGTGGCCAGGTCGAGGTCGAAGATGCCGATGCCGGTGTCCTCGCCCGCGAGCAGCAGGCGCTGCTCCGCCGCCGACGCGCGCGCGCTCGACACGCGCAGCCGCGCGCCGAGCGCCGCGAGCACCAGCCCCAGCACGCCGAAGATCGCGAGCGACAGGCCGTCCGACGGGTTCAGCACCTCCCAGCTCTGCCCGGGCGCGAGCCAGCGCACCGCGCTGACGAGGCCCACCGCCGTCACGCCGATGCCCGCGCCGCGGCCGGCGATCGCCGCCGCGATCACGATCGCCGGCAGGAAGAACAGGAACGGCACCTTCTCGCCGACCCACGGGCGAACCGACCACTGCAGGGCCAGCGCGAGCGTCGCGATGGCGACGGCGATGGCCCAGCTGCGGAGGCGGTCGGGATCGATGAAGGGAAGGCGCATGGGCGAGGGGCGATGGCCGATCCGCCGGGCGAGACGTCCCGTCGGCGACGTGGCAAGGGTAATGCAGACGACGCCCCTGCGCGACCGCGCGGCTTGCACGAGGCCGGGAGCCACGGGTAAGCCCTGATGCCGCGACCTGTGGACGGCGCCGTTCGACCCCGTCGCCGACCGCGCGTCAAGCCCGGCGTGTCCCCCTCCCGAGGGATCACCTGCGCGACGGTGCGATGGCAGAATTTGCGACCGATTCCAGGAGGCCTGTTCCATGAAGAAGACGTCGCGCGCATCGACCGCCCTGATCACCGCCGCCACCGCGCTGCCGCTGCTGCTCGCCGCGGGGCAGGCCGCGGCCGACAGCACCTCGAACGTCGAGAAGTGCGGCCACAAGCTGGGCGTGCTGGCCGTCTCGGAGCCGCAGGGCGGCTGGGGCTACCTGTCGGCCTACCAGCTCGGTTCGCCGGCGGCGCTGCTGCGCATGATGGTGCAGAACTCGGGCTGCTTCGACGTCGTCGAGCGCGGGCAGGGCCTGCACGACATCCAGCAGGAACGCGCGCTCGCCGAGGGCGGCGACCTGCGCGGCGAGTCCAACGTCGGCAAGGGCCAGATGCAGGCCGCCGACTTCGTGATGACGCCCCAGGTGCAGATCGCCGCCAACAACACCGGCGGCATCGGCGGCGCGCTGGCCGGCGGCCTGCTGAGCCGCGTGGGCCTCGGCGCGCTGGGCGGCGTGGCCGGCGGGCTGAAGTTCAAGGAAGCGTCGACGAGCCTGCTGATCTCCGACGTGCGCTCCAGCATCCAGGTGGCGTCCGCCGAAGGCAAGGCGACCAAGACCGACTTCGACGTCGGCGGCTGGGGCTTCGGCGGCAGCACGTTCGGCGCGATGAACGGCTACACGAGCACGCCGGAAGGCAAGGTCATCGCGGCCAGCCTGCTCGACAACTACAACCGGATCGTCATCGCCATCCGCGACAACAACTCGCTCGTCAAGACCTCGAGCGCGGCCGGCGACGCCAACGCCGCCGTCTCCACCAAGGCCGGCATGCCGGTCAAGGAAGGCGACGTGCTGATGGCGCGCATCAACAACGTGAAGGTCTACGCCGGCCCGTCGAAGGACAGCAAGGTCGTCGGCACCCTCGCGCGCAGCGACGAACTGATCGCCAACGGCCAAGTGCAGAACGGCTTCGTGCAGTTCGACTCGTCGAACGTCAGCGGCTGGGTGCAGCGTTCGCTGGTGAGCGTGGGCGGGCACTGAGGCCCGGCAGCGGCCGCTTCGTGCGTTCGTTGCAAACGCCGGTCGGCGCGCGACGCCCGAATCGTCGAAAATCGCGGTTTCGCCCGCTTCGACGACCCCTTTCCCCATGCGCATCCACGACCTCCGCCTTCGCCTGCGTGCCCTCGGCGCCTCGCCCGAGCACCAGGCGCGCGTGCTGCGCCAGTGGGTTACCGCGCAGCCGCAGGACGCCGGCAAGCGCCGCCTCGAGGACTTCCTGCCGAAGGCGCTGCGCGAGGCGCTGCCGACGATCTCCGCCGAGCTCGCCGGCCTCGCCACGCTGCGCTCGGAGCACCCGGGCGAGGACGGCTCGGCCCGCCTGCTCGTCGGGCTGGGCGACGGCCAGACGGTCGAGAGCGTGCTGCTGCCGCGCGACGGGCTGTGCGTGTCGACCCAGGTCGGCTGCGCGGTCGGCTGCGTGTTCTGCATGACGGGCCGCGACGGCCTGCTGCGCCAGGTCGGCAGCGCCGAGATCGTCGCCCAGGTCGTGCTCGCGCGCACGAAGCGCTTCGTCAGGAAGGTCGTCTTCATGGGCATGGGCGAGCCCGCGCACAACCTCGACAACGTGATGGAGGCGATCGACCTGCTCGGCACCGCCGGCGGCATCGGCCACAAGAACCTCGTGTTCTCGACCGTCGGCGACCGCCGCGTCTTCGAGCGCCTGCCCGCCGGGCCGGTCAAGCCGGCGCTGGCGCTGTCGCTGCACTCGACCAAGGACGCGCTGCGCCGCGAACTGCTGCCGCGCGCGCCGCGCCTCGCGCCCGACGAGCTGGTCGACCTCGGCGAGGCCTACGCGCGCGCCACCGGCTACCCGATCCAGTACCAGTGGACGCTGCTCGAGGGCATCAATGACGGCGACGACGAGATCGACGGCATCGTGCGCCTGCTCAAGGGCAAGTACGCGCTGATGAACATGATCCCGTACAACACGAACGAAGGCCTCGGCTTCAGCCGGCCCTCCGCCGACAAGGCCGCGGCGATCGCCAGGACGCTGCAGTCGCGCGGGGTGCTGACGAAGCTGCGCCAGTCGGCGGGCCAAGACGTCGAGGGCGGCTGCGGCCAGCTGCGCGCGCGGGCGGTGGACGGCGAGGCGGTCGTGCGGATGCCGGCGTCGAAGCGCGGCGGCGCGTCGCCCGGCGCCGCGGTCACTCGCTGACCTTGCCGCGCCCCGCCTTGATCGCCGAGCGCACGCTCTTGCCCTCCAGCCGCCGCTGCTTCGAGCCGTAGGTCGGCTTGGTCGGGCGGCGCACGAGCGGGGGCTTCTCGACGGAGTCGACCAGTTCCTGCAGCCGTGCGATCGCGTCGCTGCGGTTCATGTCCTGGCTGCGCGTCTGTTGCGCCTTGATGACGATGACGCCCTCGGACGTGATGCGGTGGTCGCGCAACGCGAGCAGCCGCGCCTTGACGCCGTCCGGCAGCGAGGAGGCGGCGATGTCGAAGCGCAGGTGGACGGCGGAGCTGACCTTGTTGACGTTCTGCCCGCCCGCCCCCTGCGCGCGGATCGCGGTGATCTCGAACTCGTCGGGGTTGAGCGGCAGCGTCATCGGACGGAGGCGGGTGTCGGTCGCATGGCAGATGGCATTGGAACCGTTTTCGCGCATCGTCGTCGCCCTCGCGCGTGACGCCCGGGCGGGGCGCGCCCGCGCGCGAGGGCGCGGCGAGGGCCGGAAGGGCGCGAACCCGAGTAAAAACGACTGACACTCGCGCAAGGTCTTGAGGGAAAAGTCGCGGCTGAGGCAAGATGGCCGATTGCCGTTCAGCGGCGGAACCCCTGCGAGGAAACCCGATGTCCCTGTCCGCGCCGCACGCGCCGTTCGCGCATACGCTCCAGACGTTCAAGACCCCTTCGGGCGCCAGCGGTCGATTCCATTCGATCCCGGCGCTGACGAAGGACTTCCCGAAGATCGCGCGCCTGCCGGTGTCGATCCGCCTCGTGCTCGAGGCCGTGCTGCGCCACTGCGACGGCAAGCGCGTGACGCCGGAGCATGTCCGCCAGCTCGCGAACTGGGCGCCGAAGGCCGAGCGCACGGACGAGATCCCGTTCGTCGTCGCGCGCGTCGTGCTGCAGGATTTCACCGGCGTGCCGCTGCTGGCCGACCTCGCGGCGATGCGCAGCGAGGCCGCGCGCCAGAACAAGAACCCGAAGACGATCGAGCCGCTGGTGCCGGTCGACCTGGTCGTTGACCACAGCGTGATGATCGACGACTTCGCGCACAAGAACTCGCTCGACATCAACATGAAGATCGAGTTCCAGCGCAACAACGAGCGCTACAAGTTCATGAAGTGGGGCATGCAGGCGTTCGACACCTTCGGCGTCGTGCCCCC
>JASLEM010000102.1 GCA_030151165.1 Burkholderiaceae bacterium
CCGTCTCGAGGCGCAGCAGCGGCGTGCCGGTCGCGCGGTCGAGGAAGTGGACGTAGCCCTGGTAGTCGCCGAAGACGACGACCTTGCCGACCGCCGTCATGCCGCTCAGCTTGCGGTTCTGGAACTTGTCGCTCAGCCAGACCGACTCGCCGTTCGCGCGGCGGCGCGCGGTGAGGCGGTCGCTGCCGTCGCCGGAGAACACGTACTCGTCGTCGGCGCCGATCGCCTGGCTGCCGCCGCCGTTGATCGACCACAGCGCGGTCGAGCGCTCCGCGTCGACGCAGCCGAGGCCGTTCTGGAACGCGCGGATGCAGTAGGTGTTGCCGACGCGCGTGGCCGGGCCGACGAGGTCGGCGAGGCGCTCGACCTCGTTGGTGCCGCGCGGCGCCGCCACCGGCACCTCCCAGCGCACCGTGCCCTTGAGCGGGTCGAGCGCGGTCAGGCGCGAGCCCTGGCCGGCCAGCAGCGTGTCCTGCCACGACGTCAGCACGCCGGCCTGCGACAGCGTCAGCGCGTCGCCCGGGCGGGCGTACAGCCAGATCTTCTTGCCGTCGATCGCGTCGAAGGCCGTCACCGTGCGGTCGACGCCGAGCACGAACACGCGCTCGCCGGCGATGAAAGGCGCGGTGACCGTGGGGCTGATCAGGTGCTGGCGCCACTTCACGGCGCCCTTCTCGATCACGACGAGGTCGCCGTCGCGCGTCACGACGCCCGCGAAGCGGCCGTCCGTGCCGACGCCGGTGGCCAGGCCGCCGCCCGCGTCCGCGCGCCAGTCTTCCTTGCCGGTCTCGGCGTCCACCGACACCACCGTGCCGTTGAGCGCGCCGATCACGAAGTTCCTGCCCGCCGCCGCGACACCCTGCGGGCCGAAGCCGGCGCTGCCGGTCAGCGTCGACAGGCTCGAGAAGCTCATCTTCCAGACCTGGTGGCCCGAGATCTTGGGCGTCAGCGGCTCGAGCGGCGTCGGCTTGGCGGCATCGCTGGCGCAACCGGCCAGCAGCGCCGCGGCCGCGAGGGTCGCCAGCGCGGCCAGCGAGGCGAAGCGGTTCGAACGCAGGCCCGTCAGGCGCCCCGTCATTGCGCGGCTCCCGACGCCGCCGAGGCGGCCGGCGCGGCGCCGAGCGCGGTCAGCTTGGCCTCGACCACGACCTTGTACTGCTGGTCCGCCGGCAGGCCGTCCCAGGCCGCCTTGTAGGCCGCCTTGGCGCCCGCGGTGTCGCCCTTGGCGAGCAGCACGTCGCCGCGGCGATCCGCGACCAGCGCGGCGAACGCCGGCGTCTTGACGAGGTCGAGCTGCTTGAGCGCGTCGTCGTACTTCTTGGCGTCGGCGAGCAGGCCGGCCAGGCGCACGCGCGCGACGGCGGCGTTCTCCTCGTTGCCGTTGTCGGCGACCCACTGCAGGCTGGCGATCGCGTTGACGGCCTGGCCCTTGTCGTTCTGCACCTTCGCGGCGAGCAGGCCGGCCTGCTGCGTGAAGGTCGCCTTCGGCACGGCGGACTTCATGTCGCCGAACACGTGGCCGGCGCGGTCCGCGTCGCCCACGTTCGCCGCGGACTCGAGCTCGCCGAACATCGAGCTCGCCTTCGCGGCCTGCTGGCGCTCGTGCCACTGCCAGCCGTTGAAGCCGGCGAACGCCAGGAGCACCAGCGTGATCAGCCAGGTGATCAGGTTGCCGTAGGTCTTCCAGAACGCCTTGAGAGCGTCGATCTGTTCTTGTTCCTGGAGATCGAGTTGTTGTGCCATCGTGGATCGATATGTCGAGAAATGAGCCCGCGGGAACTTCGGAAGAAGCGCGGCGCGGACGAATGGGTGCGCTGCCCGCAAATCGCGAGCGAATCGCCGATTATGCGTTGCGCAGCTCCGCGGCCCACGCGGAAACATCGGCCAGGGGGCGTTCGACCTGCTCCGCGGCGCGATCGTGCAGCGACTTCCCCCCCACCGCGCCCCGCGCGAGCTCTTCCGCACCTAACACCAGCGCTACGCGCGCGCCGCTCGCGTCGGCCTTCTTGAACTGCGACTTGACGCTCGCGATGCCGTCCCTGCCCTGTGCGTGCACGAGCACCGACAGCCCCGCCGCGCGCAGGCCTTCGGCCGCGACCATCGCCGGCACGCGCGCCTCGTCGACGCCGACGACGACGTAGACGTCCGGTACGTCGGCCGGCGGCGCGATGCCCACGGCCTCCAGGAGCAGCAGCAGGCGCTCGATGCCGAGCCCCCAGCCGACCGCGGGCGCGGCCTTGCCGCCCAGCTGCTCGATCAGGCCGTCGTAGCGGCCGCCGCCGCACACGGTGCCCTGCGAGCCGAGCTGGTCGGTCACCCACTCGAACACGGTGAGGTTGTAGTAGTCGAGGCCGCGCACGAGGCGCGTGTTGATGCGGTACGCGAGGCCGACGGCGTCGAGCACGGCGCGCACGGCGTCGAAGTGCGCCATCGTCTCGGCGCCGAGGAAGTCCATCAGCTTCGGCGCCGCGTCGATCATCTCCTGCATCGCCGGGTTCTTGCTGTCCAAAATGCGTAGCGGGTTCGTCGCGAGGCGGCGCTTCGAGTCCTCGTCCAGCAACGCGGCGTGGGTCTCGAAATACGCGACCAGCGCGGCGCGGTGCGCAGCGCGCTCCGCCGGTTGGCCGAGGCTGTTGATCTCGAGGCGGACGTGCTCGCCCTCCTTCAGGCCCAGCTCGCGCAGCAGCGTGCGCGTGAGCAGGATCTGCTCGGCGTCGACGTCCGGGCCGGCGAAGCCGAGGGCCTCGACGTCCAGCTGGTTGAACTGGCGGTAGCGCCCCTTCTGCGGCTTCTCGTGGCGGAACACCGGGCCCATCGACCACAGGCGCAGCGGCCCGTTGTACAGCGCGTTGTGCTCGATCATCGCGCGCACGATCCCGGCGGTGTGCTCGGGGCGCAGCGTGAGCTTGTCGCCGTTCATCGAGTCCGCGAAGGAGTACATCTCCTTCTCGACGATGTCCGTCACCTCGCCGATGCCGCGCACGAACAGCGCGGTGGGCTCGACGATCGGCGTGATCAGGCTCTGGTAGCCGTAGCGCTGCAGCACCGAGCGCGCGGTCGTCTCGAACCACTGCCACATGTTGGACGTGGGCAGGACATCGGTCGCCTTGCGCGGCACCGACGCCGGGAAGATGTCGTTCATGCCTTTGACGGCACGCAGGATTTCAGCCATGGGCAATGGAAAGCAGGCGGCCCGTTGCGCGGCCGCGTGGGTGGATCGGGAGTCGAACGGAACGAAGCTGCGGGAGCTTCAATGCGCGGCGGTGACGGCGCCGTAGCGGCGTTCGATGTACTGCTCGACGATCGCCCGGAATTCGCCGGCGATGTTGTCGCCGCGCAGCGTGAGCACGCGTTCGCCGTCGATGTAGACGGGGGCGGACGGCGCTTCGCCGGTGCCGGGCAGGCTGATGCCGATGTCGGCGTGCTTGCTTTCGCCGGGGCCGTTGACGATGCAGCCCATGACCGCGACCTTCATGCCCTCGACGCCCGGGAAGCGGTCGCGCCAGACGGGCATCTGCGCGCGCAGGAAGTCGTCGATCTGCTTGGTCAGGTCCTGGAACACGGTGCTGGTCGTGCGGCCGCAGCCCGGGCAGGCCGTGACGCTCGGGTTGAACTTGCGCAGGCCCAGCGACTGCAGGATCTCGAGCGCGACGACCACTTCCTGCGTGCGCGCCTCGCCGGGTTGCGGCGTGAGCGAGACGCGGATCGTGTCGCCAATGCCGTCCTGCAGCAGCACCGACAGCGCGGCGGCCGAGGCCACCGTGCCCTTGGCGCCCATGCCGGCCTCGGTCAGGCCCAGGTGCAGCGCATAGTCGGTGCGCTTCGCGAGGCCGCGGTAGACCGAGATCAGGTCCTGCACCGCGCTCATCTTGCAGCTCAGCAGGATCTGGTTCGGGTCGAGCCCGATGTCGCGCGCGGCCTGCGCCGACTCGATCGCCGAGCGCACCAGCGCCTCGTACATCACCTGCTTGACGTCCCACGGCTGCGCGCGCTTCGCGTTCGCGTCCATCAGCGCCTTCAGGAGCTCCTGGTCGAGGCTGCCCCAGTTGACGCCGATGCGCACCGCCTTGTCGTACCTGCAGGCGGCCTCGACCATCTGCGCGAACTGGCGATCGCCCTTCTCGCCGCGGCCGACGTTGCCCGGGTTGATGCGGTACTTCGACAGCGCCTCGGCGCACGCCGGGTGCTCGGTGAGCAGGCGATGGCCGTTGTAATGGAAGTCGCCCACCAGCGGCACGTTGATGCCCATGCGGTCGAGCTGGTCGCGGATGTGCGGCACGGCGGCCGCGGCCTCCGGCGTGTTGACCGTGATGCGCACCAGCTCCGAGCCGGCCAGCGCGAGCTCCTTGACCTGGATCGCCGTCTCGATGACCTGCACGGTGTCGGTGTTGGTCATCGATTGCACGCGCACCGGCGCGTCGCCGCCGACGGTCACGACGTGGCTGCCCCAGACGATGCGCGCCTGGCGCGTGTGGCGCGCCGCCGCGGCGACCTCGGGGATCGGGTCGTTGCCCAGCAGGTCGTTCACGTCGTCTTCGGTTCGGGCAGGCAGGGTCGTGTCGGTCATGGCGTCATCACTTCAGTTCGAGGCGCGCGACGTTGTCGCGCGTCCACGGGGCCAAGTCGACATTGTCGCCGCGCAATGTCAAGCGCGTGCCGCGCGCGTTTCCGACCTTGACGCGCATCGGGAGAGCGCCGTCGAGCCCGACGGACTCGCCGGCGACGACGGTGCGCGACAGCAGCGAATGCCCTTGCGCGTCCACCACCTCGACCCACGAATCCGCCGTCGCGATCACCTGCACCGGGATGCCCGGCGCGGCGGTCGGATGGATGAGCGTGTCGTCGGCCGTGGGCGACGTGGCCGGGCTGGTCGACAGGTTCGGCGTCGCGGCCGCGGTGGCCACGGCAGGCGGCGCGATCGGAGAGGCGGCCGCGGCATCGCTGGCC